>JAUNGU010000096.1 GCA_030524315.1 Peptococcaceae bacterium
AGCAAACGATAAGCTTCACCGACGTCAGCGGCCACTGGGCAGAGGATGACATTCTCTATGCCACCCGCCGCGGGCTCTTTGCAGGCACGAGCGCCACGACCTTCAGCCCGAACCTGACGCTCACGCGCGGCATGTTTGTGACGGTCCTCGGGCGACTGGCAGGCGTTGAGCCGTCAGATTACGAGAGCGGGAAATTTAGCGACGTCAAGAATGGCGCCTACTACAGCGCCTACGTCAACTGGGCGGCAAGCAAGGGCATCGTCAACGGCACCTCTGCCACGACCTTCGCACCGGATAGCGACATCACCCGCGAGCAGATGGCGGCGATCATGACCAACTACGCTGAAAAGATGGGTTACACCCTGCCGAAAAATCAGGCGGCTGTGACCTTTGCAGACGTGGCGAAGATTTCCGCGTGGGCAAAGGATGCCGTCAGCGCCATGCAGCAGGCGGGGATTCTCGCCGGGCGCGCGAACAACCAGTTTGACCCACAGGGCAAGGCGACCCGCGCCGAAGCGGCTGCCGTCCTCCACCGATTTGTGGAAGGCATCATTGACGCGCAAGCGGCCGATTGAATTTGCATCATCAGACAAACAAAACCCCAGCCTTGGCAATGCGCCGAGGCTGGGGTTTCTGTCGTCTGGGTGAGGCGATTAATAATATTGGATCTGGGTCATTTTCCCGGCGGATTGGAGCAATTCGCAGAGCTGTTTGACAGTGGAGAGCTTGTTTTCAAAATTGATGCGCGTGCCGTCGTGGCCCTCGTTGGAGGCAGTGCCGAAGAAAATATTGACGTTGGTGCTGTCCATAAACAGGGCGCGGTAGAGCTGCTCGTGGGGCAGCGTGCCGAGGGCCAGCACCATCGTTGGTTCCTTTTCGATGCGCGTGCGCAGCTCGATGAGCTTGCCGATGGTGATGATGCCCTCGGTGACGAGGTCGACGCCGTCGATGCGCGCCATGTCTGGCACCTCGGCATTGCCCGAGCCCTGGATGAGCGCCAGGGGCTTTTGCAGATAGTCGCTGACCATCTGGCTCGTGCTGCCGCCGCAGACAATGTGCTTGCCCTTCTTGGAAAAGAAGAGGTGGAGGAGGGCGTCGGCGTTGTGTTTTTTTGCCGGTGGGCCGATGGCGACGTTGGTGGTGGCGTGGGGACAGAAGCGCAGCACGCAGATGGTGCGGTCGTCGCCGAGCTGGCCCGCGGACATGCGGCTGCATTCGGCATCGAGGCGGGCGGCAGTGACGGCGGCGCAGTCGGTGCAGAGCCGAGCGCCCGCGAGGAAGCTGGCAATGTCCTGCTCGCGCCAGCCGTCGATGGTGCTGACGCCGATGCCGGCGTGGGTGACGCCGTCGCTCATCATTAGCAGCACGTCGCCACTCTGCACGGGAATGGTGCGCTCGTGGATTTCCTTGTCGCCGACAAAGCGCACATGGACGCGGCTGGGCACCGGCTTGCCATCGCGAAAGAGCAGCGCCGTCGGGTTGCCGTACTCGACAACAAATAGCTGGTCGCCGCGTAGCTCGGCGGCGGTGAAGGTCGAGTAGGCGATGCCCCGCTCCTTGCACAGGGGCAGGGAGGCGGCGATGGTGTCGACGCATTCCGCCAGCGGGATGCCGTGCTCCAGGAGTCTGCCGAGGATGGTCACGGTGATGGTGGACATGATGTTGGCCTTGACGCCGCTGCCCATGCCGTCGGAGAGGACGAAGACGGGATGCTCGAGGCTGCCGTATTGGCCGAAGAAATCGCCGCAGATTTTTTCGCCGTCGTGGTTGCGGCTGATGACGGCGGCGTCGAGGAAGAGATTTTGTCGCATTGCCTTAGCCATCGTCGTCCTCCGTGATCACTGTGTCCTTGAGATCGCTAATGGCGATTTTTGTCTCCGACGCCGTTTCGCCAAGGAGGGAGGCAATTTCGTGCACCATGCGCAGCTGCTTTTCGACAATTTCGTCGGCGATGGCGGCGGCTTGCTGCTTTTTCTGCATGGCGCGGCGGTGGCGGGTTTTCTCATCGGTGACGTTTTTGAGAACGCAGATGATGAGATTGGCCTCGCGGTTGACGTGCAGGGTTTCCTCGAGATAGAGGCTGTAGTCAGGCAGAAAAACATTGGCCGAGACGGTATCCTCGTCGGAGGCCAGGAGGCTGACAAAATCGCTGTCGTCGAGAATCGTGTGCACCGGCTGGCCGATGAGGCTGTCGGCGGGCAGGCCAAAAATTTCGCAGGCGGCAGGATTGGCCTGAAGAATATTGAGCGACATGTCAACGCTCAGGACGCCGCTCGGCATACTCTCGATGATTTTGTCGGCGTAATTTTCGGCGCGCTTGCGAATGTAGGGCATGCACATGGTGATTTCCGCCTTGCCTTGGAGCACGGCGCGGGCCTTGTCGCGGCAGGTCGAGTAGCCGCACATGCCGCAGTTGAGCTCATCCTCTGGCGAGAATTTGTCCATCTGCCTGAGCACCGCCGCGATCTGCTCCTCGGGTGGCTCCAGGGAAAAGACGCGGCGGCCCTTGATGACGCTCTCGAGGGAAATCTCTTCTGGGACGGTGTAATCCTCGTCGTAGCGGGTCGTCGCCGCTGCCTGGCGCGTTTTCATGGCGCCGCGGACGGTGCCCAGATGCTTGCGCTGGAAGGACGGGCCGCCGACGCAGCCGCCCTTGCAAAAATTCATTTCGATGATGCAGTTGGGGAGCTTACCGGCGACAACGTCCTCGATGGTTTGGGCGACGCCCTCAAAGCCGTTGATGGGCAGATAATTGAGCTCGGGCCTTTGGCGCATGGTGGCGAGAATGCCGCCGGACATTGGGAAGAGGCGGCTCAGGCGCGGCTCGTTCTGGAAGTTTTCTTCCTCGACGAGGCGGACGTTTTTTTCGGCAAACCAATCCTCCAGCTCCTCAAAGAGGAGGACGGCAGAGACGTTGCTGCCATTTTCGAAGGCCTCGCCTTTTTTTGAGAGGCAGGGGCCGATGAAGACGAATTTCGCCTCGGGATAGCGCTCGCGCAACAGCTTGGCGTGGGCCTTCATCGGCGTGAGTACAGGCAGGAGATATTTTGCCGCCTCGGGATGGTGCTTGCGCACATAATAATTGACGCTGGCACAGCAGGAGGTGATCCAGGTTTGGGTGGGATTGTCGTCGATGATTTTTTCGTAGGCCGATTTGACCATGTAGGCGCCCTCGGCCACCTCAAACACGTCGGCAAAGCCCAGCTCCCTGAGGGCGGCGCTCATGGTTTCCAGCGACACATTAAAATAGGAAGAAAAGCTCGGCGCTAGGAGCGCAAACACCGTCTCGTGACGCTCCAACAGCACCTTGATCATCGGCACGTCGTTGATGTCCTCCTTGGCGTGCTGGGGACAGACGATGGTGCAATTGCCGCAGAGAATGCACTCACCCTTGATGATCGAGGCCACGTGATTTTTGACGCGGATGGATTTGACGGGACAGTAGCGGACGCATTTGTAGCAATCCTTACAGTTGACTTTTTTGAATTCAAGGATGCTCATGGGATGTTCCTTTCACGCAGCGCCTAGAGACGCGCCTTGATCACCTGCTCAAAGAGCTGGTCCACGTTGCCCTTGCCGATGCCGGTGATGATGTCATCGTCGACGGCGACGCTGATGCCATCGGCGCAGTTGTTCAGGCAAAAGGCGCTGCCGACAGAGACGTCTTTTTCGAGGCCGTTTTCGACGACCAGCTCTCTGAGACGCATCAAAATATCGTAGCTGCCACGCTGGTGACAGGCGCTACCAATACAAACTTGTACCTTCATGGTTATACCTCCTCAAAGCCGTCGAGGACGGCGATGGATGATTTGATGGTTTGCTCCACGGCGCTCTGGCCGTATTTGGTGATTTCCTTGGCGTCCTTCGGATTGTGATTGATGCAGCCCGGCCCGCCGATGCAGCCGCCGTCACAGCACATGCCCTCGATGAAATTATTCGGGAGCTTGTTGATTTTGCGGCGCTTGAGGGCGAGGTCGCATTCCTTGAGGCCGTTGCAAATAATCGGCTCGGCCTTGAATTGGTCCTCAGGAATATCGCGCTCCTTGAGGGCCTGGGCGACGGCTTCCGAGAGGCCACCGCTGCGGGCGAAGATGCGGCCAAAATAGCTGGCATTGTCCAGTGCCGTTTCCTCAAGCTCGGCGAGATTGGTCTCCTTGGCAGTGAAGAGGGCCTGCAGCTCCTCGAAGGTGATGACGGCGTCAATGTGCTCGCGCACGCGCAGCATCTCATTTTTCTTGGCGATGCAGGGACCGATGAAGACGGTTTTGCAGCCCGGGTCCATTTGCTTGAGGACCTTGCCGAGCTGGGCCATGGGGCTGAGGTTGTGGCTGATGTCAGGAACAATCTCCGGATAATTATTATGGATGTAATTGACAAAGCCCGGGCAGCAGGAGCTCGTCAAAAAGCCCTTTTCCACCAACTCCTGGGCCTCCATATAGGCGACCATGTCGGCGCCCCAGGCCGCCTCGAGCACGGCGTGGAAGCCGAGATTTTTGATGCCGGTGACGACCTTCTCGGTGGAAACATCGGGCAGGGTGTCGTATTGGCTGGCGATGGATGGCGCGACGATGGCGTAGACGTGGTACTTGCTATTGTTTTCGCTGGCCAGAATCAGGCGAATCGCATCGGTGATGAAGCTCTTGTCGACGATGGCGCCGAAGGGACATTGGTAGACGCACTGGCCGCAGCTGATGCATTTTTTCTCGTCGATGACGGCGCGCTTGGTCACCGAATCGCTGGCCAGGGCCTTTGGCTTGCAGGCTTCGATGCAAGGACGCTTGCGCATGACGATGGCGCTGTAGGGGCAGCTGGCGGCGCAGCGGCCACAGTTGATGCACTTGCTGTGATCAATGTGGGCGCGGTGGTCCTCGCCGATGGTGATGGCGTCCTTGGGGCAGTTGTTCATGCAGCGATGGGCCAGGCAGCCGCGGCAATTGTCGGTGACGGTCATGCCATCGAGGGGACATTCGTCGCAGGCAATGGAAATGACGTTGACAATCTGTGGATAGTCCGTGTCGTCGCCAATGGCGAGCTTGACATACTCATCGCTGATGGCGCGTTCCTTGTAGATGCAGCAGCGCATCGTTGGCTCGCTGCCATCAGGGATGAGTTCGCGGCTCACGTTCATGAGATGGACCGCATCGAGGTTGCGCGCAAAGGCCAGCTTGGCCACCGCCGTGAGGGTGCGATTTTTTTGCAGCTGGACGTCGGTATCAAATAAGTTTTTCATGGGCAAATCTCCGTTTTCGTCACAAAATGACGGTAAAAATAAAATAATATTATGAAAATTATCCACAGATTTATTCTATCACAAGAAAAGAAATGGGGCAACGGACGCCCGCCCGCAATTTTTGAGCCGCTGAAAAATTGCCAGCGAAAAATTTTCGGCGCATGGTTTTCTCTGGCTGTCGGTCTGTGCTATACTCAGTGAGAAGCGAAAATAAACGGAGGGATCTTTATAATGAAGGCAGAAATCGAATTGACCCAAAAACCATACGCCCAAAGCGGCATGTATCGCATTCCAACAGCAGAAGGCCAGCCAAGCGACGAGGCGCTCACCGGCAAATGGTGGCAGGCCAACGCCGAGGACGGCAGCGGCATTGAATTTACCGTCATCTGGAATTCTGACGGCGAGGAAGCAGACGTGGATTGGAAAAATCCAGACTTCATCATCGCCCGCGGCGACATTAGCCTGGACATCACCGGCAAGGCTGAGCTCAAGGAAAACGAATTCCTTTCATTCTAAATAGGAACGCAGGATTTTTCAGCGCCCGCAAACGCGTCGATTGTTTGCGGGCGCTGATTTTTTTGCGCGCGCGGCAGATACGGCGAAATAATTTCTCAGGTGACTTGCATGGCTGCCTGTGTTATAATGATGAGCAGTATGATTGAAAGGAGAATGGGCATGGAGGCGGCAAATTCTTATACATTGGCGCTTCAGGGGTTCACCTATAAAGTTTGCGCCGAGGAAAATGCGCCGGAAGCCGAGGCGGTTTTTGCGCGCCTGGGCGAGGAAATGGCAGCGGCCAAGGACAAGCAGCCGTTTCTCACG
>JAUNGU010000097.1 GCA_030524315.1 Peptococcaceae bacterium
AGACAGACAGCGCTAGGTCTGCCTGATTTTTTGCTGTTCATACATTGCCATCATCAAGGAAGCCATTGTCCATTCATACCGGATGGATGAGGGCTTCCTTTTTGCGTTTTGTGATACTTTTATAGGAAAGAGGCGAAAACCCATGAAAAGAAAAACCAGACAACGACTCACCGCCCTGCTCATGACCGGCGCGATGATTCTCTCCACCCTACCGGCGCCAACGTTGGCGGCGGAGGAAAACCTGGCAGATGACACAGCGGTGACAGAGGAGAACCTCGTCGCAGAGGATGCATCGGCGGTAGAGGAAAATCTCACAGATGACACGCCGACGGCAAATGAACCAGCGCAGGATGAGACGACCCAGAGTGACACCGGCGTTCAAGTCGGTGCCTTTACCGTGTACGGCGGGGTGCAGGATACGGACTATACCTATTCAGGCACCACCCTGATTATTCAGACCGGCACACCGCTGACCGTTTCCGGCAGTTCGTCGCAAGACAGAATTATTGTGGCAGAGAATGTCACCGCCGAATTGACGATTCGGGATCTCTCCATCAGCGCCAGACAATATGAAAATGCCATAGAGCTTCGAGATGGCGCCAAGCTCACCTTGATTCTTGAGGGCACAAGTAAACTAAAAAGTGGGGAGAATGCTGCTGCCATTCGTGTGCATCCAGGCACAAGCCTGACGATTCGAGGAGAAGGCGCTCTGGAGGCACGTGGTGGATCTGGCGTCACTTATGGCGCAGGTATTGGCGGTAATTGCAACAATGGCTATGGAAAGATCACCATTGAAAGTGGCACCGTGACTGCCAGCGCCTCTGGTGGCGCTGCTGCAATTGGTGGCGGCGGAGATTGGGAGGGAGGAAGTCAGCAGAATCAGTCTGGCACTGTGACGATTGCTGGCGGGGATGTCACGGCAAGCACTGGTGGAATTGGCCCAGGGGCATATAAATCCGGCGGCGAGCTAATCATCAGCGGAGGCATTCTCCGTAATACAACCACCTCCGGCGCCACCGTCACCATGACAGGTGGCACATTGGATGGTTGTACCATTCAAAATAATCAAGGAACGGTGGAGAAGAAAGCAACGGTTGTCGGTTCAACAACCTTTAAGCAAGACGTGACGATTGTAGAGGGAGGTACGTTGGTAAACGATGGTACCCTCAATATCTCAGATAACGCCACACTTAGCAATGAAGGCACATTGACTAACAATAGCATCCTCAACATCCCTGAAGGCGTCATACTTACCAATAGCGGCACATTTACCAACGAAGAGGATGCGGTTGTCAATTTGAGCGGGATCATCAATAATGCAGGTAGCCTCACCAATCATGGCACCATCTTTTTGCTGGGATTGGGCAGCCTCTACGGTGTTGTTTCGGGTAATGCGCCTGTTGACAACAGGGCCAGCGTCATTCCTGCTGGGGAGATTGTCCTTGATTTGTCACAGGTAAACAGCACGGTGGTCATTGGGCCGGACAGCTACACTGTCGATGGCACAGCTCACGACTATGATCCTGACAAGAGCAAAATCGTTCTGACGGGGAAATACGCTGGCACCATCGAGAGCCGCAGTGCCGCCGTGACTGTCCAAGCAGGCACCGAGGCGTCGATTATTCTGAGAGATGCTGATATTCAGTGGGCAAATAGCGGCGAAAACAACTATTACACGCCGATTCTGCTTGAGGACAAGAGCACTGTCACCCTTTTCTTGGAGGGAGAAAGCACCCTGAAGCCGTCCGGACATTTTCGCAGTGCCATCCAGACCAATGAAAATACGAGTCTGACCATAGAAGGCGATGGTACGCTGACCCTTGATCTGGCGAATCCCTATATTTGCGGCGGGATTGGAATGATAGAAAGTTTTGAGAAAAAATTTGGCAGCATCACCATCAACAGCGGTACTATCCACCTTCGTACCACTGAAGAGACAAAAAGTTGGGCTTATGTAGGAATCGGTGGACAAGCAGGAAACGTTACTATCAATGGTGGCACCATCACAGGTGGAGCGATTTTTTCGCATTCAGGTATCTATCCTACCACCGATTATAATGCCATCATCAACGGCGGGACCATCACTACTGAAGAATGGGCGAACTATACAAATCTTTGGAATGGTAAACTGGTTATTAACGGTGGCACAGTATCTCTCACGGGATTGTTTGCTAACAATGACAGCATTACCATGAACGGCGGGCAGCTGACAATTACAGGTGACGGTCAAAATTACAAAATTCTGAGTGGCAATAGGACGACCATGAACGGTGGCGTCCTCACAGGCCGTGTTTCCGGATCACCAACGGTCAACGGCGGCAGCGCCAAGCTCACCGACAGAAATGGCAACGAATTGAGCAGCGTCAAGAACTCAAACGGCCAGACGGTTTACAAAACGGTGCTGGAGAATCAGAGCAATGTCGCGTCGGTGCTCGTGGACGGTGTGAATCAGAAAATCGCTACTGCCCACGACGACAGTCTCTATCTCTACCTCCCTCATGTTGATGATAGTCACACCGTTGTCGTCATGGATGCAGACGGCAATCGCAAATCTTACATCGCCACCTGGCAGGATAGCAGTAGCAGCTTCACCTTTGACGGTGGATCAGAGAGCACGCCGAGCGAAAACTCATCGCTTAGCATGAAACTCTCTGAGACAGAAAAAGCCATTGGCGATATCACGCCGACGGTTGTCGCCGTGAATCTGGAGACAGGTAATACCACTCGCCGTCCATCTCGCGTCCAGGGGCAGGCGGCAAGTACGCCGTCCTATGATTTCAATACCGTCATCCTCTACTGCAACGGCAAGGAAATCGACCGCGCCACCGTCGGTGCCGGTCAGAAAAGTACCGCCTTCTATGTGCAGACCCAGGCCTGGGCGGTAGGCGACTATGCCTTCACCGCCAGCTATGGCGGCAGTGCAAGCATCGGCCAGTCGACCACATCTGCGCCCGTAACTCTGACCATCGCGGGACAGGCTCTGGATGGCACTGAGGTCACAGCGCCAAAACTCAGCGGCACCTATGGCACGAAGGTTTCTGAGCTAGAGATGGACGGCGGTAGCGTCAGCTATGGCGGACAGGCCGTCGACGGCAGCTGGGCGCTGGCAGAGGACGTGGACGGCGATCGCGTGCTCGATGCAGACACGACAGAAAAAATTGCGTTGACCTTCACGCCAGCCAACAAAAACTTCTCGCCAGTGACGGTGGACGTCACACCAACCATCGCCAAGGCGTTGCTGGATACCGCGACGGTGACGGTTGCAGGCAGCTACAGCTACACCGGCGATCCGATTGAGCCAGAGGTCACCATCAAGCTGGGAGAGAAAACCCTCACGGCAGACGATTACACCGTCGCATTCAAAGATAACGTGAATGCCGGAGATGCCAAGGTAACTGTCACCGGTACCGGCAATTATGAAGGCACAGCGACCACAACCTTCGAAATCGCCAGAGCCGCCGCGCCGAAGATCGACTGGCCAACAGCCAGCGCCATCACCTACGGCCAGACCCTCGCCGATAGCAAATTGACTGGCGGCAGCACGGAATTTGGCAAGTTTGCGTGGACGAACGAGGACACCGTGCCAACGGTCAACAACAACGGCTACGCCGTGACCTTCACACCGAATGACAACACCCTGAACAACTACGAAGCGATTCAGACCACAGAACAAACAGTAAAAGTCAGCGTTGCACAAGCTGAGCCAGCCCTGACGGTAGACGTTGCCCTCTCTGGCAAGAGCAACCACCGCCAGGCGAAAATCTCTGTGAGCCTTGATAAAGTCGCTGGCGGCGCAGTGCCGACAGGCAAGATCACGCTGACAGGAACCGATTTGAAGCAAGAGATTGATCTCAAAGACGGCAAAGCCAGCTACACCTGGACAGGCTTGAAGGACCAAAACTACACCCTCACTGTGACCTACAGCGGCGATAACAATTACAAAGGGACGGCAGTAGAAAAATCCTTCAACGCCAGCAAGAAAGCGCAAGAAAAAATTGCCATCATCGATCCTGGTGCAAAAACCTACGGCGATGCTTCTTTTGAGCTGTCGGCAACAGGTGGCAGTGGCAACGGTGACGTGACATTCACGAGCAGCGCTCCCGACATCCTCAGCATCAGCGGCACAACAGCCACCATCCACAAGGCTGGCACCGTGACCATCACCGCAACGAAGGCAGAGGACGAGAATTACAATCCTGCCACGGCAAAGCGTGAGCTGACGATTCAGCAGGCCGAGCCAGCATTGGCAGTGGACGTTGTCCTCTCCGGTAATAGCAACAATCGCCAGGCGCAGATCGCTGTGAGCGCAGGGAAAGTTGATGGCGGCGATGTGCCGACTGGCAAGATCACGCTGACAGGAACCGATTTGAAGCAAGAGATTGATCTCAAAGACGGCAAAGCCAGCTACACCTGGACAGGCTTGATGGACCAAAACTACACTCTCACCGTCGCCTATAGTGGCGATGACAATTACAGCAGCGTTTCAAAGGAAGAAACCTTCAACGCCAGCAAGCAGGCGCAGGATGCTTTTGCCATCACCGACCCTGGCGCAAAAACCTACGGCGATGCCTCCTTTGAGCTGTCGGCAACAGGCGGCAGTGGTAACGGCGACGTGACATTCGCGAGCAACGATCCCGACATCCTCAGCATCGACGGCAAAACAGCCACCATCCACAAGGCAGGCAAAGTGACCATCACCGCGACGAAGGCAGAGGACGAGACCTACAATCCTGCCACAGCGACGCTGATGCTAGCGATTGAGAAGGCGACGCCTGCATTGACGCTCACATCCTCGGAGACCGAATTGACAGGCGGCGGGGAGATCACCTTGTCGGTTGACGGCGTGCCGGAGAGCGGCGCGGCATCGCTGAGCTGCTCGGATGAGAGCATCCAGCTCACAGCGGGTGAGGATGGTACCTGGACGGCGACGCTGCCGAATACGAGCCAGACCTACACCTTCACTGCAAGCTATGCAGGCGACGACAACCACAACGCCGTCGAAACGACCTGCGAGGTCACCGTGAGCCGCCGCTCCTCTGGCGGCGGTGGTGGCATCCTGCCTGGCGGCGATGATTCGACCATCGTCGATCGCCCTGACAAAGGCGACACGACCACGCCAACCACCGTGCAGACCAAGCCAGTGAAAACCGACAGCGACGGCGAGGCGAGCGTCACGAAATCTGATGTGTCCGGCGCCATCGATGCGGCAGAAGCGGATGCGAAAAAGCACGGCAACACGTCCAACGGCGTGGCTGTCGTGGTGCCGGTGCGCGTGGGTCAAGCGCTCGACAGCGCCACGATCACCCTCAAGGCTGCGGCGCTGGATCAGCTCGTGGCAGCGGGGGTCAAGCAGTTCGTCATCGACACGGACCGTCTGGCGGATCTCACCTTCTCGCTAGATAGCCTCAAAGCACTGGATCAGCAGACCGGCGGCGATGTGGTGATCAAGCTCGCGAAAACCAGCGTCTCCTCGGCGGAAGCCAAGGCAGCCATCGGCGAGCGTCCGGTCTACGACGTGAGCCTCTGGGACCGCAAGGGCGGCAAGGAAACGCAGGTCGCCAATCTCGGCGGCAAAACCGTTCGCATCGCCCTGCCATACACAGCGGCGAAGGATGAGACCATCGCCAACCTCGGCGTTGTCTACGTAGACGCAAGCGGCAAGGTTGAATGGCTCAGCGGCGCACGCTATGATGCCAGCGAAAAGGCTGTGATTTTTGACGCGGCCCACTTCAGTATCTACGGCGTCGGCTACAAG
>JAUNGU010000098.1 GCA_030524315.1 Peptococcaceae bacterium
GTGCTATAATTATAACAAAATATATTAGATGGCTGGGGGCTGTCTAATGTTTCGCAAAAAATTTCTCACAGACGGAGGGTGAAAAAATGTATTTTTTGGAACGCGATTCGGATGTCTTACTGTTGTGCGAGGAGCTAGAAAAAACCATCAAAAAATTCAAAGAGGAATCACCGTGGCTGCAGGAAAATGATCCACCGCTCAAAAATCGCCTGTCGCTTTTTGAACGCTGTATTGCCTCGGAGCGTCATTTGATAGAGGATGTGAGCCTGCCGGGGCGATTCGTGGTGGAGCATTTCACGGCGATGATGAATGTGGTGAACACCTCTGTCGGCTTCAAATATCGCAACGTCGAAAGCGGGCGCGGGCCCCTCAACCAGATTTTGGTGGGCGATTGGGGCACGATTCATTTGACTGTCGGCGATGTGACGATCAACTGGCGCGACCAAAACGTCCAGTACATGTTTTATCCTGATCAATTGGTGGTGCGTCCAAAGGATTCTCTCGAGGACGAGATCACGTTGTTTTTCAGCTATTCCTTCAAATATTTGCCTTCTCAGCTGAAAAAATTCCAGGCGGTCAAGGACGATCCAAAGACGATTTATTGGCATGATGGCTTGAACATCGAAGAATAATGGGGTGATTCTGTGAAATACGGGCTAATTGATATTGGTTCCAACACGATGCGTTGTGTGATTTACCAGATCAATCCGGACAATAGCTTTCGCGCGTTGCTCAACGAAAAAGAATTTGCCGAGATTCTCAGCTACATTGAGGATGGGATGCTGAGCCAGGAAGGGATTTCTCGTCTCTGCTCGGTGCTCGGGCGCATGAAAACCATGTGTGACGAGACCCAGTGCGACAATTTTTCCTGCTTTGCCACGGCGTCCCTGCGCAATATTAATAATCAGGTGCAGGTGCTCGGTGCCGTCAAGGAGGCGACGGGGATTGACATTCGCCTGCTTTCCGGCTGCGAGGAAGCCTACTATGATTACATCGGTTTGCAAAGCTGTATCAAGGATGCGCAGGCGGTGGGCTTTGACCTTGGCGGCGGCAGCGCGCAGGTTTTTCATTACGACGATTACGGGCTCGTGACGAGCACCAGCCAGGAAATTGGCGCCTTGGCCATGTACAACCGCTTCGTCAAGGGGCTTTTTCCAAATTCCAAGCAGCGTGGAAAAATCACCAAATGCGTCGAGGAAAAGCTTTCCGGCACCATCGATTTTTCACGCAAGCATTTCACGCGCATCTATGGCATGGGTGGCACGGCGCGTGCCCTGGCCAAGGTGCACCGACATATTTTGGGCAAGGACGGCGAGACCGACGGCTATATTTTGACGCTGGAGGACATCGAGAAATTGGACCGCGCCATTTCCCTTTTGGGGATGGACGGGATCAAGATTCTCAGCCGCGTCATTCCCGAGCGCTTGGTGACCTTTATTCCGGGGATGCTGGTGATCAAATCGATTATGCAATTTGTTGGCGCCAGCGAGCTCTACATTGTGCGCCAAGGGGTGCGCGAGGGCTACATGATTGAAAATGCAATTTTAAGAGGGAGCGGGATCGATGAGTTCAGAGACGAACAAGAATCCTTATGTAAATAGAGAGCTGAGTTGGCTGCGCTTTAATGAGCGCGTCCTCGAGGAAGCCGAAGACGAACGCCTGCCGCTGTTTGAGCGCATGCGTTTCATGTCGATTTTTGGCTCCAACCTCGATGAATTTTTCATGGTGCGCGTCGGCGGCTTGAGTGACGCCGCGGCCTTGGCACCTGACGAGGTGGACAAAAAATCCAAGATGACCGCCGATCAGCAGCTGGACATGATTTATTCTGAAGTGCGCGAGATTATTCCCCGCGCCGAAAAATGCTACGTGGAGCTCATGGGGCGGCTGCGTCAGCACGGGATTTATCAGATTAGCCCGGGAAACGTGACGCCGTACCAGGAGGAGATGCTCGAGCGCTTCTTTAACGAGGCGGTCAAGCCTTATCTCTCGCCGCAGGTGGTGGATTCCCATCATCCATTTCCATACCTGAGCAACAAGGAGCAGTATGTCTGCATCACCTTCCGTGGAGCCGACAAAAAGCCGGACATTGTCGTCGTGCCGGTGATGAACACGAATTTTCCGCGCTATTTTATTTTCCCGGATGAATCGGGACGCGGCTTTTGCTTTGTGACCTCGGCGGTGCTGGTGTATTATTTTGCCGACAGGCTCCTGCTCAAGGGCGACATTATTGACAAATTTATTTTCCGCCTGACTCGCAACGGTGATTTGCGTGTGGACGAGGCCCTCTACGACGAGGAGCTCGATTGGCGTGACCAAATGGAGCAGCTCATCAAAAAGCGCCGCCATTCGTCGGTCATTCGCATGCAGCTGTCCAAGGAGATTGATCCGGATATTTTGCGCTTCCTGCTGAAAAAGGTCAAGGCCAAGCACAAGAGCGTCATCATCACCGAAGAGCTGCCACTGTCGCTGAACTTTATCTACGGCCTCTTTGGCGATTTGGCGCCGGAATTTCCGACCCTCAATTATGAGCACCTGCCATCGCTGATGCCAGCGTGCATCACGCCGGGGGATTCGATCATCCGCTATCTCGATCGCACCGAAAGCGACATTTTTCTCGCCTATCCGTACCATTCCATGAAAACCTTCCTGGATCTCTTGGACGAGGCAGCGGTGGATCCGACGGTCACCTCCATCAACATCACCCTTTACCGCATCGCCTCCGGGAGCAAGGTGGCGCAGGCGCTGGCCAAGGCTGCCGAAAATGGCAAGAACGTCATGGCTCTCGTTGAGCTCAAGGCGCGCTTTGACGAGGAGCACAACATCATCTGGTCCAAGCGACTGGAGGAAGCGGGCTGTCAGGTTATTTATGGTTTTGACCAATACAAGGTCCATTCCAAGCTCTGCGTCATCACGCGCAACGTCGGCGGCGAGGTCAAGCACATTGTGCAAATCGGCACCGGCAACTACAACGAAAAAACCGCGCGTCAGTACACAGACTTTTCCCTGATCACCACCAACAAGGACATTGCCGCCGAAGCGGTCAACGTTTTTGAAACCCTGAGCCTGGGACAATTTGTCGACCACAGCCACTATCTCTTGGTGGCACCGCTACAAATGAAGCAGCGCTTCTTGGATCTTATCGATACAGAAATCGAAGTGGCCAAGGCGGGCGAGCCTGCTCGCATCGTGGCAAAAATCAATGGCCTCAGCGATAAGGACATCATCGACAAGCTCATCGAGGCATCCCAGGCGGGCGTCAAGATTACCATGTACATTCGTGGCATTTGCTGCATGCGCGCCGGCGTCCTGGGCCTCACCGAAAACATCACCATCAAGAGCATGGTCGGCCGCTATCTCGAGCATCCGCGCGTCTTCCTCTTTGGCTATGGCGACCGCGAGCATCTCTACATTGGCTCTGCCGACTGGATGACGCGCAACCTCAACTACCGCGTCGAGGTGGCTGTGGAAATTCTCGACAAGATGGTACGCTCAACGATTTTTGAGGTGCTCGATATTCTCGAAAAGGACAACATGCTGGCCCGCGTGCAGCAGCCAGATGGCACCTACAAGCGCCTCTATCCACAGGAAGGCGAGAAAAAAATCGACAGCCAGATGGAACAGTACAAAATGTTCAAGCAGCTGCGCGAGGAAACCGCCTGCCTTGAGGATGATGTGATCGCTCCATACGTGGAGCGCACCGTCATCCAAGAGGAAAACGTGCCAAAGAAAATCGCCAAGAGTGCTACCGTCGCCCGCGCCAAGAGCACCCAGGAAAAATCCTCTGCTGCGGCGCAAGCCACCGAAGAATCTTCGAGCGAACACCGCGCACCGCAAACCTTTATGGAGCGTCTCAAATATGTGCTCTTTGGAAAATTCTAAGCAAAAATTAATTTCTCGCAACGAGCTGACCGTTTTTTCTGACGGTCAGCTTTTTTTGTGGGCGTGTGGCGTTGACGCTGACGCGGGAATAAAGTTATAATAATGGCATATGTCTATCATTCAAGGGGGAATATTATGAGCCAGGAAAATGAAGTCGTTTCGACAAATTTCATCGAGGCAATCATTAATACAGATATTGAAAACGGACAGAAGGACATCGTCACGCGATTTCCGCCGGAGCCAAATGGCTTTTTGCATATTGGTCACGCCAAATCGATTTTCTTGAACTTTGGCTTGGCAAAAAAATATGGCGGCCGCTGCTACCTACGCTTTGACGACACCAATCCGCTCAAGGAGGAAGAGGAATACATCGAGGCCATTCAGCGCGACGTCAAATGGCTGGGCGCCGAATGGGATGGCGAGGTCAAGTACGCCTCCAATTATTTCGAGCATTTCTACGAGGCCGCCGTCGAGCTCATCAAGCAGGGTCTGGCCTATGTGGACGATTCGAGCGCCGAGGAAATGCGCGCCCTGCGCGGCACCCTCACCGAGCCGGGCACCGAGAGCCGCTACCGCAATCGCAGCGTCGAGGAAAATCTCGACCTCTTTGCGCGCATGCGCGAGGGTGAATTTGACACCGGCTCCCGCACCTTGCGTGCCAAAATCGATATGGCCGCATCCAATATGAACATGCGCGACCCAGCCCTCTATCGCATTGTCGATGCGAGCCATCCGCGTACAGGCAACGCTTGGCACATTTATCCAATGTATGATTTTGCCCATCCTCTGGAGGATGCCATCGAGGGCGTGACCCATTCCATTTGTACCCTGGAATTTGAGGACCATCGTCCTCTCTATGAATGGGTGCTGAGCCATCTCAAGCACATGCCGTTCATCAAATACGAATCGCGCCAGATCGAATTTGCGCGATTGGAAATTGAAAACACCGTCACCAGCAAGCGCAAGCTCAAGGCGCTGGTCGATGCAGGTCTTGTCGACGGCTGGGATGATCCGCGTCTGCCAACCATCGCTGGCTTGCGCCGTCGCGGCTACACGCCGGCAGCGCTCCAGGATTTCTGCGAGCGCATTGGCGTCGCCAAAACCAACAGCAAGGTCGAAACGGGCTATCTGCTCCATTGCCTGCGCGAGGATCTCAACCAGCACGCGCCGCGCACCATGGCGGTGCTGCGTCCCCTCAAGGTGACAATCACCAACTACCCAGAGGATAAAATCGAGTATCTGACGGCGCAGGTCAATCCGAACGATCCGGACGCCGGTACCTACGAGATTCCTTTCGGCCGCCATCTCTATATTGAGCAGGAGGATTTTCGCGAGGAAGCCAACAACAAATACCATCGCCTCAAGCCGGGCAAGGAGGTGCGCCTCAAATACGCCTACATCATCCAGTGCAACGATTATGTGAAGGATGAGGAGACGGGTGAAATTCTCGAGCTCCTCTGCACCTACGACCCAACGACCATCAGCGGCGGCCCAAATTCCAACCGCAAGGTCAAGGGCACCCTGCATTGGGTGGAGGCCACCAACGCCCTGGATGCCACCGCTCATCTCTACAGCGATCTTTTGGATTTTGAATCGACGGCAGAAAATATTGTCGACCAGTTCAACACCAAGAGCCTCGAGGTCCTGGATCACGTCAAGCTCGAGCCAATGATGGCCAATGCGGCGCCGGGACAGACCTACCAATTTTTGCGCAAGGGCTATTTCTGCGTGGATGCCAAATACACGACGGCGG
>JAUNGU010000099.1 GCA_030524315.1 Peptococcaceae bacterium
TCTATGTGACTGTGGACACCTACAAAGAAAAGATCCAGCCATACATGCTCGACATTTGCATGCAGTAGTTGTTGCTAGCCACTCGTCGATTTTGCGGCGGGTGGTTCGTTTTGTGGTTGTTCGTCCCTGTTGGGATGTCGTTTGTCCAGCGGCGACTTTTTCCGAAATATCTGTGGTATAATGGATGATAACCTAAAAAGGAGTGTGAAGGGACATGAAGAATTTACGATGGCTGGCGGCAGCTGGTCTCATGGCGTTGGCGTTTGCCGCGCCGCAGGTGGCACAGGCAGAGGATGCAGCGGTGAATTTGCAGGTCAATGGCGACTATGTGTTTACGGATGAAAGCAAGGGCCAGGCCTACATTAACGAGAGCGGCCGCACCATGGTGCCGCTGCGCGTGGTGGGCGACAACCTCAACTACACCACCGATTGGACGTCGGATGGCAAAATCCACATCAGCGGCAAAGACGGCAAGGTCGACGTCACCCTGCAGGTCGGTAGCAAGGAATACACAGCAAACGGCCAGGCAGGACAATTTGCGACAGCGCCCCTCGTGCGCGACGGTCGAACTTATTTGCCAGCCCGCGATTTTAGCGAGCTCTACGGCAGCATCTACTGGGACGGCGAGAGCCGCACCGTGCTCATTTGTAGCGAAGTCGAGAACGGCTACTACATCATTGGCAACCACCTTTTGCGCGGCAATGCCGAAGGCATTGCATCCGTCTCCATGCCAGAGGGCTACGACGTCTCCAGCTTTGGCAAGCCAGACCAGGTTGCCAATCAGCGCATCATCGACGGCACAGGCTACGTCGCCATCAACTACAATTACAACCACAGCCAGCAGTGCCCGTTCTTTAGAGACGATGGCGACCACATGACCCTGCTTGCCACCATCAACGGTAGCTCCTCCTTCTGGGTCGAGGGCAATACCATCTACCACACCATGGGCATCGGTGCAGGACCATGGACAAGCAGCATTGATCCAAAAGCCCTCCTCATCACCACAGGAGAGAACACGCAAGCCATCAAGCTGGATTTTGACGTCAATACCTGCACCCTCAGCATGGAAAACGGCCAGCTTATCGCGACGGAAGAAAATGGCACGCGTCACGTCATTGATGTGGACTAAATAAGATTGCTGAAAAAACCTCTGCGAAAAGTCCTCTTTGTATAAAATCATGTGCAAAGAGGACTTTTTTGTTGATGAATTGTAAAAATGAATAATTTATGAAGAAAATAAATTGTTTATAAAGATTTGAGAGGTGTGTTGAATTAGAAAACGTTCTTTGATATTTTAGGTTTAACAAAATCATGTTGCTCAATGAAAATCTCGCAGCGCTTGACAAGTCTGTATGACCAGGCGCTGGATCACGGCTTGAGGGGGAGAAAAATGGGAATCTACATTTTTTTATACTGTGTCATTGCGGTTATTGCGCCAACGATTGTGATATTGGTCGTTCTGGATCGCACCAGGCAACTGAGGCTGGAGTTAGGCGCGGCACTTGATCGCATCGAAAAGCGGTTAAATAAGATGGATGCGCTGACCCTCAATGATCTTTCGACGCAGGTAGATGCACTGCAGTCGGAGATGCAGGAGCTTCGTCAGTCGCTCGGTATGCCGGGCGACGCGCAGGAAAAGGAGAAAAGGTCATAACAAAACCGCCAGGATGGCACGATGTGCTGTCCTGGCGGTTTGCTTTATGCTGGATTTGGCAGGGTAATAGTAAAGCTGGTTTCGTCGTTTTCTGAGGTGGCGGTGAGGGTGCCGCTGTGGGCGTCGACGATGGATTTTGCAATGGCGAGGCCGAGGCCGGCGTTGCC
The DNA here is from genome assembly GCA_030524315.1 of Peptococcaceae bacterium. Classification (GTDB taxonomy): domain Bacteria; phylum Bacillota; class Peptococcia; order Peptococcales; family Peptococcaceae; genus UMGS1590. The sequence continues at coordinate 1,822 of JAUNGU010000099.1, forward strand.
GGTTTGGGTGGAGCGGGATGGGTCGGCGCGGAAAAATTTTTCAAAGATGTGGTCGAGCTTTTCAGGTGGAATGGTGGGGCCTTGGTTGACAAAGGTGATGGTGGTCTTTTCTGCTGTTTGCTGGACGCCGATGCGGATGGTGCTGTTCTCAAAGCTGTAGCTGATGGCGTTTTTGAGCAGGTTGTTGAAGACGCGAGCGAGCTGGTCGGCATCGCAATGGAGTATAATGTCGGGCTCAGCGTGGAGGGCGACGGTGTTGCCGTGGGCGTGGAGCAGGGGATAAAATTCATCGACGAGCTGCTCGAGCATGTAGGAGAGGTTGACCGTCGTTTTGTTGAGGGGGATGGCCTGCAAATTGTAGCGGGTGATGTCGAAGAGCTCGTTTGTCAGCGCTTCGAGACGGTTGGCCTTGTCGTAGGCGATGCCGATGAATTTTTGCTGATGCGCGGGCGAGAGCTCTGGCGCGTCCTTGAGCAGGGCAAGATAGCCGACGACAGAGGTGAGGGGTGTTTTGAGATCGTGGGCCAGGTAGGTGATCATGTCATTTTTGCGGGTGGTTTCTTCCTGCAAGCGCTTTTGCTGCTGCTTGGTGGTGGCCTGCAATTCTGTAAGCAGATTGGAGATGCCGCGATATTTTGCCGGGATGATGCTTTTGAGGTCGGCATCGGTGGCCAGGCAGGTGCCAATCATCTCTTCGATGTATTCGGTGTTGCGCTTGCATTGGCGCTTGGCCCAAAAATGGGCGACAATGCAAGCTGTGAGAATGCAGAGAATGAGGGCACAGGCGCAGAGGGAGAGGATCAGATCCTGAAACATGTACCAATCAGGCTGAAAGATGTGATAGACAGTCTCAGCGTTTTGTGGATAGGGATTGAGGGGATCATCGGTGTGACGCCCCGAGAACCAGGTCATCAGGTAGCCTCTTAGAAAGATATCGTAGAGAATGTACAGCACCAGACAGAAGGCCAAAATACCAAAGAAAATGAGCAGCGCTTGTGGGAATTTTTTCTTCTTGCTATTCAATTTTATATCCACACCCCCAGACGGTTTTGATGTAGGCAGTGTTTTCAAAGGAGTCGCCCATTTTTTCGCGCAGGTTGCGAATGTGGACAGATATCGAGTTGTGGTTTTTGTTGAAATAGGCGTCGCCCCACACGGCTTCGTTGATTTGCTCAGAGGAAACGGGGGAACCGACATTTTCCAAGAGCACCTTGAGAATGCTAAATTCCGTCGGTGTCAAGGAGAGCAGCTTTTCGTTCAACAGACATTCGTGGGTGTCGGTGTTGAGGAGCAGGCCGCGGAGGCTCAGGAGATGTGCGGGTGTTTTGCGCTTGTCCGACTGATTGTAGTAGGTGAATCGCCGCAGTTGGGCCTTGACGCGTGCGACGAGTGCCAGCGGCTGGAAGGGCTTGGTCACGTAGTCGTCGGCGCCTACAGCCAAACCGGTGATTTGGTCGATGCTTTCGCTTTTGGCAGTGAGCATGATGATGGGATAATGGTGCGATTGGCGGATGATTTTACACAGGGTCATGCCGTCAATATCCGGCAGCATAAGATCCAGAATCGCCAGGTCAAAGGCGCTGCTCTGAATTTGTGCCACTGCATCGATGCCATTGTAGCAGCAGGTCACCGCATAGTCCTCAGCCTCCAGATAAAACGCCACCAAATCGGCAATTTCTTTTTCGTCGTCTACAATGAGAATGCGTTGTGCAGCCATGGACAGCCCTCCTTTTTGTATCATGGTACCATAGTTTGCGCGCGCGTTTTCTAATTTTTCCTTCATAATTTATTAATTTTTTATTAAGAACCCCCCGCCACACAAAAACACCCTCGCGCGTCGTTGTAGCGACAACGATACGCGAGGGTGTTGTGTTTTATAATGTGTTATTAGAGGACGCGTTCCTTGCCCCAGAAGCAGATGCAGACGCAGCCTGGGCCGGAATGGCAGCTGAAGGTGGCGTTGAGGGGGCAGATGACGAGGTCGGTGAGCTTTGGAAATTTTTCGCGGATGAGGGCAGCGGTTTCCTCGGCGAGGGGCTTGTCGGTTTCGGCGATGATGAGCTTGCCATCGTAGTTGTAGCCGTCGACGGCAATTTCACCGATGCGCTCGACAATTTTTTGCATGGCTTTTTTGCGGGTGCGAATTTTGTCGCTCATGACGACTTGGCCCTGGCGATTGGCGACCATGACCGGGCAGATTTTCATTTTTTGGGCGAGGAGGCCGACGTATTTTGGCAGGCGGCCGCCCTTGATGAAATATTTGAGGTCGGTGATGAAGAAGTAGACCTGCATTTTCGTGCGGTTGGCTTCGATCCAATCGCGGATTTCTTCGATGTTTTTGCCGGCGTCGCGCATATGGGCAGCTTCCTCGACGATCATGCCGTAGCCACCGGAGCCGCTGAGGGAATCGATGATGATGATCTTGCGCTCAGGAAATTCTTCCATGAGATTGCGCGCAGCGACCATGGCTGAGTTGTAGGTGCCGGAGATGCCGCTGGAGACGGTGATGTGCAGGATGTCCTTGCCTTCTTCCAAAAATGGGCGAAAATGCGCCTTGTATTCGCCGACGCTGACCTGAGAGGTCTTGACGTCGTGGCCATTGACCATGTAATCGAGCAGAGTATCGGCGCTGATGGTTTCGCCAAAATCGTCGATGTAATCCTTGCCGTCGACGCTAATGTGGTAGTAGGCGGTTTTGACATTTAATGCTTCGAGCTGCTCGCGGGTGTAATCCACCGGCGTGCAGCAGCTGATGATAAAATCATTCACAGGAATCCCTCCGTTTCACGCGCAACCTTGGACGCTGCCAAGTTGCTTACGGTTTTATTGTACTGGAAGGCTGGTGGGAAATCAATACGAGAAAAGATGATAAATAAAACCAGATGCCCAAAAATTTTTCGGCAAAAATTTGTAAGTCGCCGTTGACAAATGGCGATGATGCAGTTATCATGAATATATGAACAGATGCTCATATATTCAATCGAAAGGCGGCGGAACATGATGACAAAAAAACCAGAGCAAAACGATGCGCTAGAAACCTGTGAGGTTTTTTCTTGCAGGGAAGATCTCACGGCCCACGTCAAAAACAATGCGCTGGATACATCGGTGCTGGAACGGCTGGCGGAGCTGTTTAAGGCGCTGGGCGATCCGACGCGGGTGCGCATTCTCTGGGCGCTGAGCATGCACGAGATGTGCGTGTGTGAGCTGGCAGAGGCGCTGGATATGACCCAATCGGCGGTGAGCCATCAGCTGAGGCTTTTGCGCACGGCCAAGCTCATCAGCAATCGCCGCGAGGGACGCAGTATCTATTATTCATTGGCAGATGCCCACGTGTCGCTGCTCTTTTCCCAGGGCCTCGAGCACGTGCAAGAGAAGGAAGGAATGTAACAATGCTTCAGAAATACAAGCTGGACGGATTGGCCTGTGCGCATTGTGCAGCCACTATTGAACGCGAAATCAATAGCTGGTCCGATGTAAAGGATGCCAATCTGGATTTGATGACAGGCAAGCTCGTTGTCGATACCGACAGCGATGCAACAGAAATGTTTGACCGCGTGCGCGATTGCGTCGCCAAGGTTGAGAGCAAGGTCAAGGTGAGCAGCCTGACCGGCGCCGCCGCCTCGACCGCTGCACCAGCCGCCCATCATCACGACGGTGACAGCTGCGGCTGCGGCCATGATCACGAGCACGAGCATCACCACGACGGCGACAGCTGCGGCTGCGGTCATGATCACGAAC
>JAUNGU010000100.1 GCA_030524315.1 Peptococcaceae bacterium
CATTTTCAAGTATTTATATATTAATCAAGTTGTTTATTAATGTCAATAGGTATGTAGTCACTTGATCTTGAAGAAATACACCAAATCAAACACAGATGGTCATGCAAAAATTTCCCCAAAAGCGCAAAAAAGCCAGCCCGAGATTCGAGTTGGCTTTTTCTATGCGATTGCTGCGGCCTAGAGCACGATGGCGCGCAGGGCTTCTGCGAGGTCGATGACGGCGGCGCGGCTGACGTGGCCGACGGTTTTGCCGTCGATGACGGCGAGGCAGCTTTCGCCGTCGATGCGGTAGAAGGTCATGGTGACTTCTGGCACGCCTTCCTTGTCGAGGCGGAGGGTGAGGGCGAGCTCTTCCTCTCCGCTGGCGTCTTCGTCGGTGAATTCTGTGACGCTCAGGGCTTCCAGGGCAGACTGGAGGTCGCTAGTGTCGATCTCCTCGTCGTCATAGGAGAAGGTGCGGGCATCGTCTGCTTCCTCAGAGGTGAGGGTGTAGTTCTCGCCGTCGACGCTGGCCTGGATCTCGGTGACGTCGGCAAAATCGCCGCTGAAAATTTCCTGGTGACGGAAATCGTCGGCGCCAGCTGCCAGAAGGGCGTCGGCGCTGTCGGCCGAGAGCTTGTAGATGATGGACGAATCGCCAATGCGCAGATAGCTGGTCGTTTCTTCCTCGCCGTCGTCGTTTTCGGCCGTCGTCTGGCCGATGCTGTAGGCAAAGGTTTTCGTCTCGTCGTCCTCGCTGTAGCTGATCTCGGCGCTGAGCACGGGATCATCGAGGCCGTAGGTCGCCAGGTCGTCGTCGGTGGCCTTGTAGGTCACGTAGTCGTCGAGGCTGAGCTCGGCGATGACGTTGAGATAACTCTGCACCCGCGCCGTGTCCAGCGGCAGCTTGTCGTCGTCCTCTTGGACGAAGTACACGTCCTCCGAGTTGTAGGTGTCGGTGCTGTCGTCGCTGTATGCTTCGTAGGTGATGGACACATCCTCATCGCCGATAAAGCTGAGGCTTGAGGCCTCGCTGATGGTCGGCACATCGTCGCGCGCCAGGAGATCGCCGAGGCTGCAATCGTAGCCCTCCATCGGGTCGGTATCGACGAGGTAGACGTTGCCGTCGCCGATGGAGACGTAGCGCTGGCTGTCCATGGTGCTGTAGTCGCCGAGCTTGATGGTGTAGGTGTCGTCATCAGTTGCAATCTCAATGGTGCAGCTTGGCGCATCGAGGCCGTAGTCGGCCTCGTTTTCTACATCTGTGATTTCAAAGGCGGCGGTGAGCCCGTCAAAATACGAGAGCAGGCTCTCGACCTTGTCGGCATCAACCGGGAAGGCAGCGTCCTCATCGTACTGCCAGCCATCGTCCTTGTACAGGGCGAGGGTCGTGTCGTCCACCGTCCAGGACAGGCTCGTCACATCATCGGGGTTGATGGTTAGGATGGTCTCATTGGTGGCGGCGATTTCCTCGTTGTGGGCCTGGTATTTGACGCTGCCGACGACGGCCAGCGCCAGCACCACGAGGATGCCGACAAGAATGTACAAGCGTTTAGCCCTTTTCATGGGTGAGCCTCCTTCTGCGCACAATCACTGCGGTGCCAATAGCGAGATAGGCCAACGGCAGAATGCCAATCATCGTGACCTTGAGCACCGAGGCGGTGCTTTCGCTGATGGTCAGGTAGTTGTAATCCAGCGACTTGGAACGAATCGCCATGGCTTCGCGCTCGCCAACGAGGGCCGACATGGCGTTCATGACGAGGTTGATGTTGCTCCCGGAGGAGAGGGCGTTGTAGCTGTCGTCCAGCGCCACCGCCGAGCTAAACCAGATGATCTGCCCCTCGTTGTCGCAATCGATGCTCACGGCCAGCGAGAACGGTCCGTCAATGTCGCCGTCCTCCTTATCGTAGGTGGTGAGGTCGTAGCCATCCACCTTGCTATAGGCCGTGTCGGACGTCGTCAAGAGAGACGTCACGTCGTCTGTGGCATCGTCGACGTTGAGGCCCTGGGCGATTGGCATATTTGGATAGTAGTTTTCTTCAATGAGGGAATCGGTGATGTCGCTGCTCGTCATTTCCGGCAGGAGAATATACGGCTGAGAGGTGTAGTGCTCCTGGTCCTCCTCGATGACGACGCCATCGACGGTCTCCACGCCGTAATCGGCAAGGAGGCTGTTCAGATTGTCCAAGCTGCCTTCCTCAACAGGTCCGGCAATGACCAAGAGCTTGCCGCCGTTTTTCGTATAGGTGGCGAGCTTTTCCTTTTCCTCGCTGGAAATATCCGACGTCGGCTCGTAAATGAGCACCGCATCCACATCCTCCGGCACGCTGTCGTTGGTCAGGAGCGAGAGTGTCTCGGTGGTGATGTTTTCCTTTTCGATCTGATCGCTAAAGGTCGTCGGTAGTTCCTGCTCACCATGGCCTTCGAGAATCGCCAGCTGCGGCAGATCCTCGGTGGTCACATAATCGATGGCCGAGGTGATGGCGCCTTCGCCGTCAAAGGAGGTCGTGTAGGAATAGGTCGACATGTCCATCTCCTGCTGGTAAATGTCCTCGTAGCCGATGTAGCGATTGCGGTCGCCACATTCCACGACGAGGCTGTTGTTCTGCACCGATTCGTCGGTGTATTTTTCGGCAAAGGTTGGGTAGACGTCCGGATTTTTGACCTCGACGCTGATATGATCCGAGAGGCTCTCGTATTCATCCAACAATGCTTCGATGACATCGTCCTCCTCGCCCGCCTGGACGATCCAATAGATGGTCACATCCTCCTCGAGGCTGCTCGCCACGGCCTTGGAATTGCTCGTCAGCGAATAGAGCTGGCTGGCCGTCATGTCGATGCTCGTCCAGTTAGACGGCAGCACCGACACGAGCACATTGGCCAGCACGGCGATGAGCAGGACCACGGCGAGCACCGTCATCTGATAGGCACCGCGGCGAAACACCGGCTGCCCCTGACCTTTCAGGGCGGTCAACCAATTGGCAAGTCGTTTGCGCATCATAGATACCTCCGTTTCTCAAGGGATTGCACCGTCAGAAAGACGAAAAATCCTGCCACCGACAGAAAATATACCACCGCCGTCAAATCAAAGACACCGCTGGCAAAGACATTGAGCTGCTCAAAGAGCGAGAGCCGTTTCATCACATTCGGCACGAGATTTTCAAAGCGCGAGGCATCCGTCAAATAAAGCACACATATAATGAAGCAAAGTACCGCCCAGACCATCGTCGCAAAGGTCTGATTTTGGGTCAGCGCACGCGTCAGCAGGGCGATGGCAATGACGCACAGGAGGATTACAATCAGCGAGCCACGGGCCGTCGCCGAAAAATACTCAGCCAGCGAGACGCTATAATAATTGAAGAGAATCACTGCCACGCCCAGGCCCGCTGCGAGCCCCTGGTTTTCGGTGAGGGACGAGAGGAACATGCCCACGGCCAAGAGCGCCGCGCCCATCAAAAAGGCAGCGACAATCGTCCCGTAGGACACGGGCAGATAGACCTCACCAAAAAACGAGAAAATCAGCGGATAGGCGCAAATGATCAAAATTGGCACGAGATACAATGCCAAGAGGGCTAGGTATTTGCCCAGCACCACCTGCATCGTCGATAGCGGCAGGGCGTACATGAGCTGATCGGTGCGCTGCTTGCGCTCCTCGGCAATGACACGCATCGTCAGCAGTGGCACAATGACCACATAGATGATGCTCGCAAAGCTCAGCACGTATTCAAAATTGCTGACCGCCGCCTGCAAATTGTAGAGCAGCGCGCCAATGCCGATGATCACCAGAAAAAACGCGCCAAACACATAGGCCGTAAACGAATGAAAATAACTGCGCAATTCATGCTTGAGTACCGCGATCATTGCTTTCCCTCCTCACTGTTGTCGTCGGTGAGCGCCAGGAAGACATCCTCCAGGCTCGTCTTCTTGCACTGCATCTCGAGAATCGCCACACCCCGCGCCGCACATTCAAAAAAGAGGGCGCGAGTGACACTGTCCACATCATCTGTCGCAAGCGCCAGCTGCAGCCGCAGATGCTCCGTGTTGATTTGCGGCTCAATCGACTTGACCGAGACCTCGGCGAGCACCGCCACCGCTTCCTCGACGAGATCTCGCGCGCCATCGACGAGCATGTCGATTTCGCTGGATGGTGCCAGGTTTTCCTCGAGCTTGTTCTGAGTGTCAAAGGCCACAAGCTTGCCATGATCGATGATGAGAATCTTTTCGCAGATGGCCTGCACCTCCGAAAGAATATGGGAGCTCAATATCACTGTGTGGGTATTGCCCAGCGCCTTGATCAAATCACGAATCTCGATGATCTGCAGCGGGTCCAGCCCCACCGTCGGCTCATCGAGGATGATCGTCTGGGGACTGCCCAAGAGCGCCTGGGCAATCCCCACACGCTGACGATAGCCCTTGGACAAATCGCCAATGCGCCGGTGGGCCACGCCCTCGATGCGCACGCGATCCATCACCTGCGCAATCTGATCGCCTAGCGCTCGCCCGCGCAAGCCCTTGGCCTCGCCAATGAAGCGCAAATATTCCCGCGGCGTCTCATTCAGATAGAGCGGCGGCTGCTCCGGCAAATAGCCCATGCGCTGCTTCGCCTTGAACGGCTCGTCAAAAATATCGTAGCCGTCAATCAAGACCGACCCCGTCGTCGCCGACAGACAGCCCGTCATGATATTCATCGTCGTCGATTTGCCAGCACCATTCGGCCCGAGAAAACCGTAGATGCATCCATCCTCAATCTCAAAGGACAGATCATCCACCGCCAAATGCTGGCCATAGTATTTTGTCAAATGCTCAACCTTAATCACAAAATCCCTCCTCATGTTGATATCATCCTTACTGAATCCCCACCATTATAGAAAGATCCACTAAAGAACGCCTAAGCAAAACATCAGGAAAGAATTGCACCCATCGAGAGAGAATCTGCATATGAAAAAACGCCTCGATTTCTCGAGACGCAACAAAAAAAGCCGCTCCATAGGTGCGCTATCTGCCAGTGGCAGCCGTGTTAGCGCCGGACTGAGCCCAGTTGCCCAGCGGGCAACATCTTTGGGCCGGTTGGTAAGCCCAGCAGGCGGCAGCCGCGACCTTAACTTCTGTGTTCCGTGCAACAAAAAAGCCGCCTCATAGAGGTGCGCTGGCTGCCAGTGGCAGCCGGGGTAGCGCTGGACTAGGTCCTGTTGCCCGGTGGGCAACGGCTTAGGACCGGTTGGTAAACCCAGCGGGCGGCAGCCGCGAAAGCTCGGATCCTGGCAATGTTCGCCGTCTGCCAGTGGCAGACATGTTGGCGAAATGACCGAGGCGGTAGCCGAGACCCTATCTTTCCAGCAAAAGATTAGCAAGTATTGTCGGCGCTAAAGAACTTAACTTCTTGGTCGGGATGAGGGCCTGTCGTCCAGTGGACGACAGGTTAGGCCCGCTTGGTAAAGCTGGTGTGATCCCTTTGCTTTCGTCACCAGGAATATCTCTGCACAATAAAAAAGCCGCTCCATAGGAGCAGCTCGGATCCTGGCAATGACCTATCTTTCCAGCAAAAGATTAGCAAGTATTG
>JAUNGU010000101.1 GCA_030524315.1 Peptococcaceae bacterium
AACGATGAAACCCAGATTTGGCTTGCAGGCCAAATCTGGGTTTTTCTACAGTCTGTGCTGCTGAAAAATTTCAGCAGCATTTTTTGTACACATTTTTATTTTGCAATATCCTCCGCGTAGCGCATGAGAATGTTGGCCACCTGGGCGCGATCGGCGCTGGCCTTTGGTTCCAGCGTGATCTGGCTGGTGCCATTGATGAGCTTATTGCCCACAGCCCACTTCATTGGCACATCGGCATAGGCGCTGACCTGACCAGCATCGCTGTAGGCAGCATAATTGCCGAGGTCGCTCACGTCAAGACCCTTGTACTGGGCGTATCTGTAGAGGATGCAAGCGATTTGCTCACGGCTCACAGCGTCGTTTGGCGCAAAGCGCTCGCTGCTGTAGCCGCTGACAATGTCATTGGCAGCCGCCCAAGCAACGGCATCGGCATAGTAGGCGCCGTCAGCCACATCGGCAAAGCTTGCCGCATCGGCCGCTGGCTCGCCTTCCATGCGCCAGAGAATCGTCACAAGCATGCCACGGCTGGTGGCTGCATCTGGCGAGAAAGTCGTGGCGCTGGTGCCGACCAAGAGGCCGTTGTCCAGGGCATAGTGGACGCCGTCATGATACCAAGCCTCAGGAATCACATCCGTGAATGCATGGAGTGGGCAATCGCCCCCCTTGTCGCAATTGTCATAGCTTGGCTTTTCTGGCGTCACGTTGCCCTCTGCAGTCTTGAAGGTAACCTTAATGTCCACCTTGGATGCAGGCATCGTGAAGCTATAGGTACCGTCGCTGTTCTTGGTAACAGTCACAGCCTTGCCCTTGCGATCGGTCACGCTCACAGCGTCAACCTCGTAGCCACTCTCAGGCGTCGCCTTAATCGTCACCACCTTGCCACGGCTCGCCTTGTGCGGATCCGCCACAGCAGTGCCATGATCCCCCGCATTCACATCAATGGCGTAGACAGCAGGACCGGTGGATTCTGGCGTGAGGGCATTATCTGGGAGCTTGATGGTTTTATCAACATTGGTAATTGTTTGGGTGTAATTATAGTAGCCATCCTTCGTCAGCGTCAGCGTGTATTCAACACCGTTTGCCAAAGGATAGGTGCCATTTTTCGGTTCAACTACTGTACCAACTTTGTCGGTGATTGTCAGCGTCGCACCATCAGGAACGTTTGCGATTGTCACATACTTGCCTTCGAAAACCTTGCCATCGGCATCCTGAACGATATTTGAATTGGTGCCACCAATAAATGGACTCATATCAAAGGCTTGGTCATCACCAGATTCTGTGGTGGTGTAGTATTGACCACCTGTAACACTAATGACTGCACCGGTGTTTGTACTTGCATTGCGAACCGCTTCAACATTGCCTTTGATAATTGGGTTGCCAGAAATTTTAACTTCACTGCCAAAGTCTAATTTGCCATTTTCTGCTTGATAAATCCCATAATCACCACCAGAAATAGACACACCGCCGTCAATAGAAAGCTTACCCGCATTAACAGCTCCTGGCGCACCAAGATTTCTCATGCCAAAAGTTGGTTGAGTTTTTGTTTCTCCATTACCATTCGTATAAGTATAACTTGGAACCGTTGTAAAAGTCCCACCAGTAATGGTTGCCTCATTCACATTGAAGACCGCTTCTTGCGCATAGTTTTTAATGGTCCCGTCAATGACAAACAGCTGACCATTGTCGTCATTCTTGATGGTTGCCAACCCACCAGCCAAGGTCGCACCGTTGATTGTGAGTTTTGGGGAAGGTTGATTTGTGTTTTCTACATAATTGATTCGAGGATTTGGTTTCTCCTCTGGTTTACTAGTATAATTATAGTATCCATTGTCCACTAGTGCCGAATGTCTACCATATTCATTCAATTCTATGCCACCGTGTGTGGTCACTGTCACACCAGAATTAATGGTCATCTCACCGTGGTTCAAGATCGTATAATAAGAATTTCCACCACTTGTGCCTGCATTAATCCCAGTCTCCTTGCTGCGGTCGAAGGTGCCACCTCTGAGAGTCACGGTGCCATTGTTGTAAATGGCTGCTTGACCATGCGACACATTATCGATCTTGCCTTTAGTTTCAGAGCTGTCAGTGATGGTCAATTCGCCGCCAAGTTCCACAGTGATCGTGTCCTGACCAGCGGCATTCGTTAAGGTATGTCCATTCAGATCCAGCGTCACCACTTCATCCTTTGGCACGGTCAATGTGCCATCAGTCAGGGTGACATTCTCGCTCAGCACATAGTTGCCGCTCGCCAGCGAGGTCATCTTTTCTGTGAGAGGCGTCGCTTGCTGCTCGTCTTGCGTTTGCGCATCTGTGGTCGGTGCGGCGTCCGTTGGCTCGGCGTAGGCTGCTGGGGCCATGGTGACCATGAGGCTTGCGGCGAGAACGGTTGCCAATAGTTTTCGTTTTACCATTTGATTTCCTCCTCAAATCATTATTTGGCATTGTATTTTGTATTTATACTATTGTTTATAGATAATATTGATACAAATACAATCCACTAAAATTAGTTTATCATTCATTGGGACTTCATTTCAAGATATTCCAAGCATAAATAACAACTTTCGTGAAATTTTTATAACGATCCTACCTTTTTAGGTAATTTACTCTGACCTTCTTTATTTTCTCGCACAATTATTTCTCAGCGCCCAAAATCTCCAGCCACAAAAAAATCGGCACCTGTCTCTGCAGATGCCGATGAAAGCTTTGTTTTAGACGGCCGGTGCCGGTTCTGGCTTGGCGTCGTTTTTGAGGTCCATTTTGATGGTGTGCTGTTCTTCGACGAGGTCGGCGAGGTCGATGCAGCAGGAGCCGATGTAGTCGAGATTTTGCAACAGCTCGCCAAAGCTTGCGGTGAGCTGGGCTTCGCACTTGCCTTTGTGCACGCGCTTGATATGCGCCTTGAACATGTCGTCCTTGAAGTCAAAGATGTCGGCGCGCTGGCGCTCGATAGCCATGAGGTCGACGGCCTGGTCGCCGGTGAGGGCCTCGATGCAGGCGGTATAGATGGTCACGAGCTTTTCAGCAAAATCATGGATGTTGCCGATGGCGATTTTGGAATATTTGTCCTTGTCGCCCTGGACCTCGTAGATGTTTTTGCTGACCATGCCAAGGTGGTCGGAGACACGGGTCAGAGCATCGATGATGAAGACCATGCCGGTGACGCGGTCGGCCTGTTTTTCGGCGACGTTACCGGCGGATAAGAGCGCCGAGAGATAATCTTGAATCTGATTGTTAAGGGTGATGACCTGGGCGGAAGTGTAGCTGATTTCACCACAGACCTCGCGCATTTCCTTTGGCTTACACTCGGCGAGCTTTTTGAGCATGTCGCGAATCAAGCCGGTGACACGCGCCGTTTCGTTGGATGCGAGCTCGATGGCAGCCACCGGCTGACGCAGCATTTTCTTGTCGAGGTAACGTGGCATCGACATTGGAATGGCGGTTTCGCCATCCTTGGCTGGCATGAGCTTCATAACGATCTTGACCATGAGGAAAATGAGGGGCGTCCAGATGAGGGTCATGGTGATGTTAAAGAGGGTATGGGCGTTGGCGATTTGTCGGGAGATGACCTCGACCTCTGGCCCGTGTGGAGAAATCCACTGGATCAGCTTGGCGTATGGATGAAGAATCCAGATAAAGATAAAGGCGCCGCTGATGTTGAAGATGCAGTGGGCCGCCGCTGTGCGCTTGGCGTTGATGCTCTGGCCGATGGAGGCGAGGACGGCGGTGATGGTGGTCCCGATGTTATCACCGATGAGCACCGGCAGCGCCCCGGCCAAGCCAATGACGCTGTGCACACCGTCAGGCCCCGCAGTGGAGGCGACGTTCTGGAGCACGGCGATGGTGGCACTGGAGCTTTGCACGACCAGCGTCATCCCGGCACCGACGAGGATACCGAGGACTGGCACATTGGTGACCTGCTCGATGAGGTTGGAAAAGACGGGGCTGGAGGCCAATGGCTTCATGACCGAGCCCATGATTTCGATGCCATCAAAGAGCAGACCAAAGCCAAAGATCGTGGCACCGACAAACTTGATTTTTTCACGCTTAGTGAAGAAATAGAGGGCAAAGCCCACAAAGATGATAATGTAAATATAATCGCTCAGCTTGAAAGCAATGAGCTGAGCAGTGATGGTGGTACCGATATTCGCCCCGAAGATAATCGAAATGGCCTGGGGCAGCTTCATCAGCCCTGCGCTGACAAAGCCTATGGCCATGACCGTCGTCGCCGAGCTGCTCTGCAACACTGCTGTAACGAGGGCGCCAGAGAGCACCCCGAGGAATGGATTTTTGGTGAGAAGCCCCAAGATGGTGCGCATTTTTTCGCCAGCAACCTTTTGCAGGCTGTCACTCATCAAATTCATGCCGTAAAGGAAGATTGCCAGACCACCCAGCAACCCAAAAACTATTCGTACCGTCTCATTCATGACCGACTAAGCCACCCTTTCTTTTTGTCGTAATCCTTTCAAAAGGATATCACGCGTATACATACCGAATCAAGATTGTTTGTGTTAACCTTATGTTAAATCTATGTAAAGTCGTCTGTGTCTGTCTGGTACAAATTTAGATATGAAATTTTTGGCGCAGCACCTTGATGACAAAGCGTGGCAGCGCCAAGGCGCGCTTCCAGCGCTTGCGATCCGAGGCGATGCGGTAGAGCCATTCGAGCTTGAGGCGGATGAAAATCTCCGGCGCGCGCTCGACACGCCCCGAGAGCACATCAAAGCTCCCGCCGACGCCGATGCCGACCTTGGCGCCAGTCGCGGCCAGATGCTCGTCGATGAAATGCTCCTGGTATGGCGAGCCCATGCCCACAAGGAGCACATCCGGTGCCGCCTGCTTGATATCGGCAATCACCGCTGCCGGGCCTTCATTGCGGAAGTAGCCGTGGTGGGTGCCAACGATACACACGCCGGGGTATTTGGCACGCATATTCGCTGCCGCCTCATCGACGACGCCCGGCTCAGCGCCGAGGAAATAGAGCGCGAGATCTCGGCGCGCGCTCTCCTTGCACAGCGCCTCTGCCAGCTCGATGCCTGTGACGCGCGCCGGAAACGGCGTGCCGAGGATGCGCCCGGCAAGGAGCACCCCTTGGCCGTCGGCAGTGACCAGCGCTGCGCGATTAATGAGGGCGCGCAGGGACGCGTTGCGACTGGCGTTGTCGAGAATTTCCGGATTGGCGGTGACGACCTGGTGGGCGCCGCCCTCACGCGCAAAGGCGGTGATGCAATCCAGGGCCTCGCCTTCTGTTACGGCGTCAATTTGGACGCCGAGCACCTGATGTTTCATGTTGACTCTCCTTTTTTAATAGCCGTAGGTGTTGCTATAATCGTCGGTGCTGCTATCCTCCAGCACCATGCCGTAGGTCATTTTTTGAATGACTTCATTAATATTGTTGTCGTCGAGAATGACATAGCTCACGCCATCAATGTAGGTGGCTTCGTATTCAAAATGCTCATAATCCAGCGCATCGCCGCTCATGCCGATGAAGCTCCAGCCAATGCGCAGCATATCGAGCAGGCTGAGGTC
>JAUNGU010000102.1 GCA_030524315.1 Peptococcaceae bacterium
TCGGAGAGATTTTTTCAGCGATGAAAACGCTCGAGAAACGCCTCAATGGGACCGCTGTCAATCGTCCTTGACCTGAAAATATCTATGAGCTATGATGGTACAAACATTAGGAGGTGATGATGATGTCACAAGAAAATCATCACGATGTCGCTTTGTCTGAGGAAGAGGAAACGCGTTGGCAGAAATTTTTGCAGGGAATCAATGGATTCACGGAGGATTTTTTTGCAGAGGGGCGCAAGCAGGGCGATAACTGTGAGCGTGAATCGTTGGATGATTGAGAGCAAAGACCAAGCCGTCTCTGCTTGGTCTTTTCTTATGCGCATTTTCATTCGGAGGGGTTTGGCTTACATCTATAAAAAAGCGCCGCCTTCTGCAGAAGACAGCGCAAAGAATGAATAAAAAAGTCCCACCGGGTTGCGCATTCTTGATAAATCAAGACTAGGCGTGGTGGGTTCTATTAATTATAAATTTAACAGAGGATGCTATCTCTGTCAAGGTATTTTCCACAAAAAAAGCGCCTCCCGGTGGGGAGACGCTTGGCGGAACGGTTTAGAGGACGCGGCCAGCGGTGTCGTATGGGTACTCGCTGTAGGATTGTACCTTGACGCTCTGGCCTGGGGCTGGGGCGTGGACGTATTTGCCGTCGCCCATGTAGATGCCGACGTGGTAAGGGCTGGAGCCACCCCAGAAGACGAGGTCACCAGGTTGCAGGGCAACGAGGGAGACTGGGGTGCAGACCTTGATTTGGTCGTAGGTGGTACGTGGGAGGCTGATGCCGTTCTGGGCGAAGACGTATTGGACGAGGCCGGAGCAGTCAAAGCCAGATGGGGTGGTGCCGCCCCATACGTATGGGACACCGAGGTAGTTGAGGGCGCTGTTGACGATTTGTGCACCCATGGTGCCGTCAGGAAGTTTTTCCTCGGAGTTGCTGTTTGCGTTGTTGTCGGTGGTATTGTCACCGGTGTTGCTATCGTTACCAGTGTTGCCGTCGACTTCCGGATAGGTGATGTCCGGGGACTCTGGCTGTGGTTTTTCTGGTTGTGGCGCTGGCTGTTCTTCAGGCTGAGCTGGTGCCTGATAGGTGGCCATACCGCTCCAGAAGGATTTGTCGGTGGTCCAAACGCTGGATGCGCCATCCTTGGTTTTGAGAACGAGGACGTTGGCGCCAGAGACGGCGAGGTCGGCGGTCTGGGTGATGGCGTCGAAGAAATCGATGCCAACGTAGGTGACGTTGTCGACGTTTTTGAGGGCGTAGGTATCGCCGCCCTGCTTGAGCTGGATGCCGTTACCATCATTGGTGAGGTAGAGCTCGTAGCTTGCGCCGTCCTTGGACAATTTGATCTTTTGCTGGCCTTCTGCCTTCCATTCGACGTCGAGGGCTTCGCTACGCATAGCGGCGAAGGTGTCGCGCAGTGGCAGGTAGGTGGCACCATCGATTTCGACGGCTTCGTTTTCGAGGGTGACGTAGTCGTAGCCGAGGGCTGCGGTGTCACCAGCGCCGTTGGTGTCGGTTTCTGGGGTGGTGGAGCCGGTGTTGCCAGAGAGCTGCTGGGAGGCAGCGTTCATGGCCTGAGCGGCGGCCTGCATGTTAGGGCCGGCGACGGCTGCGGTATCATCTGCAAAAGCTGGGGCAACGCCGGTGGCGCTTGCCGCAAAGGTGACTGCACACAGGGTGAGTGCGGAGGTCCATTGTTTCAAATTCAAGGGTAGTCACGTCCTTCCCAGACGGGGGCGCAAAGCGCAAAAAATAATAGGATAAGGTGTCCGTCTGTTTTCTCGTTTGGTTTTTGCAAGGGCCGGGCCGTTGCAATTTTTCTCTCTCGTGAAACTTTTATTATAATACACGAAAACGGCGAATATTTCTATATCTTTGAAGTGATTGTCATAAATCTGTCTCCTAATGAAAATTGCTCGTTGCTTTTTCGTAGCGCGGAGAAATCCCATGGTTGGGGGATTTTTTAAGGTTCGCAATAAAAGAAGCCGCCGAATTACAGGAACATTCATTCCCGTGATTCGGCGGTAAAAGTGACAAGGCCGTGAAAAAAGTTACAAAACAGCGATTTTTGTAAATTTTATCTCTATCGCGCGCCCGGGATTAGTCGAGGATGCGGACGGCGCTGTCGTAGGCATACTGGTTGACGCTTTGGATCTTGACGGTCTGGCCAGGGGCTGGCGCATGGATGTATTGACCGTCGCCGATGTAGATGCCGACGTGGTGTGGGCTAGAGCCGCCCCAGAAGACGAGGTCGCCCGGCTGGAGCTCGGAGAGAGAGATGCGGGTACCGGCGTTGATCTGGGTGTAGGTGGTACGTGGGATGGAGATGCCGTTTTGGGCGTAGACGTACTGGACGAGGCCGGAGCAGTCAAAGCCGCTTGGCGAGGTGCCGCCCCAGACGTATGGCACGCCGAGGTATTGCATGGCGCTGGCGACGATCTGATCGCGAGCAGATTCTTCCTCGACAACGTAGGCTTCATCGACGCTGTAGGCTTCGAGGGTCTTCCACACCGGCAGGGAGGCGTCGGTTTTGATGAGCATGAGGGTGGCGCCATTGACGGAGACGACGCGGTTGGTCAGCGCCTGGATGAAGGCTTGGGACACATAGGCGACGTCGCCAGAGGTTTTGATAGGATAATAGGTGCCGTTCGCGCTGGTGGCAATGGCGGTTTTGTCTTCATTGTAATAGAGCTGGGTGTCGCCCGAGCGAGTGGTGAGCTTGAGCTTGCGGTCCTGGTTGTCAGGGTTGTCGGTAATGGTGGCGCCGAGAATGTTCAGCACCGAGCGCAGTGGCAGATAGAGGGTGCCCTGGTCATTGATGACGGTATTGGACATGGTGTAGCTGTCGATGTGGTGCTCAGAGGTGGCAGCATTGACGGCGGACTGGACCTGCTCGGTGTCGTCGGCCATGGCAGGGGCGGCAGCAGCGGCGGTGCTCACGCTAAAAGCAATGAGGAGGGCAGCGGCCAGAGCGCGAGTGCGACGGCGACGAGGTTTATGCATAGGAAAATGATTGTCGTTGGTTGGGTTTTCGATGTTGGTGAGCTCGATAGAATGCTGTATCATGATGTGGGTCACGTTCCTTTCTGTCGTGTGTCATCGACGGTTAGCATCCTATCATGGCCAAAGGGCCATGGGCAAGGGGTTTGGGGCAGGTGTTAATTTATTGTTAGTTATTTATTATGTGCAGATGACGGCTGTAACTTTTGCCGAGAGGCGCATGTATTGCGCCTTTGCGGGGGTTTTTGGTCGAAAAACAACGGTTTTTCTCAAGAAAATACGTTCGCGGTGTTCAGCCGAAAAAACGACGGCGCTGCAAATTTTGTAACAACGGCCCATCAATGGGACAAAATACGCCGATTTTGCGTCAAGAATGGAACAAAAAAATGTCATCGGCTGACCTGCCTGCGCAAGGAATATTTTCGCCCGCCAGCTGCGAGGCGCGAAAAATCCCTTCACAGCGCGGCCTGGCGCAATTTATGACGCAAAAGCGACAACTTTTGCAAAGAAGGGCAGATTTTGTCGCAAATAAAAATATTTTCTGACAACGGCTGGACAAAATGCAAAATCCGCGCTATAATAAACCTATCATTTTAATTTCCTTTTCATTATAATCAGCAAAGGGAGCAGGCCCCGCCCATGGGTCTGCTCCCTTTGCTATTTGCAAAAAGTTTAACGCAGATTTTTCCACATTTTTTGAATATTGATATAGACAAACATTTAACTTTGCGCTACAATATATTTGCGTTACTTTTGCTAGAGACAGGATACATCATCTCTCCTCTATCCTGTCTCTTTTTGCTTGTAGCGCGCAAAAACACCCTGTGTGCGGCAGGGTGTTTTTTTTGATGGGCGCACGAATAAAGCCATCCCCTTGCAAGGACGATTCCTGCAAGGGGATGGCTTTTGTATGCGCGGGATTAGAGGAGTGCGGCGGTTTTGCCTGCAAGATAGAGGGGGATGTTGGTGATGGCGCCATCGGTGCGGTAGCCGCGTCGGGAGTAGCGAATGGCGTAAACGGGCTTGTGGGTGGCAATGTAATTTTTGAAGGAGGGCGCGGATTTGTCCTCGCCTGCTTTGACCTCGACAGGAATGATGTCGGTGTGATGCTGGAGGAGGAAGTCGATTTCAGCGTTCTTTGTCGCATAATAACGCGGTTCGATGCCAAATTGTCCGCGCAGCTCCTGGAGGATGACGTTTTCTGTGAGGGGGCCTTTGAATTGGAAGCTTTTTTGAAGGAGGATGGCGTCGTTGTCAATGCCCGCCATTTGCTTGAGGAGCCCGGTGTCAAAAACGAAGAGCTTGAACTGGTCGAGGCGGTCGTAGGCCTTTAGGGGATGCTCGGGCTTGGCGACGTTGTAGACGCGGTTGAGCATGCCAGCGGATACGAGCCATTCGATGGCCTCTTCGAAATCGCGCGCACGGCCGCCTTTCTGCACGGTGCTATACATAAATTTTTCGTTGGGCTTGGCGAGCTGAGAGGGGATGCTACGAAAGACCTGGAGAATACGACCGGCGTTGACCTGGCCACTATGCTTTGCAAAATCGTTTTCGTAGATGGTGATGAGCTCGCGCTGAATGCGGGTGATGGCGCGGGGATCCTCACGCTGAATCCAGGAGGCGACGCATTCGGGCATGCCACCAATGATGAGATATCTGTCAAAGGCAGCGAGGAGGCGGCTATGAAAGATATCCTCGATGATCTGGTCCTTGGTGATGCTGTCATAATAAGCAAAGAGCGCTGCATCGGTGGCAGCGAGAAATTCAGCGAAGCTCAGGGGATAGAGATCGAGAAGGTTCACCTGGCCGACGGGATAGGATTTGGGCTGGGCCAGCAGGGTGCCGAGGAGGCTTCCGGCAGCGATGACATGATAGTCGCTGGCCTGCTCGTTGAAATATTTGAGGGCGTTGAGAGCTGCCGGACATTCCTGCACCTCGTCAAAAATAAGGAGGGATTTTTCGGGGAGGATTTTCTGCTCTGCGATGAGCGACAACAGCTCGATGATGCGCTGGGGATTTTTGTTTTTCGCAAAAATCGACTTGAGTTCCTCTTCCTCGTCGAAGTTGAGATAGATGGTATTTTTGTAATAAGCCTTGCCAAAGGCCTTCATGAGCCAGGTCTTGCCCACCTGACGCGCGCCACGAATGACCAAGGGCTTGCGGGTGGGGCTATTTTTCCAATCAAGAAGGGCCTGCATCGCCTGTCGTTCCATAATAATCGACCTCCAATCAAAGAGCTTTGCCACCAGTGTAACACATTTTTCTGGGATTTTTCGACGGAAATTGCCACTTTTTCTGAGTTTTTACGGTATATTTTGCACGTTTTTCTGAGCTTTTAGGCGCTGTTTTGCCACTTTTTCTGCAGCGTGTGTAAAATTCACACACAGCTATACATGATTGTGTGTGAATTTTCGCCTGGGCGCAAAAAAACACCTCGCTCGGTGGGAGCGAGGTGGCAGACTGTAGAAAAACCCAGATTTGGCCTGCAAGCCAAATCTGGGTTTCATCGTT
>JAUNGU010000103.1 GCA_030524315.1 Peptococcaceae bacterium
AAGCGGTGTGGATTCACAAGCGCCCAAAAAAGCAGCTTTTGGCGGGTCTGTGGGAATTTATAGATATTCCCCAGGCGCTGGATGAAGCCGGTGCCACAAACCTTCTCAAAAAATTCCACGCCATCCCCACTGAAACGATCAATCTGGGGGCGGCGCGACACATATTTACCCACAAGGAATGGCACATGCAGGGCTGGCTCTTTGAGCTGGACGCGCCATGCAGCATGGAAGACGGCCAATGGGTGGACGCCGAAGCGCTCCACTCGACTTACGCGATGGCCGGTGCCATTTCCTACTATCGTAGCAGGCTATTTGAATATTTGCTCTAGGAGGGCATTATGCTAAAATTTTTCTCACGGCTGCTGATCCTACTGATTTTATCCCTGGCGGTGATCGGTGGCGTTGGCTACGCAGCCTATCATTATTTGCCGACAGCGCCTACAACCTCAGACACCGACGTGGACGAGGATCTCCTCAACGACGACACCTACAATATTTTGCTCTGCGGCGTCGACGAAAAACATGAAAATGCCGACACGATTGTCGTTGCAAGCTTCAATACAAAAAATCAAACCCTCAAGCTCTTGAGCGTGCCACGCGACACGATGAGCAACGAGGAGCGTCCGATTCAAAAAATCAACGGCTCCTATAGCGTCGATCACAAGGGCAACATCGAGCAAACCATCCGCGAGGTGGAACAGGTGACGGCCCTACCGATTGACCGCTACGCCATCACCACCTTCGATGGCTTTGAGAAGGCCATCGATGCCATTGGCGGCGTGAAGATGACGGTGCCGAGCGATCTGGAATATTCTGACCCGTACCAGGATCTGGAAATTCATCTCAAGAAAGGCACCCAGGTACTGGATGGCGAACACGCGCTGCAATTCGTCCGCTTCCGTTCCGGCTATGCCACCGGTGACTTGGGCCGTATCGATGCCCAGCAGCTGTTTTTCAAGGCGCTGGCCAATAAGCTCCTGGACACCTCCATTGTGACGAAGATTCCTGCTCTGGCAAAAATTGTCAGCGAAGAAATGGAAACCGACCTCACCGTTCCAGAAATGATCTGGTTTTTCAAGCAGGCCCAGGGCATGAACGCCGATTCTATTGACATGTTTGTCCTGCCAGGCACAGCCGATTATTACGACGGCCTCTCCTACTACATTCCTTCTGAAGAGGGCATCATCGAGCTCATCAACAAAGAATTCATGGAAAATGGCAAAACCATCACCGCCAAGGATCTGGATCTCGTGCCGATTGCCTCGACAACCATCGACACCTCTAGCGAATACGCCGGCACCGGCACCATGGAAGACACCTATGACACCAACGGCTCCTATGTAGACAGTGGCCAGGGCGGCTCGACCTACGAAGGTTCAAATGGCGCCTACGTGCCACCGGCTGAACAATCCACCGGCGAAACCTATCGCGGCTCCACCACCGAGACCGTCGACGGCGAGCCTGTCATCGAGGGCAGCGACGCCAACCTCGTCGCAGATCATTAAATAACACCTGCTACAGCAAGGGCGCATCCATTTTGGATGCGTCCTATTTTTGTGCAAAATATAAAATCAGCGCGTCCTCCGTCATGGAAAACGCGCCGATATTTTTTTTGAATGCTAGCTCATACCCGCAAGCGGCATGAGAAATCCGATCCCCGCTGCAACCACGAGGCCCGGCAAGGTATTGACGGTGTTAATTTCCTTGAAGCCACCCACCGTCAGGCCAATGCCGATGATCATGATGCCACCACAGGCGCTCATGTAATCCACGACGAGGTCGGTGAGCAGCGGCGAGAGCACACCCGCTAGAAGCGTCAGCGCGCCCTGATAAAGGAGAATCACCACCGCCGAAAAAGCCACGCCGATGCCCAGGGTCGACGCCAAGACCAGCGCCATGATCCCATCGAGCACCGACTTGGTAAAGATGACACTGTAGTTGCTATTGAGTCCCGCTTCAAAGGAGCCGACGATGGACATGGCGCCGATACAAAAGACGAGACTCGCCGTCACAAAGCCTTCGACAAAGCGCCCATCCTCCACCTTGGCCAGCGTCTGAACGCGTTCGCCGAGATGATCGAGGTGCGCATCCAGCCGGAGGGCGTGGCCAATCACCGTGCCGATGGCAATCGAAAGCACAATGACG
Source organism: Peptococcaceae bacterium (assembly GCA_030524315.1). Taxonomy (GTDB): domain Bacteria; phylum Bacillota; class Peptococcia; order Peptococcales; family Peptococcaceae; genus UMGS1590. The sequence goes on from JAUNGU010000103.1 coordinate 2,146, forward strand.
AGGTCGTTGGAAACGTCCAGCGCCATGCGCAGGCCAATGACACAGACGCAGATGCCGAGAATTTGCAGCAGGAGATTTTTGAGCCCCTCCGACAATCCCTGATGGAGGGTTTTGCCCAACAGGGCACAGATGAGTACAACGGTCGCATTGACCAAGGTCGCGAGCATGCGCCCCCTCCTTTCACGACATTAGTTTTCCGCCTGCTTGACCGCCGTTTCGATAATCAGCTTGGCGAGATGGCGGTTGCGCACGAGGAGCGGCCCGTGAAAATACGAGCAGAAAATATTTTTGTAGATGGCCCCTTCTGTGCCATCCTCACCGTTGTTGCCGAAGCCTTCGACAACCCTGCCCAGCGGCTCCTCGCCGTCGCCCAGGAAAGTGCGGCCATTGTGGTTTTCAAAACCCTTGAAGGTTTCGCCGAGGCGTTCGTTGCGAATTTCAATGTCGCCAATGAAACGGTTGTCAATTTGGCGCAGGGTGTAATGAGGCAGCGCGCCGAGACCATCGATTTTTTCGCCGTCGGCGGTTTCATAATACTGGCCCAAGAGCTGGTAGCCGCCACAAATCGCCAGGCCTGCGCCGCCATCCTCGATGAATTTGACGAGCTCGTCGCGTTTGCTTGGCAGATCCTTGGCGATGACCATCTGCTCGTGGTCCTGGCCGCCACCCACAAAGAGCAGGTCGTAATCAGCCGCGACAAAGGGATCCTTGAGGCTGACGATGGTGGTTTCAACCTCGTGGCCCAGCTGACGCGCCACATATTGGAGCATCAACAGATTGCCGTTGTCGCCGTAGGTATTGAGCAAATTTCCGTACAAATGACAAATGCGCAGCTTCATATCGCCATGCCCTCCTTGATGTAGCCCTGTTCTGCAAAGGTGCGGCGCAAATCCAGCGTGGCCGTGTAGGTCGCGAGAATGTAAACCTTGCGCGTTGGCGCCTCTTTGATCCATTCGGCAATGGCCGAGAGATCCTGGTTGATGATTTTTTCATCGTCGCCGAGTCCTGCCACCTCAAAGCGCGTCGAAAGCTCGGCCACGCGAATCCCCGAGAGGAAGAACGGTCTACCCTTGGTGATTTGCACGAGCTGTTCAAAATCCCCATCCCAAATCCAGCTGACGTCGGTGCCGTCGGCGTGGCGGTCGTTGAGAATGGCGACGACGGAGAATGGCTCAGGATCGGTGGCGAGCATGGCCACAATTTGGTTATAACCCACAGGATTCTTTATGAGGTTCATGACCACGTCCTTGTCACCAATATGAATGTGCTCCTGGCGGCCAAAAATACGCTTGGACGCTTCAAAGCCACGCTTGATGTATTGGTCGCTGATACCAAAATGCTTGGCGACGCTGTAAGCCGCCAGGGCGTTATAAATATTGTACATGCCCGCAATCGGCAGCGAGAAATCCACGCCGTCAATGGCAAAGCTCGAGCTTTCCGGTGAAAGGCTGTGGATGGCTGTCACCGCATGAGCCAGCGCCGGACGCTTAAAATCACAGTATGGGCAATAAAATTTGCCGAGATTGGAATAGGTCAGGAGCTTGTAGTGCAAAATATTATCGCACTTTGGGCAGAGAATGCCATCGGTATTGTAATGGGCCTGCTGTTCCCTGTCCTCCTCGTGGTCAAAGCCGAAGTAGACAAAAGGATTTTCCAGTGCCACGCTCGAAAAAATTGGCAGATCGCCATTGGCGATGACCGTCGCCTCTGGCGCTTGCGCCACCCCTTCGCACATGAGGCGATAGGTGGTGTAAATTTCGCCGTAGCGGTCCATTTGATCGCGGAAGAGATTGGTAAAGACGACGGCCTCCGGCTTGATGTAGCGCGTCACATATTTGAGGGTTGCCTCATCCACCTCGAGGATGGCAAAGCGGGTGCCGCCGAGTTTTTTGCGTGGCGCGCCCAGAAAGCAGGAGACAATCCCCTGGAGCATGTTGGCGCCGGTAGGATTGGTCAAGACCTGGCCGTATTTTTCTTCGAAGATTTTGGTGATCATGGATGTGGTCATGGTCTTGCCGTTGGTGCCGGTGACGATGATCACGCGATAATCTGCAGACAGGGTTGCAAGAATGCTAGGATCGATTTTCATGGCGACCTTACCTGGCATACTCGAGCCGCCGCTGCGAGTTTTTTCTAAGAGCAGCTTGCTAGATTTGCCAGCCACTGTCGCCAATGCTGCACGAATATTCATTGCTTTCCTCCACTTGTTACGCTTGCTCTGTTGGCTGAGGGTCGATGGTGTCATCAACGATTTTGCAGCCAACCACTGCCGCAATGTCCTGGACAATTTTCTTGGTCATTTCCTGGGTATCCTGTCCCTTGATCTCCTCAGGGGTCAACGCTGGCAGGAAGGTCACAGAAATGCGCCCGCTACGCATCCAGGAGGTGCCACGAGGCATGACCTCCATCGTATGCTGGATGGCAAAGGGCACGATCGACGCGCCCGAGCGGGTGGCAATTTTGAGACTGCCTGGCTTGAAATGGCCGATGTTGCCATCGTGGGTGCGGGTGCCTTCTGGGAAAATCACCATGCCATGGGTGTGGTTTTTGAGCATCTTGGCAGCGGCGATGATGATTTCCAGGGATTTGCGACTCTCACCGCGAGGCAGGAAAAAAGAACCGATGGCCTCGACCCAGCCGGAAAAAATCGGCACCTTGCGCAGCTCCTCCTTGACGATGAAGCCGCTTGGCCGCGGAATCGCTGCCAAAAGCAGCGGCGGGTCAAACATGCTCTGATGATTGCCGACGTAAACCACCGACCCCGTCTCAGGAATATTTTCCTGGCCGTGTATCTCATACTCAATGTTCAAAAGCTTGCCGCCGGTGATGCCAATCCAGCGTGCAAAGCGCCAGATTTGCGACTGGGCTTTCTCAAAATCCGTCTCGGCCAGCTTGTTGACATGGGCACGGAACGGCAGGGCGATGGTCAAAACCACCGCCAGCCAGAAATAGGTAATACAGCTTCTGATAATGTACATGGCCCTCACCCCTTAAAGCTGTCTTTGAGGGAGACGGTTTCATTGAGGACAAT
>JAUNGU010000104.1 GCA_030524315.1 Peptococcaceae bacterium
TCGCAGACGGCGGCGTGCGTGACGCCGGAATCGAACCAGACGTCCATGATGTCGGTTTCCTTGCGGAAATGATGGCCGCCACATTTTGGGCACTTGTAGCCTTCCGGCATGAGTTCTTCGGCGCTCTTGGCAAACCAGCAGTTGGTGCCGTCTTCGCGCACGTGCTTCTGAACGCTGGCGATGGTGGCGTCATCGAGGATGGTTTCGCCGCAATCCTCGCAGTAGAAAACTGGGATTGGCACACCCCAGACGCGCTGACGAGAAATGCACCAGTCGCCACGGTCGCGGATCATGTTATAGAGGCGATCCTTGCCCCATTCTGGCGTGAACTTGACGTGGTTTTCGATTTGGTCGAGGGCTTTTTCGCGGAAGCCGTCGATGGAGGCAAACCACTGGTCAGTGGCACGGAACAAGGTTGGTGTGCCGCAGCGCCAGCAATGTGGGTATTGGTGCTTGAAGAAGCTCAGCTTGAGGAGGGCGCCGGTTTTGTCGAGGTATTCGCAGATGGCCTTGTTGGCATCGTCGGTGCCAAGGCCGGCAAATGGCCCGGCTTCTTCGGTGAGAATGCCATCATCATCCAGTGGCGAAAGGATTGGCAGCTTGTAGCGCTGCCCGACCACATAGTCATCGACACCATGGCCAGGCGCGGTATGAACGCAGCCAGTACCGGCATCGAGGGTGACGTGAGTGCCATTGATGACGAGGGACTCTCTGTCGAGGAATGGATGCTTGCAAACGACGTATTCCAGATCCTTGCCGCTGAATTCCTGCTCAACGGTGTAATTGGTTGGCAGGCCAATGGCTTCGACAACAGTCTGCACCAATTCCTTGGCGAGAACGTAGCGGTTACCGTCAAAATTGATGAGCTGGTAGGTAAATTCCGGATTCAAGCAGATGGCTTCGTTGGCTGGCAGGGTCCAAGGGGTGGTCGTCCAAATGACAAAGTAGGCGTTCTTTTCGTCGAACTTGCCCTTGGCGTCGGTCACTGCAAAGCGCACATAGATGGATGGGGATTTTTCTTCGCCGTATTCGATTTCGGCTTCAGCCAAGGCGGTGTGGTCGTGTGGGCACCAGTAGACAGGCTTGGTGCCTTTGTAGATATAGCCCTTCTTGGCCATTTCACCAAAGATGCCAATTTCTCTGGCTTCAAATTCGTGGTTCAGGGTCAGATATGGATGCTCCCAATCGCCGCGCACACCCAGGCGCTTGAAGCCGTCGCGCTGAATGTTGACGTATTTCATGGCGTAATCGGCGCAGGCATTGCGGAAGCCGATGACGTCGTCGGTCTTGGCATCGAGGCCGACGTTTTCAATGGCCTTGAGCTCAATTGGCAGCCCGTGGGTATCCCAGCCTGGCACGTATGGGGCGTCATAGCCCTGGAGGGTCTTGGATTTGACGATGAAATCCTTGAGCACCTTGTTCATGGTGTGGCCGAGATGAATTTCGCCGTTGGCGTATGGAGGGCCATCGTGGAGCACGAATTTTTCGTGGCCTTCATTTTTCTTTTGCACCTGTTCATAAATGTTCATATCTTCCCAATGGGCGAGAATCCCCGGTTCGTTCTTTGGCAGATTGCCACGCATTGGAAAATCGGTTTTTGGCAGATTGAGTGTGTCGCCATACTCTTTTTTGTCCTGATCTTTAGACATAATGTCACCTCTCCTATAAAATAAAAAAAACTCCTCCCAAAAAGGGACGAGTTTAATCGCGGTACCACCCTCATATTTGCAGGACAAACCTGCAAACACTCAGCTTCCTTAACGCGGAATCGACGGCTTCCCTACTTTTTTCAGGTCGCAGCTCACGGAGGATTCATAGCAGACTGTCTTCTCCATCTTCCACAATCATGGAGTCGATAGTAGCCAGCGCACTGCTAAAAGTTCCGATCTCAGCAATTTTTATACATTAGTATACTACTCAACATCCGTATTTTTGTCAAGCCATCTCTCAACAATATTTGCCGATGGACAGCCGAATCTTGTCTTTTTTGGTTTTGCCTTCAATGTCTTGAATGAGAAATTTGCCCTGGCCGCGACAGGCGATGACCTGCCCCACCTCGCAAATTTTGTCGACACGCTCGCAAGCGCGATGATCCACTTGTACGAGCCCAGCGCGAATCACCTCGCTGGCGCGCGCCCGTGAAAGGTTGAACACCTTGGCGATGATCGCATCAAGCCGCAGCTGGGAGACGATGATGTCCTGCGCCTTCAGCGTGCGCACAGGCGCCGTCCAGTCGTCCAGCGCCAGCCGCTGGGCGTGCATGGGCACGCGCTTGATGGATAGCGTCTGAGCAAGCAGATAATCGTCAATCTCCGAATTGGTCAGCACATCAAAGCCACCGTCGCGGACGACAATGTCACCGATGCACTTGCGCTCAAAGCCCAGCGCCATGAGGGCGCCGAGACAATCCCGGTGGGAATAGTCAATGAACCTTGTCTGGCCGCTAAAGCGCACCACCGAAATCTGCATATCTGCGCGAGAAATCGGCAGATCCTGCATGGTCATAAAAAGCCTGACGCGCTCAGCGTCGTCATAGCCGCCGTCGATCAAAAAATGCACGCCAGAAAATCGCACGCGTTCCTCTTGCGCCATGATCTCGGCGCGCGGCATAAAATCTGTGAGCACATCCTGCCAACGCTCGCTTGCGCGGCGAATCTGCCCCTCCAGTAATTGCTCAAAGCTCAGCATGACCCGCACCTACATAAAGATAAAGATCACGCGGAGCACGACGCTTTCCAGCACGCTCAGGAGCAAGAAGGCCACCACCGGCGAAAAGTTCAGCGGACTCAAAAGCACCGGCGGCATGTAGCGCTCAATGACCCCCAAAAGCGGATCTGTGAGATCCGACAGGAAGCGCGCAATTTTGCTGTTGTAAGGGCTGATATTTGTCCAGGTCAGCAAAATCCGCGCCAAAAGAATGAACTCATACAAGCTAAAGGCCAATCGCACTGCCTTGTAAAGCATGACAACTGCACCACCACTTAGCATGACAGACCTCCCATTAGCCCTGCAATTCAGATTTGGAATGGGTTCTGTTGACCCAATCGGCAATGGACAGACCGTAATCGTCATCGCCAAAGCCCATGCGCAGCTCATTGTCCATGGACACGCTCGGTGGCACAGCCACAAAAATCGCGCCACGGTCGTTGATCTTTTGGATGGAGCCATTCAGCGCATAGATGGCCCCGCTGACAAAGTTGACAATGTTGATGGCCGTGTCGACGTCGCTTTCCTGGAGGTCAAAGACGACAACCTTATTTTCCAAAAGATAGCTGGCAATATTTTGCGCTTCCTCAAAGCGGTTTGGCTGCAAAAGGACGATGCGCATGCTGTTGCCGACAGAATAACCGTCGTCGTAATCCTCTTCTTCGTCGTCAGAGCCTCTGGTCAGGCCCAGGCCAGAAAAACGGCGCTGCTTTTGTGGACGTTCCTCGTATTCCGGTTCTTCGTCCTCGTATTGGTATTCTTCATCGTCGTATTGATAATCCTCATCGGTTTGATCCTGGAAACCCAGCGAGTTCATAACTGTTTCTTTAAATCCCATGTGTGAAACCTCCAAATTTGTTAAACATTAAATATTGCACTACCAATACGAACCATGTTGGCGCCTTCATACACTGCCACCTCATAGTCGCCGCTCATCCCCATTGAAAGCCATTGCATTTCAACGTGGTCGCTTTTATGATTTTTCAAGACCTGGAATTTATCGCTGAGCTTTCTGAAATATGGCTTCAGATCCTCTTTGTTGTCCAAATTTGGCGCGATAAACATGAGCCCCTTTAGGTAAACGCGGGTCATTTTTGCCATCTCCTCGACAAAAGCGTCGATGTCCTCATAGGCGATGCCCGATTTCTGTTCCTCCTTGGCCACGTTGACCTGAAGGAGAATATTGACGTCGCAATCGGCCTTGATGGCGCGCTTTTCGATCTCGTGCAAGAGATCGATGCTGTCCACCGATTGGATCATTGCCACCTTGCCAACCACCTGGCGCACCTTATTTTTTTGTAGGTGGCCAATGAGGTGCCATTCGATGTCCTTGGCATCATTCATGGCTTCGATTTTTGGCAGCATTTCCTGCACGCGGTTTTCGGCAAAGACGCGTTGCCCGTCGGCATAGGCTTCCTTGATATTGTCGATGGTGTGATATTTGCTGACTGCAATGAGCTTGACCGGCCCGTTATCGACGGGACGATCCATGCAAACGCTATTAATATGTTGATGAATCCTTTCAAGATTTTCTGCGATTGACAATTTATTTTACTTTCCTTTCACGCTGTCGCCTGGCGCTACCAGATGCGGTGTCAAAATCACAACCGTGCCTTCATCCAGGGTTTCACATTCTACATTGTCGCCCTTGACCTCCAGCACCTTGACAGCCTTCCACTGGCAGATGCCATCGACAGAAATATACACGCCGTTTTTGCCATCCTGCTTGACGATGGCGCTCTTTGGCAGCTCCAAGGTCGCCGTCTGGACCTTGTAGACCTCGGTCTGTACCACGCGATTTTTCAGGAAATTCTCGCTCACAGGCCCGAGGGCAATGCGACAAAACTTGGTGTTTTCGCCGTTATTTGTGATCTGCTGCACAGTACCTGTCGTCGATTCGCCCAACTCTGGAAAACGGATGCGAATCTCATCCCCTTCCTTACTAAAGATGGTGTTCTTGGCCGGATCGTAGGACATGTAAAGATAGGCGCCCTTGAGATTGTCGATGACCTTGGCATAGACCTCGCCAGCGACGGCTTCTTTGTCGGCGTTTTCATTGGTATTTTCGTTGATATTTTCTTCGTAAAGCTTACGAAAATCTAGGGCTTTGATCTCGTTGGTTTTCGTCATTTTTTCGTAGCCATCAATGCGATAGCTGACAATGCCAGAAATATTGGCATAATAATGCTTGGTGCTTTTTTTCTTGGTCTCCTCATTGGTCGTCGTGACCGAAAAAACCTCGTGGTTTTTTGGCACACGCTCGCCATCCTTGACGGCAATTTTGACGTCGCCGCCCTTGTTGGCCGTGATCAACGACTCCTGCACCTGAATAAATCCATAATCGTTGTAAACGACGTCGGTGTATTCGGCGCCGACGGTCATGGTCTTGATCATATGCTGATGGACGACGCTATAGACGCTCGTGCCAACCA
>JAUNGU010000012.1 GCA_030524315.1 Peptococcaceae bacterium
TATTAGGATATTTAGATAGCATTTGAATCACCCTTCTATATTGTATCATATATATACTCTATATATGAGAAAAAGGCCATCTTTCGATGACCTTTTTCGACAAGCTGAGCCCGTCTCCGAAAGGAGGCGGGCTTTTTTGCTAGGCAGGGACTGGATTGGTCGCGGATTTTGTGGTAAAATCGCTTGGTTATCTAAAAAAGAGGGAGCGATTCATATGCCATACATCATGCTGGGCGCGGCCATCGCCCTGGAAATCATGGCCACCACCCTGCTCAAGGCCTCAGTGGGATTCACGAAGCTCTTGCCATCGATCGGCTCTGTGAGCTTGTATATTATTTGCTTTTTTATTTTTTCCAAGGCCCTCAACAGCATCAACCTCGGCGTTGCCTACGCCACCTGGTGCGCCGGTGGGATTGTGGCGACGGCGCTGATTTCAGCAGTCATCTTTGGCCAGCGCGTCAACGGCGTGGGGATTTTTGCCCTGGTGCTGATTGTCGTGGGTTGCGTGGTGCTGAATCTGTTTGGTTCGGCTCAGGGATAAATATGCGCGCGAAAAAGGCGACCAATGTTTGCGAGACATTGGTCGCCTTTTTGATTGACGCGATTATTTGCTGAGACGCTTGAGTACGGCGTGCATTTCCTCGAGCTTTTGCTCCTGGTCGGCGGTATTGCCACTTTCAAAGGCGTGGCGCACGCAGTGATCCAGGTGGGCGGTTAGAATTTCGGCGTTGATGGTCCCAAGCATGGCCTGGGTGCTCAACAGCTGATTGGACACGTCGATGCAGTAGCGATCCTCTTCGACCATTTTGAGCAGGCCGTCGATTTGTCCGCGGGCAGTTTTGAGAAGACGACAAATTTCTTCTTTTCCGGCTTGCATGGGCGCTCTCCTCCGTTCAAATGTCGCTTACTGCTCCAGCCCTTTGAAGGTGAAGCCCAGGTCGTTGATGGTCTTTTCGATTGGCAGGGTCGATGGGTCGACGCTGGTGGTGATTTTGGCAGTCTTGTCATCAAGGGAAACAACGGCCTTCTTGACGCCGTCGAGGCCTTCCAGACCCTTTTCAACGCTCATTTTGCAGTGATTGCAGCTCATACCTTCAACATTGACAGTTGCATGAAATTTTTTACCAAACATGTCTTTTTCCTCCTCAGAAGTTTCCAGTGGCTCCATGCCTTTGTAGGTGAAGCCGAGATCCGTTAGTGTTTTTTCCAGTGGCAGCGATTCCGGCGCAGCCGTGGTGACGACAGTGGCGCAGTGGTCATCGAGAGAGACCTCTGCGCTTTCAACACCCGCCAGGGCCCCCAGGCCCTTTTCGACGCTCATCTTGCAGTGGTTGCAGCTCATGCCGTCGATGTCGACGCGAATCGTCTGGCGTGGACCGGCGGCTTGTGGCGTCTCGGCGGCTCTAGGCTGAGCGGCCGGGGCGATGCTTGGCTTCCAGGCGCGCAGGCGCAGGGCGTTGGTGACCACAAAGAGGGAGCTCAGGCTCATGCAGGCGGCGGCAATCATCGGATTGAGGGTGATGCCAAAGGCAGGGTAGAAGCCCCCGGCTGCCAGCGGAATGCAGAGCACATTATAGAAGAACGCCCAGAACAGGTTCTGGTGGATGTTGCGAATGGTGGCCGCCGAGAGCTCGTAGGCATAGGCAATGTCCGAGAGCTGGCTCGAGGTCAGGATGACGTCGCCGCTTTCGATGGCGATGTCGGTACCGGCGCCAATGGCGATGCCGACGTCGGCACGGGCCAGGGCTGGGGCGTCGTTGATGCCGTCGCCGACCATGGCGACGCGTTTGCCCTTGGCCTTGAGGTCCGAGATGACGCCTTCCTTTTCAGCAGGATGAACCTCAGAGATGACGTCGTCGAGAGCAATCTTCTCGGCGACGGCCTTGGCGGTGGTGTGGTGGTCGCCAGTGAGCATGATGAGCTCCTTGCCCATCTGATGCAGGGTGGCGATGGCCTGCGGCGTGTCGGCCTTGATTTGGTCGGCGCAGGCGAGCATGCCGAGGAGCTGCTTGCTGTCAGCGAGATAGAGGGGCGTCTTGCCCTCGCGGGCGAGCTGCTCGGCTTTTTTGTCGGCGCCGCGGGTGTCGAGACCAAGCTTTTCCATGAGGCTGAGGTTGCCGGCATAGTATTCGTTGCCGCCAATGGTGGCAGCCACGCCCATGCCCGAGAGGGCACGGAAATCGTCGGCTTCAAGGGGCTTCATGTCGCGGCTATCGGCAGCGAGGGTGATGGCCTGGGCCAATGGATGCTCGCTGTGGGATTCGAGGGAGGCGGCGATGTGCAACAGCGCATCCTCGCCCTGTCCCTGGAAGGGCACGATATCGGTCAGGGACGGATGTCCCTCGGTGATGGTGCCCGTCTTGTCAAAAACAAAGGTGTCGATGTTGTGGAGCTGCTCCAGGGCTGTGGCGTCTTTGAAGAGCACGCCCTTTTTGGCACCCTGGCCGCTGCCAACCATGATGGCCACCGGCGTTGCCAGCCCCAGCGCACAAGGGCAGCTGATGACGATGACCGAGATGCCCATCTTGATGGCAAATGGGAAAGGCTCGCCCACAATCAGCCAGATGCCGAAGGTGATGAGTGCCAGCGTGAGAATCGCCGGTACAAAGACGGCGGCGACGCGGTCGGCAGTGCGAGCGATCGGCGCCTTGGTGGCGTTGGCATTTTCGACAAGGCTGACGATTTTTGAAAGCGCCGTGTCGGCGCCGACGGCCGTCGCGCGGAAGCGAAAAGCACCGGTGGTGTTGATGGTACCGGCAGAGACCGCATCGCCAGGTCCTTTTTCGACAGGAATGCTCTCGCCGGAAAAGGCGCTCTCGTCAATGGAGGAGCTGCCGCTGACGATTTCGCCATCGACAGGAATGCGCCCGCCGGGACGCACCTCCAAAATATTGCCAGCGACCACATCGGCGGTGTGGATCGGTTTGACGCTGTCGCCTTCGACGAGGTAGGCCGTCTCCGGCGCCAGGGCCATGAGGTCGCTGATGGCATCACTGGTGTGGCGTTTGGCGCGGGCCTCCAGATATTTGCCGATGGTGATCAAGGCGACGATCATCGCCGCTGAATCATAGTAGAGCTGATGCAGCCCTTCCATGGCATCCATCATGTTGCCACCTGCCAGATGCATGTAGATGACGATGGTCGTGTAGATGCTGTAGAGGAGCGAAATCCCCGAGCCCACGGCGACGAGGCTGTCCATGTTTGGATGGCGCTGGGCGAGGGCCTTGAAGCCGCTGGTGAAATAGGCGCGGTTGATGATGAGAATGATCACCGAGAGCACCAGCTGCACCAGTGGGCTCAGCGTGAGCCAGAGCATGTTGTCCATGAGGGCCTTCGGCATGAAGGGCGCCATTGGCAGCATGGCCACGAGCATCAGCGGAATCATTAAAATGACCGAGTAGAGGATGCGGCGTTTTTTTGCCTGCTCTTCGGCGCTCAGGGCCGCGCTCACTTGGCGCGCCTTATTGGCGTCGTGGACCTCGGCGTGATAACCGGCGGCGTCCACTGCGTCCATAATCGTCGAAAGGGCCAGCCCATCGCTGTGGGTCACACGCATGCGCCCGCTGAGCAGATTCACCGATACATCCTCCGCGCCACAGCCCTTGACGGCGCGCTCGACAGCTGCCTGACAGGCGCTGCACGACATGCCCGTGACGTCAAAATCTGTGACGGTTTGTTGTTCATCCATGAAAATCCCTTCTTTCGTAAGAATTGTCTAACGTTCCTTTCACCGCCATTATAGACCCACCCCCCCTGGGGGTGTCAAGGAAAAGTTTTCCATTGCTAATGAAGATATGCTATACTAAAGAAAAATCACCGCTACAAATGAAGAGAGAGGATTACCGATGAAAGTCATAGAATCAGATAAAAATCAATGGATCAAGCGCATGCGTGCCCTCGAAAAACGCAAATACCGTCTCGCCTTCGAGCAATTTGTCGCCGAAGGCCGCCGCTTTGTCGAAGAAGCCATCGCCAGCGATGTCATGGTGCACGTCATCCTCATCGCTGAGGGCGCTGAGCAAAAATATGAAGACCTCCTGGAAAATTACGACGGCCCAGCATTTTTGGTGGACCCGGACATTCTCGAGGATTCGATGGCGACCGTCAATCCTCAGGACATTGCCGCCATTGTCTCCTTCCCGGATTGGAGCGAGGAGAGCTGGCCGGTGATGGACACCGTCGTCATCGTCGATGGCGTCCAGGACCCGGGCAACCTCGGCTCGATCATTCGCACCGCCCTGGCCAGCGGCGCCAAGGCCGTCTTCTGTCTCAAGGGCACCGTCGATTATTCCAACAAAAAAGTCCTGCGCTCCACCATGGGCACCATTTTCAAGCTGCCCGTGTACATGATTGAAGACGTCGAGGAAATCGTCCACGTCCTCAAAAAATACGGCTTCACCTTCATCGTCGCCGACGCCGACGGCCAGGATTACGACGATGCCTTCGCCGAGCTGCCGGAAAAAATCGCCCTCGTCGTCGGCAACGAAGGCAACGGCCCAAGCCAAATCGAAGACTACGACCAAATGGTGCGCATCCCGCTGGAAAACGACGTCGAAAGCCTCAACGTCGGCGTCGCCACCGGCGTCCTCCTCTACGAAATCCACCGCCGCCGCAAGCATCAGGGATAAAAAATAAAGCTGTTGCAGAAACGCGATTGTTTCTGCAACAGCTTTTTCTTATGCCTTGTTTTCGTAGATAACGCAGGCGAGCATAACGAGGTTGCCGTCGCCGGCATCGCGGATGCTGTGGGTGGCACCGTCGGCGGTGTAGACGACGTCACCTGGGTGGACGGTGATTTCCTGGCCGTTATCGACGGCGATGCCTTCGCCCTCGAGGATGTAGTAGATTTCGTAGTTGTCGACGTGGGCGTGGTCGCCGATGGCGGCGCCGGCGTCAAAGGAGAGGACCTTGAAGAGCTTGGCTTCGTCCTTGAGGAGCGCTGGTGGGACGACGGTTTTGAAATCGATTTTGCCCTGGCCGCCAGCGTAATTTTCCATGGTTTCAGATACTTGTTCTTGATCGCGAATGATCATGTGACACACCTCCAAATGATTGTTGCCTCTAGTATACCACGCGCTGAATGGACGCGCACAGTTGAAAATTTTTTAATCCTCATTTTGAAAGAGTGACAAGCGGGGCGCGGGCGCAGCCCTTTAAGACGCGTTTAAGTCCCTCCTCCTAAGATGGGCACTGTAATCAAGCAACGCAAAATCAACAAGAGGTGACCATAGATGAAATTTCCAACTTCCCGAAAATTAACGGCCTGCGTCCTCGCGGGCATTCTCGCCACATCCTCTGTCGTTCCGGCGCAGGTGATGGCGGCAGACGATAATGCAGCTGTCAGCACGACAGCCGAAAACGTTCCCGAAAAGCCTCCTGGCGATCAGAAGCCGGGCGATGAAAACGGTCAGCCACCGGCCAAGCCAGGCAATGGCGGCGCCGACACGATGACCTATGACTACACGGGCGAGCTCTCCGGCGTTCTCACCGCTGACGGTGAGGAAGTGACCTCCGACGGTAAGACCCTTTCCACCGAGACCAAGGATCAGAACGTCGGCCTGGCGCAAAATGGCGGCAGCCTGACCATCACCGACGGCACCCTGACCAAGAGCGGCGCCGATACCAACGGCGACAACTGCAATTTCTACGGCATCAACTCGATTCTTCTGAGCGTCAACGACGATTCTGTCGTCAAGGTCAGCGATTCGACGATGACCGCCGACAGCACCGGTTCCAATGCCGTCTTTGCCACCGATAATGGCACGGCCTACGTCAACAACAGCAAGATCATCACCAAGGCCAGCAATTCCCGCGGCCTTGACGCCACCTACGGCGGCACCGTCATCGGCAATATGCTCTCGATTTCCACGGCGGGCAATCATTCTGCAGCCCTGGCCACCGACCGCGGTGGCGGCAATATTTCTGCAACCAACTCCAGCCTGGCGACGGCCGGCAGCGGCTCACCGCTCCTCTACTCCACAGGGAATGTTCAAGTCGACAACGTCGAAGGTGAAGCCGACGGCAGCCAGATCGCCGGGATGGAGGGGTTGAATACGATTCTCATCAAAAATTCTACCCTCACCAGCAACGTCACCGGCAAGACGGCCAGCGATCCTGTCGCCAACGGCGTGATCATCTACCAATCCACCTCCGGTGACGCCGAATCCTCCACCGGTGAGCACGCTGAGTTTGAGGTCGAAAACTCCACCCTCAAGAGCGCCATCACCGAAGGCAGCATGTTCTATCTGACCAACACCACCGCCAACATTGTCCTCAAGGACACGACGCTGGATTTTGATTCGAGCAAGGCCGATCTCCTCAACATTGCAGGCAACGACGCCAACAACTGGGGTAGCGCTGGCAAGAACGGCGCCAACGTCACCTTCACAGGCCTCTCCCAGGATCTCGAGGGCGACATTTCCGTCGACACCATCTCGAGCCTGGATCTCTATCTCCTCGACGGCTCTAGCTACACTGGCGCCACAGAAATCGCCACCAATGCCAATGGCAGCACCAGCGATGCACCAATTGCTGTGAGCATCAGCGATGATTCCACCTGGACCGTCACTGCTGACTCAACGGTCAGCGATCTGCATGTCGCCGACGGCGCGAAAATCGTCGATGCCGACGGCAACACCGTGAAGATCGTTTCCGCTGATGGCAAGACCCTCGTTGATGGCGACAGCGACGTGACTGTCACTGTGAATGGCACCTATGACACCACCGTCACCACCAGCGACGCCAACAGCCTGAATGGCACCGTCATCAACCGCAGCGATTTTGACGTGACCTACGGCACCACCACCACCTTTGGCGACAACGAAGGCGCCGACAAGAACACTGACGTCGAAATGCAGGAGCCATCCGGCGGCGATGATGCCGAAGAAGGCGGCGGCCAGGGCGGCGAAAAGCCACCAACCATCCCGGATGAAAACGGCGGCCAGAGCGTGACCTTTAACGACGTGGCGACAAGCTACTGGGCCTACGATGACATCACCTCGGCAGCCAAGGCGGGCATCATGACCGGCACTGGCGAAAATACCTTCTCGCCGGAAACCACCCTCACCCGTGGCATGATCGCCACCATTCTCTATCGCCTCGAGGGCGAGCCGGATGCAGGCTCCACGAGCTTTACCGACATCAACACCAAGGCCTACTACGCCTCCGCTGTCAGCTGGGCAGAGGAAAATGGCATCGTCAGCGGCTATGGCGATGGCACCTTTGGGCCAAACAACGCCCTGACGCGTGAGCAGCTGGCCAGCGTCCTCTTCCGCTACGCCACCTTCAAAAAATACGACACTGATATTTCTGCCGACGCCAGCCTCGACAAATACAGCGACAGCAGCAAGGTTTCCAATTACAGCACCGAGACCATGACCTGGGCCGTCGACAAGGGCTACATCGCCGGCACCACCTCAACCACCCTCTCGCCACAGGGTAGCACCACCCGCGCCCAGGCAGCCGCCATCATTATGCGCTTCCTCAAGGCCGAGGACGCCGTTCCATCCACCGGTAATGGCAACGGCAGCCTCGACGACAACGGCGAGCCACAAAAGCCAGAGGGCGATCAGAAACCAGGTGACGACGCCTCCGGCAACCCACCAGCAAAACCAGGCGAAACCGCCTGAGCATCCACAACCAGCAACCGCCCCGCAGGCCGCGACCATCGCGCGCCCTCCGGGGCGGTGTTTGTATAATGAGATAAAGCTTTCGGCGATGTTGCTTTCCGATTGATAGAAAACTGACGCAATCTTGGTAGAAACTGACGCAAAAGATTGTAAAGCCAATGCCAAATCTTGCTAATTGGTCAGTGACCGACGCTTGTGGCGTATTCGCAGATATGATAACATTGACCCAACGAAGTGATCGCGTTTCATCACATGTCAATCAATTTTCTCGCAAAGGAGGCCGCCAATGAATAGCAATTACAGTCTTCGTCTTTATGACACAGAGCTCATGCGTTTTTCTATGGAAAAGCGTGGCTTGGCGGGCCTTGTGGCAGAAATCTTGTATGTTAACGAAGCAAAAGCCCATTTGCTGCCATTGGATATGGAGCGATCAGGTGAGGGCATCATTCATTGGCTCGAGCGGCGCGTCATTCCGAAAAATCGTGCCTTTGTGGACGAGATTCTAAAAACCTTGGGCTTGAGCCATAACGACACCAAGGGCATCATCGATGTTTGCAAGGGGCTGTCCTTGAACGACAGCTATTGGGTGGTGCCCGATGATTTTGACGGGTCCTTTGCCCAATACAATCTGTACGAGAATCGCTTTTCAGAAATTCTTGCGCTGGTGGCCTACACGGGTGCAGGTGGCAGCCGACAGGCCTTTACGACCTCTCCGGAGCTGACGACCGGCGGCATGCTGCCAAAGGCCTGGCATTATGTGGCGGGTGATGGTATTTATCTCTACAAGGGCGGGACGGCTGGTGCGTCAAATACCGGCCGAGAGCCGTACTGTGAATATTACGCGTCCCAGATTGCAGAAACGATGGGATTGAACGCCGTGCATTATGACCTCGAAAATTGGAAAGGGGTGACGGCGTCCAAGTGCGCCCTATTTACAAATATAGATACAGCGTTTATTCCTGTTGGCCGACTTGTGAAAAAGGGTGGCATTGCTGCTTGCCTCGATTGGTATGATGGGCTCGGTCCGGCGTTTTCGGCGCAAATTCGTAGCATGCTCGTGTTTGATGCCCTTATTTACAACGAAGATCGTCATTTTGGCAATTTTGGCGTTCTGAGAGACAACCACAGCGGTGAGATCATTGCGCCAGCGCCGATTTTTGACAACGGTCTGTCTCTGTTTTGCTATGCAGGTGGTGAGGATTATGAAAACCTGGACGCCTACGCCAAAACCCGCGCCAATCCCTACAATATTTCCTACGAAGACGTCTGTGCTGCCGTCATGGGCACCCAGCAGAAAGAACAGCTTCGGCATATGATCGGCTTTCGCTTCAAACGACATCCATACCTCAATCTGCCAGAGGACCATCTTTCAGCCATTGAAAAGCAGCTGCAAAACCGCGTGCGAGAGCTGCTGGCAATGCCCGCAAGCCGCGCATAATTTCCGACAACCACATACACCACCGCCCCGCAGGACGCGACCATCGCGTGCCCTGCGGGGCGGTTTGCTTATGCCTGGGATGACGCTGCTTTCTTGAGAATCGAGGAAATGATGCCCAGGGCTGGTAATTCAATGAGGGGGCCGATGACGAGGGCGAGGGAAATCAGCGGCATATCGGGGAAGGCGGCGACGGCGATGGCCAGCGAGAGGGGCGAATTGCGCGCCAGCGTGGTGAAATTCAAGGCGGTGATGTCGGCTGATGGCAGGCGTTCCTTTTTGCCAATGAATCGCACCAATAGCAAATTGATGGCAAAGAAGATGATCAATGGCAATAGCATCTGCAGAAACAACAAGGGATGGCCAAAGACCTGCTTGCTCTCCGAGGCAAACATGCAAATAATCGCCAGGCAGAGAAATAATAGCTGCTCATGATCGCCCCAGGATTTTAGCACATTGACGCAACGATTGATGGCGGAGGATTTTTTGGCGGCTGCTTTGGTACCAAAGGACAGGGCGAACGGGATGATGAGTACGACAATCATGCTAAAGAGAATAGATAGGATATCAAAATGGACGCTGTTGCCAAAGAAAATGATGAGGTAGACAGGCAGCAGCAGAATCTGAAGCAAGAGATTGAATGGCAGGATAGAGGCGCCCAAGGCCACATTCCCGCCGCTGATGCTGGTGAAAACAATGTACCAGTCTGTGCACGGTGTCACCATTAACATGAGAAGCCCCATTTGGAGCGCCAGCGACTGGTGAAAAAATACCAATCCCAGCGCATAGGCAAAAATCGGCGTCCACAAAAAATTAATGGCCGTCGCTGTGATGGCAAATTTCTTATTTTTGAATGCCGCCGCTAGCTTTCTGTTATCGATGGATAGAAACACAAAAAAGAGCAGCATCATCAAAAATGGCTCAATGAGCGTCACTGCCAAATGACCGATGCTGGTATAATACCCTAGTCCCAAGCCCATCAACGCCGACAGAATGATGAAAAGAGGCTGGCATTTAATGAAAGTGTTCAATGCGTCACGTCCTTCGTGCAAAAGTTAGGCTTATTTTACAATTTGATGGGATGGTGTGCAAGACGTTGAACAAAGCTGCCCCGCAGATCGCGACCATCGCGCGCTCTGCGGGGCGGTTTCTTTATGCCTGGCGTTGGGCGATGAGGGCTTTGAGCTCATCGAGGAAGTAGCTGGCGTTTGCAGAAAAGATGGTGTCGCGGCGGTAGATGATGCCAAAGAGGACGCGGATGTCGTCGCGGAGGGTCAGGAGCTTGGTGCCGCGAATGTAGTTGATGGGCTGGTCGTCGACGGAAAAATGGACGATCAGCGAATTGGCCAGGCCGTGGAGAAGCTGTTTTCGCTGGTGTAGGAAATCGAGAGGTGGAGGGTTTTGTGAGAAAATCCTCTAACGTGATGTCGCCGGTGTTGCCGGGAATGTAGGTAATGAGGGGATATTGGGCCGCCTTTTTGAGAGTGAGGGTCTTGAATTTTGCCAGCTCTGAATCAGGCACCGTGGCCAGCACCAAATTGCCGTCAAAGAGGGGCTCAAAAATCAAGGCGTCGTCCAATTTGTCGATGTAGGAATCGTTCATCATGGTGCGGTAGCAGATGGCAAATTCCTCGAATACATCGACGAAGGCTGGACCGTCATCGTCACCTCCGACCACGGCCTGATCTGCGATACCAACGAAGAAGGGCCATGCCTCATGGGTGATGCCTTCGGTGTCAATGCCAAGGTCATGGACGAGCTCGGTCTCACCGTCCTCAAGCGCGATGAAAATGGCAACATCCTCAAGGAAATCGACTGGAGCAAGACCCGTGCCGTGGCCACCAGCACCAACCACATTTTCCTGAACATCAAGGGCAGAGATCCTCATGGGATTGTCGACCCAGCCGATAAGTATCAGCTGGAAGAGGAAATCATCGACACCCTCTACAATTACCGCGATCCTAAATCCGGTCGCCGCATTATTTCTCTCTGCATGAGAAATGAAGACGCCATCGTCTTTGGCTGTGGCCAGGAAGGCTTCGGGGATCTGGTGTACTTTGTCGAAGACGGCTTCCATCACGTTCACGGCGAAGCTTGGACGACCAAGCGCGACCACGGCGGCCATCACACCTCTGTATCGCCAATCTTTGTGGGCGCAGGCCCTGGCTTCAAGAAGGGCGAAAAAACCACCCGCTTCATCCGTCAAGTGGACGTGGCACCAACGGTTGCAACCCTTTTGGGCGTCGACATGCCTGCCCAGTGCGAAGGGGCGCCAATGTATCAAATCATTGAAGACTAATTGAAAGCGCGTTGTTGGTGGCAGGCAACGGCCTGCCACCAACAGGCTTTGTTAGATCGGGGGAGATTGAGATGAGTAGTGAAAAAACAGGCCGTATCCCAATAGGGGTGCATATTATACTGACCATCGTTTTAATGTTTGGGATTGGATTTTTGCCACCTGTTTCTGCTTTGACAGTGAGTGGCATGAAAATCCTTGGAATTCTTGTCGGGACCATTTACGGCGTCACCTTCTGTGCACCGGCCTGGCCGTGTCTGTTGGCCATGGTGGCAATGGGCGTCTTGGGTGTGGCACCGGTAGGTACGATTTTATCATCTGGGATGGGCAGCGACTCCATCATGCTGATGATTTTCTTCTTTATTTTTGTCGCAGTGTTGGATCAAAACAAGATCACCGAATTTTTAGCAAGCTGGATGATTACGCGCAAGGTGGTAAAGGGTCGCCCATGGCTATTTTCTTACATTATGATTATCGGCACCATGTTTGCTGGCGCCATTGGTTCCAGCTACCCAGCGATGATCGTTTTCTGGGGCATTCTCATTTCTGTCTGTCATATGTATGACATCAAGCCCTTTACAAAATATCCGACAGTCATGTTCGTCGGCATCACCATTGGCGGCTTGGCCAGCTCTTCAACCTGGCTGTTCCGCGGCAATCCGCTCTTTGTCAATGCCATGCTGATGCAGATTATCGAAGGCAAGCTCTCGCTGAATTTTGGGATTTACGCGTTCTTTAGCTTTGCAATGTGGATGGTTGTCATCGCTGGCTATATCCTCTTGTGCAAGTATTTATTCCGCATTGACCTCGGCAAAATGAGCAATATCGATGATTCTGTTATCGATAAGAGCAATCTGACATTAAATAAACGTCAAAAGATCACCTTTGCTTATGTTCTTCTTGTGCTGGTTATTTATTGCGGCATGGGCTTTACGCCTAGCCAAAGCGCCTTGGGCCAATATTTTGCGAACCTCGGTGTGACCCTGCCAATCTGTTTAATTCTGGCGCTCATGAGCATCACCATCATTGATGGCAAGCCAATTTTGGATCTGCCAAAAGCAGCCACCCAGGGCGTTGTTTGGGATACGATCCTTCTCTCTGGGGCCCTGTTGGCATTGTCAATGATTATGATGACGGCAGATACGGGCGTTTCCGAATCGATTTTGGCCCTTTTGGGACCGGTCTTTAATGGCAAAGGACCGATCTTTATGTGCATCATCATCGTCCTTGTGGCAGTGGTATTGACCAACTTTATGGCAAATACGACCGTCGGGCTGATGTTCACGCCGGTCATCTACAGCTTCTCCCAGAGCATGGGCTTTGACCCAATGCCGCTGATGGCAATGATGCTCGTCAGCATCCATATCGCCTACCTGACACCGGCAGCCTCGCCATTTGCGTCCCTCCTCTTTGGGAACAGTGGCTGGGTGAAGGCCAACGACCTCTACAAATATGGCGCTGTAGCCTGCGTTGGAATGGTCATCGTCTTCCTGATTGTGGGTATTCCGCTGAGTCAACTTCTTTTCTAATCAGATTTCATAGCAGTCACAAAAGAGCAATAGCGACTATTGCTCTTTTTTATTCAGGAGAAAGGAGTCCGTTATGCTAGAACAATTCAATAGTAGTCAACGTGTCCAGGAGCTCACCGGACGCGTCGAGCGTTGCTGCTGCAGATATTGTGGCAGCCCGCTGGAAATTAAGCGCATCACCTTCAGCAATTTTGAGGATGCGCGGCTGGAAATTTTTTGCACCAAGTGTGATCGCATCGAGTACGGCACCGAGCCGGAAATTTACAAGTGCGCCAAATATTTCGTCGAGCACTATGATTTCAACTGGTACACCTACATGGACGAAAACGCCCAGACCCAGCAGATGACCATTGCCAAAATCTGCGACATTCTCAGCTGGCAAAATCGCCTGCTGGGCTTTATGAATCAGGATGGCTTTGCGGTGCCGCTCCATTATGACAAGGACATTTTCAGTGAGAGCCTCACCCTGGATGATGAGATGCTCGATGCGCTGGATGCCGAGGAAAAGGGGTGAGCACATGCAGCCGATCATTCGTACCAAGGACCTGTGCTGTCAGTCGGGCAATCGCTATCTGCTCAGGGACATTAATTGGGAGGTGGAGGCTGGCGACAAATGGATCGTCTTCGGCCTCAACGGCAGCGGCAAGACGACCCTCTTGAGCATTGTCTCCGGCTACAAAATGGCCACCTCGGGGACGCTGGAGGTGTTTGGCGCGCCTTACAGCGACGACAATATTCTCGCCAATCGCAGACGCATGGGCTGGGTAAGCAGCTCGTTTTTTGACAAGGTCTACAGCCGCGAATCGGCGCTGACGATTGTGCTCTCGGGCCTCACCGGGACAATGGGGTTGGATAGGCGCATTACTGTCGAGGATGCCTGCCGCGCCAAGGCGCTGCTGGAGGAATGGCATCTGGCGCGCAAGCACGATTTTCCCTTCTCGATGCTTTCCAAGGGCGAGCGCCAAAATGTGCTCATTGCGCGGGCGCTGATCGCCGATCCCGACATTCTCGTCCTCGACGAGCCAGGCACTGGCTTGGACGTGCTGGCTCGCGAGCGCCTTTTGCGCAAAATCAGCGACTTGGCTGAGACGACGGACAAGACCCTCATCTATGTGACCCACTATCCCGAGGAGCTCCTGCCAGCCTTTGACAAGGGGATCCTGCTGAGCCATGGTCGCATTGTCGACCGCGGCCCAGTCGCTGAAATCATGTCAACCGAGCGCCTCAGTGCGTCCTTGGGGACGCGGGTCGAGACGCGCTATTTGGACGATGGCCGCATGGATTTGCGCATACCGTAAGGGGGTGAGAAAATGGTTGCATTCAGAGATTTGAAGGTCAGCATGGACATTGCCAAAATGGCCGAGCTGGGAAAATTTGAACAGGAATACATTGTTTACGGCTGCTGCTACATGGCGCAGGACAAGCGCCATTACTACATCAGCAATCACTATGAGGACGTGAGCCATTTCATTGAGGAGGCGCTGGCGACGGGGCGTTATCCGAGCCCGCCGGTGGAATATTTGGACCGGGTGCTCGTGCCCTCGGGGATGGACAGCGAATACGCCAACATCGCCAAGTGGCGACTGGCCAAGCGCATGCGCGCAAGCTTTGATCCGGCGCTGATCGTGCCCTTCCAGGAGATTTGCGCGACGGCGCCGAACAATACGGCGGCAGCGATTCTCGCCAAGCTGCAAAAGGATTTGGCGCCATGCTTTGATAGCAAGATTTTGACCCTCGCCCAGGGCTTGGCGACGCTGGCCTACGAGCAGAAAAAAATTGACGCCGCCCATTATCGCGCCTTTGGCGAGACGGTGGCCGACCATTTTCGTCAGATGGCCGATGACACCGTCGTCAAAAAAGAGGTGCGGCGCACCCTCTATGGCTTTGGCTGCGAGCTGGTGCCAGGTCGCGTCAAGTATTACTGCAACGCCTACGCAAGCGAGATTTACAAACGCCGCGATAGCCTCCTCAAGCAGCACAAATTCTGCACGCCGGTCATCAGCGAAACCTATTATTTCGATCAGATGCCTGACATGAGTGCGCAGCGCAAGCGCTTCATGGCGGCGCTGCCGACCCTCATGGACGCCGAATATTGGCAGCTTGCCCGCGCCATTTGCCAGTGCCCGTCGCCGATTGATGGGCGCGCGGTGCAGGCGCTGTACGACCAGGCACCGGATGCCACGCGGGAATGGCTCGATTATTACCTGGGCATTTGGCAGGTGTGAGCCGATATTTTTGGCAGATTACATCATCGCCACCGATTTTCCACAGAGAAAATCGGTGGCTTTTTTCATCCTTGGGCGAATCTTGATTTTTCCTTGGTATCCTGGGTGCATAGGATCAGCAAGATTTTTTCGAAAGGATGAGAAAGATGCGAGATGTTATTTTGGAAACGCGACATTTGACGAAGGCCTTTGGCAGGCAGATGGGTGTGGAGGATGTGTCGCTTTCGGTGCCGCAGGGCGCGGTCTATGGCCTCTTGGGCCCAAACGGTGCGGGCAAATCGACGACCCTCAAGCTCATTATGGGATTGCTGCGGCCGACAGATGGGGAGATATTTTTTGAGGGCGCGCCGTGGCGGCGATCGGCGCTCGCGCAGATGGGGGCGCTCATTGAATCGCCGGCGCTTTATGCCAATCTCACCGCCGAGGAAAATCTCCTCGTGCACACGCGGCTCTTGGGACTGCCAAAATCGCGCATCGCCGAGGTGCTCGAGACGGTGGATCTCACCGACACAGGTTGCAAGCGTGCGGGGCAGTTTTCGATGGGGATGAAGCAGCGGCTGGGCATCGCCATTGCCCTCTTGAATAGGCCGTCGCTGCTCGTGCTCGATGAGCCGACCAACGGCCTCGATCCCTTTGGCATTCAGGAGCTGCGGGCGCTCATTGCAGGCTTTCCGGCGCAGGGCATCACGGTGATTCTCTCGAGCCACATTCTCTCGGAGGTGGCGCAGGTAGTGGATGAGATCGGCATCATCTCTGGCGGGCGCTTGCTTTTCCAGGGAACGCCACCGGCTGGCGAAAATCTCGAGGATTTCTTTACGCGAACGGTCATGGGAGGTGGAAGGCAATGAAGGTGATGGCTTCTGAATGGCTCAAATATCGCCGGACGTTCATGGCAAAACTGGTGATTCTGATGCCCCTGTTTTTTGCAGCCTATGCGCTGGTGATGAGCCTCCTCATGCCGGGGCTGCATCTCTGGAACGGCGTTCTGGTGATGGGCTTCAACTGGTGGCCAGTAACGTTTCTGCCGCTGGGATACGGCCTTTTTGCGGGCATGGTCGCCAGCCAGGAGCGCAAGGCTGGGCAGTATCGGGTGCTCTGCACAGAAGCGCGGCCGGGCGCGATTTGGCTGGGCAAAATCGGTGGCATGGCGTTGGTGGCGCTCCTGTCGACGCTGGTGCTGATGGCGAGCCTCACGGTGGCCTGCGTGCTCCAGGGCGGTGCGGTGCCAATCGGCGTGATTCTCATTGCGAGCGCCCTCTGCTGGCTGGCGTCGCTGGCGCTGATTCCGCTAGCGCTTCTCGCAGCGACGCGCTTTGGCATGATCCAGAGCCTCGCCTTAGGCGGCATAGGCGGCGTGGCAGGCGTGCTGCTTGCGCCGACGGCGCTGTGGTTCGTCTGTCCGTGGAGCTGGGCGACGCGGCTCATGGCGCCGACGGTTGGCGTCCATCCCAATGGCACGGTGCTGCCTGATGGCTCGCCGCTTTTGGATGGCGCTGTGATTCCGCTGGGACTCGGCGTGGCGCTCGCGGCCTTTGTGGTATTATCGGTGCTCACGGCGGTGTGGTTTGAGAGGAGGGAGGTAAAATGATGGCGTTTCTCCGAGCCGAATGGCTCAAAACCAAGCGCACAGCGCTGCGCTGGCTCGTCTTCGCGCTGCCGGTGCTCACTGGCGCGGTGCTGGGCTGGTACTGTAGCGGGCGGGCGTGGATTTCTGCAGCGGATGCGTATAGCGGCTTCTTCAGTGTGTGGACGAACCTTTTGTCGCTTTTGATCGGCATCGTCGGCGGCCAACTTGTCGAGGAGGAGGCGCAGGCCGGTGCCTTTTCGGGATTCCTCGCTCTTCCGCGCCCGCGGCGAGCGCTCTATCTGGGCAAGCTCGCAGCGCTCTTATTATCGATGGCGCTCGCAAATGTGCTCGCTGTCGCGAGCGTTGTCGCGGTGCTACAAATGACGGGGACGCTGATGCTGTCTCCGTCCCTCTACGCACTGACGATGGCAATGATTCTTATCGCGAGCGTACCTATATGCGCGCTGTCCCTCTGGCTGAGCCTTGGCGCTGGCATGGGCGCATCGGTGGGCGTGGGTATCTGCGGCGTGCTCTTGGCGGCGATTGTCGGCGGCACGAACCTCGGCAATGCTCTCTGGCCCGTCGTGCCCTGGGCCTGGCCGGTGCGCTTCTGCGCCTTTGCAGCCCTTCTCTATGAGGGCGGATTGGCACCTGTTTTGTACAATCAGCTCAAGCTGGGTTGCGCGGTGGTGGCCATCAGTGGTATCTTATTCATTATAGGTGGTGTGCGTTGGTTTTCCCGCTGGGATGGCCGCGCCACGGGCGATTGATAGGAGGAGAGAGATGGCAAAGATTCTTATTGTTGACGACGAGCTGGCCCTCGTGGATCTCTTGGCGCAAAAGCTTACGAGCGCCGGTCATGAGGTGTTCACCGCCAGCGACGGCAAGGCAGGCGTGGCAGAGGCGCGGGCGGCGCAGCCCGACCTCATCATTCTCGACATTATGATGCCCGAGCTCGACGGCTACGGCGTTTGTGAGGCGATTCGCGACGAGGTCGCCTGCCCGATTCTGTTTCTCAGCGCCCGTCAGGCCGAGGCTGATAAGCTGCGCGGCTTCAGTCTGGGTGGTGACGACTACATCGAAAAGCCCTTTGGTATGCGTGAGCTCATGGCGCGGATCGAGGCCAATCTGCGCCGCGAACGCCGCACCCAAGGAGCAGAGCGCGCCAGCAGACGGCCGCGGCTCTATTACGGCGCGATCTGTATCGATTTGCGGGCGCGCACCGTGCAGGTGGGCAGCGAAGCGGTGGCGCTGACCAAGCACGAGTATGAGATCGTCGCCCATCTGGCCATGCATCCGGGGCAGATTTTTTCCAAGGGGCAGCTCTATGAGCAGATCTGGGGCTACGACGCCGAGGGCAGCGCGGACGTGGTCGTCGAGCATTTGCGCAAGGCGCGCGCCAAGCTCAAGGCGGCCGGTGCGGCGGATTGCATTGCCACCGTTTGGGGCATTGGCTACCGCTGGGCCGGGGAGGGCGCATCATGAGATGGCGCTCCCTCGACAGCGGCATTCGCCGCACCCTCCTGGCGGTGCTGGCGGCGACGATTCTGGCGACGTTGGTGACATACGCCATCGCTGTAGCTGCCTTTGTGGCGATTCAGTACCGCTATGTGCAGCCTGCTAATTACAGCGAGCAGCGGGTGAATGACGTTGCCGCCCTTGTGCAGGCGCAGGGCGCAGCGGTGCTCGATCCCGCCAGCGCGGCGAACTTGGATGCGGCCACGGCCGATGGCGATCTGCGCTACGAAGTGCTGGATGCTGACGGCCAAGCGCTCTATGGCAATTATGAGAGCGCTAGCGCGCTCGACAGACAAGCGCTCTTAAAATTAATCAATACCACCACCAGCGAGGGCGATGACTATGTGCGCACAGTGCCAATTTTTGACGACGACGGCACCCTCCTTGGCGCCGTGCGCTGCGCCTACAAGCTCGAGCTGCGCTTCACTCGCACCGACGCCATCGCGCGATTGGTGGCAGTGTTCTGCCTCATTGCGCTGGTCTCGCCGGTGCTCTATCTATTGCTATTCGGACGGATTTTTTCGCGCCGATTTGCTGACGAGGTGCGCACGCCGCTGGCGCTTTTGCGCGGGGCCACGCAAAAAATCCAGCGTCAGGAGCTGGATTTTGCCGTCGATTACCATGCCGACAACGAGCTCGGCGATCTCTGCAGCGCCTTTGACGAGATGCGCGCCTCTCTGGCGACGTCCCTCGAGCGCCAATGGCAGCTCGAGCAGGGCCGCACCGAGATGGTCGCCGCCTTGGCCCACGATCTCAAGACGCCCCTGTCGGTGATCAAGGCCTACAACGAAGCCCTCGCCGACGACACGCCTGTGAACACCGAGCAGGTCCATTATCTCAACGTCATCGGCGCCCACGTCGACCGCGCCAGTCAGATGGTGCGCGGCCTCCAGGACGTGATCGCCCTCGATGCGGCAGCAAAGACGAACAGCACCACAACTGTGGATCTTACGGCATGGCTTGCCGCGCGCGAGGAAGCCTACGCCCTGCGCGCCCGCGCGAAAGGCATCAGCGTACGCCTCGCGCGAGATGGGCTCGCGTCAAGCTATGCCATCTGCACCGACGCCCTGGCGCGAATCCTCGACAACCTCGTCGGCAATAGCATCGAGGCGACGCCTGCAGGTGGGCGCATCGACATCGATGTCAGCGAGGGCGCGGGCAGGCTCATCTACGAGGTGCGCGACAATGGGCCGGGCTTTTCGGCGAGGGATCTGCGCCACGCCACCGATGAATTTTACCGCGGCGATGAGGCGCGCCCGACAGCGGATGGTCACGCCGGACTCGGCCTTTACATTGCACGCAACCTGGCAGCGCAAATGGGCGGTGGCCTCACCCTCGCCAACAATCCTGACGGTGGTGCTTGCGTCCGCTTCTGGCATCCGGCCTTGCAGGAAGCAGGCGACTAATGCTATAGTGAGGGAAAGACATTTTTCTTACGAAAGGATGAGCAATATGAATGAAGTGCTAAAAAATATCCGCGAACGCCGCAGCTGCCGCAAGTACAAGGCTGAGCCAGTGCCACAGGAGCTTCTCGACCAGGTCATCGAAGCCGGGCTCTACGCCCCATCGAGCAAGGGCCAGCAAGCGGCGATTGTCGTCTGCGTCACAGATCCCGCCGCCGTCAAAAAGCTCTCGGCCCTCAATGCTCGCTTCATGCAGGCCCACACCGATAGCGATCCCTTCTACGGCGCCCCAGCCGTGCTGATTGTCCTCGCTGCCAAGGAGCGCCCAGCCCAATATTGTGACGGCTGTCTCGTCATGGAAAACCTCATGCTCGCCGCCCACAGCCTGGGCCTGGCCAGCTGCTGGATCCATCGCGCTCAGGAAATGTTTGAGACCGACGAGGGCCAAGCCTTTCTCGCCGACCTCGGCATCGACGCTAGCGCCTACATTGGCATCGGCAATTGCATCGTCGGCTACGCCGATGGCGACCTGCCAGCACCACCCGCCCGCAAAGACGGCCGCGTCTTCTACGTCAAATAAGCCACACAAAAACACCACGAGCCCCGCATCCTGAATAATCAGGCGCGGAGGCTCGTGGTGTTTTTATTCGTGTTCAAAGAATTGCTTTATCGCTCACTGGTCGCAGCCGTTTTTGCAAAGCGCAGGAGGTTGTCGTGCGCGAGGGTGAGGATGTGGTCCTCGGTGGTGTCGCGGAGGGCGGCGGTTTCGCGGGCGATTTGCGCCAGCGCTCGCGGATAGTCGTCAGGGGCGACGGATTTGCCCGTGGCCCAGGCGACGGCATCGATGCCGTCGGTTTCGATGAGCAGGCGCTCGTCGGGCGTGCGCGCGGCGACGGCGGCCACAGCTGGGTCGAGGCTCGGGAAGGGGCCGACGCTCATGTAGCAGCCGAGGGCGAGGTAATCGTCGATGAGGCTTTCTTCGGCGTACCAATGGACGTGGTAGGTGTTGGGATATCGGCGAATGCGCTCGAGAATCTCGCGCTCCATGCCCTTGGTGTGGAGGACGACTGGCTTGTGTTGGGCCTGGGCGTAGGCGAGCTGGCGCTCAAAAAATTCTGCCTGCAAGCCCAGATCGGTCTGGCACCAGACGTTGTCCATGCCGATTTCGCCGATGATGGCTGCGCGATCAAGCCACGGCAGCATGGCGTCCCAATCGGCGGTGTCGACCTGCCAGGGGTGGATGCCGCAGGAAGGGAAGAGGTCGGGCAGTTTTTCTGCCAGCGCAAAGGCGCGCGCCGCTTCCTCGGGCGTGGCGCAGCTGACGACAGTCGGCATGGGATGGGCCGCGAGATAGTCCTCGGCAAAGGCCGAGAGGTGAATGTGTGCATCGCTGAGCATTTAGTGGACCTCCTTGAGGAGATGGTGAATCTCTGTGCGCAAATCGCCCTGGGCGTAGAGCCAGTCGCGGCTGCGAGCAGGCTCAGTGATGGTGATTTCCTTGCGAATCGACGCCGGACGCCCGTTCAAAATGAGGATGCGGTCCGAGAGATAGATCGCTTCGTCGACGTCGTGGGTGACGAGGAGCGTCGTCTTGCCGAGCTGGCTGCGCATTTCCTGGAGCCAATCCTGCATGTCGCTGCGGGTGATGACGTCCAGCGCGCCAAAGGGCTCGTCGAGGAGCAGAATGTCTGCCTGGCACATGGCTGTGCGCAAGAAGGCGGCGCGTTGGCGCATGCCGCCCGAAAGGGCGTCGGGGTAGGCGTTTTCGTAGCCCGCCAGCCCAAAGACGGGAAACAGCGCCAGTGCCTCCTTGGCGGCTGCCTGCTTTTGG
Organism: Peptococcaceae bacterium; assembly: GCA_030524315.1. Classification (GTDB taxonomy): domain Bacteria; phylum Bacillota; class Peptococcia; order Peptococcales; family Peptococcaceae; genus UMGS1590. Next base: position 21,433 of record JAUNGU010000012.1, read on the forward strand.
CCGTGCACGGCGCCGTAGAGGCAGACGTTATCGAGGATGGTTTTCCACGGAAGCAGCAAATCCTCCTGAGGCATGTAGGCAAAGTGTGCCGTCGGCCCGGATATTGTCGCGCCATCCACGCTGACGCTGCCACCATCGGGCTTGACGACGCCGGCGAGAATGTTCAAAATCGTGCTCTTGCCGCAGCCGCTCGGCCCGAGAATGCTGACAAATTCGCCCTCGCCAACGGCAAAGGAGAGGTTCTCCAGAATCGGCTGGCCGTCGTAGCTGGCCGAGAGGGCGTCAATCGAAAGCTTCATGGTGCGCACCTACTTTACAAATTCGTTGGTGTACTGATCAGCAGCCGGAATGTCCTTTTCGATGAGGCCGTTTTCCTTCATGAAGGACGTGTAGTTGTCCCAAACGCTGTCCTTCATGACGCCCCAGCTTTCGGCATCCTTGGCATATTCGGCCGAGAGGTATTTCTGGCTGGTCTTGAGGAAGTCGAGGTCGTAGTCAGGGGTGTAGTTGTGGAGAATTTCTGCCGATTCGTCAGGATTGTCGATGGCAAATTCATAGCCCTTCTTGACGGCGTTCATAAAATGCTGCACTGTTTCCGGATCGCCTTCGATCATGTCGTTATTGGAAATGATGACAGGAGTGTAATAATCCAGGCGCTCATCGAGCTCGTTGAGGGGCATATAGTTGAACTTCATGCCTTCCATCTCGGCCTTGGTGATGGCCCAGCCCTTGAATTCCCACAAGAGGTCCACGCCGTTGCCCAGCTGGGAGAGACCGTTGCCGTCGGCGCCGACGATGGTCAGCTTGTCCGGATCCGCACCGGCAGCGGTCATGACCGCGTTGATGACGGCTTCCTCGCTAGGAGATTGCCAGCCGGCGTAGGTCTTGCCTTCAAAATCCTTTGGCGACTTGATGCCCGAATCGGCCAGGGAGACAAAGCCCGAGGTGTTGTGCTGAATTACTGCAGCAATGGCCTTGATTGGCATTGGCTCCTCACCGGCCAGGGCGTAGGTCACGTCCTCCTGATAGCTGACGCCAAAATCCCCCTTGCCAGCAGCCACCAGCGCTGCCGAGGTATTGTTGTCGCCAGGCTCGATAATGTTGACCTTGAGGCCCTCATCTTCAAAATAGCCCTTGTCCTGCGCCACGTAGAGGCCGGTGTGGTTGGTGTTTGGCACATAGTCCAAAACCAGCGTGATCTCCTTGAGGCCGGACGATTCGCCGGATGCGCTGCCAGTTGATGCAGAATCGCTCGCGCCACCGCAAGCGGTGAGTCCCACAGCCAGGGCCGCAATTGTTACAATAGAAACCAATTTTTTCATAAATAATCCTCCTATTTTTTTACTTGATGATGCGGGCACAGCACGCGCTGCGCCAGTGTCACACAACCATTGAGCAATAAGCTCACGACGACCACCACAACCACCGTCGCAAAAACCTTGTCCAGCATGTAGCCGTTTTTGACGCGGAGCATGTAGTAGCCGAGGCCCGCCGCCGAGGAAATCCACTCGCCGACAATCGCTCCGCCCACACAATAGGTCGCCGCCACCTTGAGCCCCGAAAAGAGGCTCGGTGCTGCCGCGGGAATCTTGACCATCGTGTAAACCTGGCGCGTCGATGCCTGGAAGCTCTTGAGCAGATTCACCTGCTTTTGGCTCACCTGCGAGAGCCCATCGGCAAAGGAAATCGCAATCGGAAAATAGCACATAAAGATGACAATCAGCACCTTTGGCGCCATGCCAAAGCCCAGCCAAATGCTAAAGAGAGGCGCCAGCACCATTACCGGCACCGTCTGCGTCACCACCAGATGAGGGTAGACGCTGTTGCGGAACGTCTTGGACAGATCCATCAGCACTGCCGTCAGCATTGCCAAGGCCAGCGCAATCGCCAGCCCCAGCACCGCCTCCTCCATCGTCACCACCGTGTGCATCGCTAGCTCGCTGCGGTTGGCGACCAGCGCCTTGATAATCTTCGTCGGCGCCGGCAAAATATACAGCGGAATCGAAAAAATCCGCACACAGCCCTCCCAGAGGGCAATCACCACCGCCGCCACCACCAGCGGCATCCAAACAGCACGATTTTTTAGCAAGCGACCAGCTCCCTTCCTACAAATGCAAAGAAAAAGCCGCATCATATTTGCAATACGACGCGGCATTCATGACAAATATGATTCCTTCGACGGCATTATCCGACAGGTTCAATGGGTCGAGACCTCAAAAAAAGATCTCCTCTCAGGTATGCGGTACCTCCCCGTTATGTGACTTATGAAGTTAGTATATCGCGTAAAATGTGAGTCGTCAATAGATATGCGTGCATTAGTTAACAAATGGAGAAGACTTGTAGAGCGCACAACACCTAACTCGGCAGCAAAAACGTAAACACCAGCACTGGCGAGAGAATGTTCACCGTCGCGTGAATTGCCCAGCCGTATAGAATACTGCCGCTGGCTTTCTTGAGGGAGAGCCACCCCAGGGCATACCCGATTCCGCCGGTCAGAAGGACGATGACGAGCATCGCTGGAATATTTTTGTCGGGCAGGGCAGAAATGTGCACCAGCCCAAAGAGCAGCGCCTGCATGAGAGTACCGAGACGGTCACCGAATTTGTGGCAAAAGCGTTTGCAGAGAAATCCTCGGAACAAAATTTCCTCGGACAAAGACGTCTGAAAAATCGCCCACACCAAAATCACCGCAATCGTCTGCGCGCTCCAGCCGCTCTGGCGAAAGGCATCGACTGTAAAGCCCTCATAATTCAAATTCCCAGCCTGATACAGCCACATATACGGCAAAAACAGCGCCACAAAAAATCCGACCAGAATGCACGCCATCAACCTAAGCGGCGGCTTCGGCGCCGTATGAATTCCCAGCCACGCCAAAAATCCACGCGCCCGCCGCTGCGTCACCACATACCAAACAAAAGGCACACACGAAAAAACCACCAGCTGCAACACTGCACTCGTCACCTGATTCAGCAAAATCATATCGCCACCTCCTTTGCAGAATGATTATTATATATAGGATATCATGTAGGGGTAATGTGCACAATGCACCAAAAGGATACATTGTAACCCAGGCGGATAGCGATGAACGCATTATTATCACATTGTGTGGCAAGAAAAAATCTCCACCATCTGTAGTGCGCAGATGGTGGAGGTGTGGAGTATATTTTTCGATCGGGTATAAATTGGGTATATTTTGGGTATATAACCGAGATTTCATGTGATGGTTACTGCTTTTCTGCTTAAAAAATATCGCTGTGTGTGCTTGTGCGTGTTAAATAAAGGTAGAGCTTTTCTTCGCAGTATTCGTAGACGAGCAACCAATCTGGCGCGATGTGACATTCACAGAGGCCTTTGAAATTGCCTGTCAGCGCATGATCACGATTTTTTTCTGGAAGAGATTTGCCTTCGGCGAGGGTCGTGATGATTTCTTCGAGAAGGGCAATATTGTAGCCGCGTTTCTGAATGCGTTTGAGATCATTGCGGAAATTTTTCGATGGCCAGACGTCATACATCATCGCTCAATAAGTCCTTCATCATTTCGTGCACATCGCTGTAGCCCTTGCCATAAGAAGGGTCTGCCTTCATGCGTTGCACGTCCTGGATGGCGGCGAGGGTTTCTGTATTTGGACGGTCGCGGCCAATCTCAAAGGGGATACGTTCTTCTCGAACCACCTTGCGGGCGAAGATATTGAAGGCCGTCGACATATTCATGCCCATCTCATTGCAAAAAGCTTCGAATTGCTGCTTGACTTCGGTGTCCATTCGGATATTGACATTGGTTGTGGACATGTTGATTCACTCCTTTACAGGTCATTGTATATTGCCATCGTAAATCAATGACTATGTAATGTCAATAAATTGAACGACTTTCATTCAAAAAAATCTCCATAATCTGTCGTGTATAGATGGTGGAGATGAAATTAGATATTTTATTTTGTTAAGATAGATTGAATAATTGCGCGAGTGCTTTTTGGCTATCTTCATCTGATACGTCAGTATGTTTTAATACGATAGCATAAATCAATATTTCGAGAATATGAATATCGCTGACATGCGTGGTCTCAATTTCTAAAGATAAATTCCCATGAACTAACTTATTTCGGAGATCATTTAATCGATTGCAGAGAGACATATCATCACTTGTAGAGTATTGCTCTTCAAGGAATGGTTTCATTACTTGAAGGCAATCTTGTAACGCATGCTCGATTTTCTTTCCTAAACTAGAATCGTGATTTTTGATAAGTGACAAAAGTGATCCTACGTATTTCTTCTCTTGGCTGGTTTTAGTGTTTTGAAGTGCTTTGAGATACTGGGTTATTTCCTGTTTGATTGCAATATATTTGTTGGATCGCCCGGCATCTTTTCCGTAGTATGAAAAAAAGACAGATTCAAAGGCTGCAAAAATCATTACCACACGGTTTGGTGTGATAATATTTCTGGAATCGAATGACGGAATGTGATCCAAATATGCTTTTTTCAGTTTAATTGCTTCAATAAGGTTGCAAATGTGTGTTTCTAAAAATCGGTATTCAATAATGCGTTTATTTGGTTGGCCGTCGATAGGCGGGATTTCTTTCTTTGGGAAAAAAAGATCCCCTGAGTGATATTGCTTTCCAGAGTTATTGAATGATTGTAAGTTTATAGTCTCGAGACGTATATCTGAGCGATAAGTGAGAAAAACAAAAAGTCTATGAAGATCCTGGATTTCCGATAGAGCTGTTTCTAAATTAATGGGAGTGTTAAAGGTAATGAGGACTTGACTATTTGCATGAACAAATTGCTGATAATTAAGTGGTTCGCAGTAACCAGAGGATCTTATTTCTATCGTTGCGCTGATAGAATCAGAAATGTCATAGGAGCCACATGAAATTGTGTTAGGCTGCGATATAGAAACGTCTATTTTCGAGAAATCCTCTGCTACATTTGACACATAGTGAAAATTTAATTCTAACGGATCTTTCGGAGGGAAAAATACGTTGATAGTATTGCCTCTTAGGCATAAAGAATGGATGCTATCTTCATCAAATCCGTGTGTACCATATAAATACCAATCAACATTGAAGCTGAGAAACCCATTCATATTTGAAGGCAGACTTTCTACAGAAAAAAAGATTTTTTTATTATCTACACCTTTTCCAATAAGAATTTTGTGAGGAATCCAGTTGTTTTTAAATTGCTCAAGAACATCTTGTAGATTATGTATAGATGAGGACGTGAGTGTTCTATATTGGCTTTTGCTTGGGTATAAGTTGAGAATAAAATGGGTAAAATCAAATTCAAATGCCATTTCATTATTGCCATGAAAGATATAGCCAATTAGGCGTTCGGGCGTTTTCAATTTCATGCCTCCTTTTTTTGTATTCTTAGACGCATTAGTATTGTCGATATAGTATAATATTGCAGTGAGAATGTGTCAATTAGAGAAAGAAGTTTAAAAAACATAAAGATGATACGATGCAAGAGAAAATAGAGAGTTGTAAGTCTGTAGCACGTCGAACAATGCTGTTACAACTATTGTGCAAGAAATCTACATCTTTTCCAAGGTAGGTTCTTTTTGCATTTACTAAGTTTTAGCGAGTATTGCAATAACAGAGATAGGTGGTGATAAATATGGACATACCAAAGCCGAAGCTGACAGTAGATGAACAGATCAATCATCTCAAAGCAAAAGGCGTGCAGTTTAACATCATGGACGAAGATGCAGCTCGAGAGTATTTGACATACAATACCAATTACTTTCGTGTGGCCGCTTATAGGAAGAATTATCGTCAACATCCAGACGGTCAAAAGAAAGGTCAATATGTCAACCTGGAGTTTGCGTATTTAGTCGAGATTGCCAGTATTGATAATGAATTGCGCCATGTTATTTTGCGATTATCTGCTGAAATCGAGCATTATATAAGGATGACTATTCTATCCTTGATTGAGAAAACAGATGATGATGGCTATGCCATGTTACAAGCATACATACAATCATTGGACGAGAAATCAGCAAGTATATTACAGTCGGAAATCAAGCGCAATCAGAGTAGCCCTTATTGTCAGGAGATGGAAAGAAAATATCGCGAGCAAATGCCAGTATGGGTCTTTGTCGAACTTATTTCATTAGGGCGATTGATTTCCTTGTATGAATTTTGCGGCCAATATTTTGACGAGCCAACTATGAGCGAAAACTTTTATAGGCTCTTATCGTGTAAAACCCTCAGAAATGCCGCTGCGCATAATAGTTGCATCTTGAATGATTTAAGAAAAATAGCTAAGATAAAATTTCCAGTTAATAATGCTGTGATGCAAGCTGTTTCTAATATGCCAAATATATCCAGTGGGTTTGCAAGAAAAAGACTACATAATTTACGATTGGCCCAAATCACCACGATGATGTTTGTTCACCAGCAAATGGTTGTTGATGAGGATATGAAACAAGGGAGTGCGAAGGCATTACATCAACTTATTGACTTCATGAATAGAAAAGAAGAGTTCTTTGATAGCAACAACCTAATAGCTGTATCTTGGAAGTACCTTGATATTCTGATTGACACCTGGTATTAAATCATTTACAATTTATTTAGAAGTAAAAAAGCGTAGGCTTTTTACGGGGCGGCATTGCGCAAGCGATCCCAGCCCCGATTTTTTATTTTTAGGAGACGTCATTCAGCAGTGGCGTCTTTTTTTTAGCTCATCACGACATTCTATAGGAAAGTAAAAAACACGGACAAGTCTCGTACTGAAAGCTTCAACAAATCAGTAAAAGTGAGAAGTTGTCCGTGTTTAGTTTTGAGAATAAAGAATGTGAAGCTATTTATCAAAGGTTTGGTGTTCTAAACGTATACCGTAGGGATCAGCACCCTCCCATGTTTGAATTTCATTTTCTTCTGTAAAAGGATCAATCCATGCGATAGCAAAAACATATTCCTCTGTTTCTGTTGTCCCAAGCACTATGTATTCTACGCCATCAGGTAAGTAATCATTATCATAATCATAGGTGTCGGATGCCCTTGTACCATCTATAAAATATCCAGAATCACCCTCCATACCAATTGAAAGTTTTGTTGTTCCCCTGTAAAAACTCTTTAACTCTAAATTCTCACCCGATTCAATATCATCATTTGAATTTGGAATATGCCCCTTGATACGGCATGAAATTGTATGTCTTTTCCCATCTGGCTTGAAGTTTAATTTTATAAAAAATCTTCCGTCTAAATCAGGAAACGACGATGGGTCACACAGTAGCGCTGTGTAATCATATTCGATTTCCTCATTGTCAAATAATATTTCAATTTCTCCTAATGGTGTCAGTAGCATATTTTTCACCCCACAAATTTCGATGTATAGATAGTTGTACCAAATTTAAATTCTGAAGCGTCGATGTTTCCTCGTAGTGCACAGGCTGCTTTCCAGATTTGCTCTTCAAAGCCAATATTGCTCGTTGTCTTTTTTGCCATGATAGGGACCTCCAACAGTGGAACTATGGTGATGATTATTTTGAGAGATCAATATATGATCGTATTATAGAATATGATAAGTGATGATATACCAATACCTTTATTTTACATATTGTGTGGCGTGTTGCCAATCATAAATAGAAATACGGTACAAAAAATCCCCTCAGCTAGAAATTTATAGCCGAGGGGAGGTTGAGATGTCCCTTTCATCAAAAATGATTAGTCGTAAGTTGCTTGTTTTTTGTTGCTTTGGTCGTAAGTTGGTCGTAAGTTTACCCGATTCGCCTCATCAATACAGCTTTGCTCCGGCTGGGATGTGGTCGTCGACTATCAACAAATGGAGGTCTTCTTTGCCGTCTTTTTGGTTGACGGCGCTGATGACCATGCCGCAGGAGTCGATGCCCATCATGGCGCGTGGTGGCAGGTTGGTGATGGCAATCAAGGTTTTGCCGATGAGCTCTTCTGGCTCGTAGTATTCGCGAATGCCGCTGAGGATGGTTCTGTCGGTGCCTGAGCCATCGTCGAGGGTAAATTGCAACAGCTTTTTGCTCTTTGGCACGGCTTTGCAATCGAGGACCTTGACGGCGCGGAAGTCGCTCTTGGAGAAGGTCTCAAAATCGACCATGTCTTTGAAGAGGGGTTCGACTTCTACATTCGAGAAATCAATTGGCGCTTGTGGCGCAGCTGCTGGTTTCTCTTTTTTGGCCTTTGGCGCGTCCAGTGGCTTCATTGTTGGGAAGAGGAGGACGTCGCGGATGGATTCGGCGTTTGTGAGGAGCATGACCATGCGGTCGATGCCGATGCCGAGGCCGCCGGTTGGTGGGAGGCCGTATTCCAGGGCCTGGATGTAGTCGGTGTCCATTGGATGGGCTTCGTCGTCACCCTTGCGCTTGGCTTCGACCTGTTCCTCAAAGCGCTGGCGCTGGTCGATTGGGTCGTTGAGCTCGGAGAAGGCGTTGGCGTGCTCGCGGCCGAGGATGAAGAGCTCAAAGCGATCGGTAAGGGCTGGGTTGTCTGCCTTGCGACGAGCCAGCGGCGAAATTTCGACGGGGTAGTCGATGATGAAGGTTGGCTGGATGAGGGTGCTTTCGACGGCGGCGTCAAAGAGCTCGCCGAGGACCTTGCCGCGTGGCATGTCGTCAGGAATGTCCAGGCCGTAATCGCGGGCGGCCTGACGGAATGCGTCGTCGGTCATGTCGCTGGCATAGTCGATGCCGGTGGCGTTCTTAACAGAATCGCTCATGGTGATGCGTGCCCATGGGCTTTCGAGATCGACCTCCACGCCGCCGCTGGTAAAGACGGCAGTGCCGAGGACTTCCTTGGCAACGGTGCGGAAGAGGTCTTCGGTGAGGTTCATCATGGTTTCGTAATCGCCAAAGGCTTGGTAGACCTCAAGTAGGGTAAATTCTGGATTGTGGCGGGTGTCGATGCCTTCGTTGCGGAAGACGCGGCCGAGCTCGTAGACGCGTTCCATGCCACCGACAATGAGGCGCTTGAGATGGAGTTCAAGGGCGATGCGCATGTACAGGTCAATGTCCAGCGCGTTGTGGTGGGTGATGAATGGACGCGCCGTGGCACCACCGGCGATGGTGTGGAGCACTGGCGTTTCCACTTCCAAAAAGGCGCGGCTATCGAGATAGCGACGGATGGCCGTGACAATTTTGGAGCGCAGAATGAAGGTGTTCTTGACATCCGGGTTCATGATCAAATCGACATAGCGCTGGCGATAACGCAGCTCGGTGTCGGTGAGGCCGTGGAATTTTTCTGGCAGTGGGCGCATGGCTTTGCAGAGGGGATCGTATTTGAGCACTTTGATGCTGAGCTCGCCGCGATCGGTGACAAAGACGGTGCCGGTGATGCCACAAATATCACCGATGTCGGCTTTTTGAAGAAGTAGTGCATGTCTTCGCCGCAAACATCCTGGCGGGAATAAATCTGGATGTTGCCGGAAATATCGGCGACATTGGCAAAGCCCGCCTTGCCTTGGCCGCGCTTGGCCATGATGCGACCGGCGATTTTGACTTCCTCGCCGCTTTCGATGAGGGCGTCCTTATTTGCGATAATGTCGGCAATGTGATGGGTGATGTCAAAGCGGTGACCAAATGGATCGACGCCGCGCTCACGCAGGGCGTCCATTTTTTCCAAGCGGACGTTCATAATCTGCTTGAGACCACCATCTGCTTTCTTTTTGGTATCGTTTGCCATGCTTATGCTTCCTCCTTGGTTTTGTCAAAGGATACGCTGATAATTTCGTAGGAAATTTCTCCGGCAGGGGCTTCGACCTTGATGGTCTGGCCCTGATGCTTGCCCAACAGGGCGGCGCCGAGAGGAGATTCATTGGAAATTTTGTTTTGCATTGGGTCGGCTTCGCTGGTACCAACGATACGATATTCTTCGACGTCGTCAAATTCAACGTCGCGCACGGTCACATAGGAGCCGATGTTGATCACGCCGGCAGAGAGATTGCTATCCTCGATGACCTGGGCCTTGTGCAGTGTGGCTTCGATGGTTTGAATGCGTCCTTCAATGAAGGCTTGCTCATTTTTTGCATCATCATACTCAGAGTTTTCGCTCAGGTCGCCAAAATCGATGGCCTGCTTGAGTCGTTCAGCAACTTCTTTGCGGCGAACGGTTTTCAGATTGACCAGTTCTTCCTTGAGATTTTCCAGACCTTCACGTGTAAGAATGACAGCTTCATCCATGTGTATCTTGCCTCCAATTTTTATTGTAAAAAATTTTTCAATTAAAAAAGCTTACATAAAGAAATTGGGACCTCGCCCAATCTAATAAATTATAGATGGGCGGCGAAAAAAAGTCAAGAAATTCCCGGCGGAAAATTCCGAATGCGCGTTTGCGGATTTTTGGCTGATCGTGTATAATGGACTTATTATTTGCAAATCCAACTAAAGGAGGGCATTATTTTGACTGAACAGACAAATTGGGAACAAGAACAGGCGCAACGACGAAGAGAGCGAGGCCTCACCAAGCGCCAACGCAGTGTGCTGGAATACATCATCGAATCTGTGGAGGAATTGGGCTATCCGCCAGCCGTTCGCGAAATCGGCAAGCACATTGGGCTGAGCTCGAGCTCTACCGTCCACGCCCATATGAATTCCCTGGAAAAAATGGGCTACATTCGCCGCGATCCAACCAAGCCACGCGCCATCACCATTCTCCTCAATCCGGACGGCACGCCGTATGAAAGAATGCGCGCCACAGCGACTGGCGACGCGCCGCTAGAGGAAATGGTCAATTTGCCGGTGGTTGGCAATGTGGCTGCGGGCGCGCCAATTTTTGCCGACGAAAACATCGAGGACACGATTCCATTCTCTATGCGCTTTGTGCGCAACGAAGGCGCGTTTATGCTGCGCATCCGTGGCAACAGCATGGTCAACATTGGCATCATGGACAAGGATTACATCATTGTTGCGCCACAGCAAACCGCAGAAAATGGCGAGGTGGTTGTGGCCCTCATTGGCGACGAAGCCACCTGCAAAACCTTCTACCACGAAAAAGACGCGGTGCGCTTGCAGCCGGAAAATGACGAAATGGAACCCATCTACGTGAAAAATCCAATGATTATCGGCAAGGTTATCGGCGTCTACCGCGACATGCACTAAATAAAAAGGAAGCATCCCAGGCGGGATGCTTCCTTTTTTAGACGTCGATGGTTTCTTTGTAATCGCTACCGAGCTGGTCGCCGCCTGTTGGGCGCTGGGTGTAGAAGGTGCTCATGATGGTGGCGCTTGGCATAAAGATCCAAAAGAGCAGATAGAGCGCCGGTCCCGGTACTCCGCCGGGCAGGCAGAGCAAAAGGAACGTGACGCGGAAAATCAGTGGCGAAATATTAAAGTATTCGCCCAAGCCGCCGCAGACGCCGGCAATTTTGCGCTGGGTCAGGGAGCGGGTCAGTTTTTTGGTTGGTTTCATAAAACAATCACCTCTAAATAAAATGGCGTCTTAGAGACATTGGAACGGCAGGTCACACATGTCTTCGAAATAATCCATGTCAAGGATTTCTAATTCGTCGTTGGTCTTGCGGATGAGGCCTTCCACCTCGAGATTGCGCATGACCGTCGAGACAGACACGCGGTTGATGCCGATATATTTGGAAATGTCGTAGTGGGAAAGCTTTCCATAGAAAATATAGTGGTTGTTGTTGAGGCGATGGCCGTACTCGAGGACGTATTTGTAAATGAATTTACACACGCGGTAGCGTGGGTCCTTGACGAGGTCGTCGGCCACCTGGTGGTGGGCGTTGAGGGAGAGGGTGCAGAGCCAGTTGATGAAGATGCGGCCGAGCTCTGGGCGGCTGGTCATGAGCTCGTCAATGACGGCTTTGCTAAAGCAGTAGACGGTGCAGTCGGTTTTGGCCACGATCTGTTCGCTCGAGTCGCTGTTGATGCCCAAGAAAAACAGGGATTCGGCGCAGAGACTTGGCGCGATCAAGACGTGGATGATGCGCTCCTTGCCGTTGGGCGTGAGAATGCTGTGATAAGCCGTCCCCTTGGCGAGAAAATAGAGCTGCTCCACAGGCTGACAGCTGGCGATGATGTAGCTGCCTTTTTTGTACTGCATTTTTTCTGCTTTATCAAGATAATCGGAGAGAATGAGGAGCTGATCATCTTGTCTAAAAAAATATTCCATTTCTTTGCTGGTTGCTCGATCTGGCATGAGGTCACTCCTTTTCTGGTTGGCGGGATAAACATTGCTAGTGGATATTATAACATGAACAAAAACAACGTACTATCCTTATAAAAACAATTTTTTGCGAGAAATTTATAAATGCGCTATACTGACTAAAGTTATCTCATAAAAAGGGGGAGAGACGATGCTAAAAATTGGTGCCCATATGTCGACCGGCAAGGGCTTTGATCGCGCCGCCAGGGACGCTGTGTCCATTGGCGCCGACGCGATGCAGGTGTTTACGCGCAATCCCCGCGGCGGCAATGCTCGCGCGCTCACAGAAAAAGAGCTGGCAGGCTTGGCCGATTATCGCGACGAGGGGCTGGCCGTGATTTGCCATGCGCCATACACGATCAATCTGGCGTCGAGCAAGGAGGAGGTGCGCGAATTTGGCGTGCGCACGATCCGCGAGGATCTGGTGCGGATGGATCTTTTGGGCGCGGCAGGGCTCGTGATTCACAGCGGCGCTCACACGGGTGCAGGCCAGGAAGCGGGCGAGGCGCGGCTGATTGAAAGCCTGGCGCAATTGCTGCCGCAGGTGCCGGCGGGACGGCGCATTCTCCTTGAGACGATGAGTGGCAGCGGCACCGAGCTGGGTGCCAATCTCGAGCAGCTGGCGCGGGTGCTGGATCATTTTGGCGGCGCACCGACCCTGGGTCTTTGCCTGGATACCTGCCACCTGCACGCAGCGGGCTACGACATGACCGATTGGGTCGCGTTTAAGGCGCGCTTCACGGCGCTCATGCCTTGGCAGGTCGTGGGCTGCATCCACATGAACGACAGCAAGACGCCCTTTGCCAGCCATAAGGATCGCCACGAGCGCTTGGGCGCCGGTAGCATCGGCTGGGCAGCCTTTGAGACGATTGTACGCGCCGAGCGGGACGCGGCCTTCCCGATCATCATGGAGACGCCGAACGATTTGGCTGGCTGGGGCGAGGAAATCGCCCATTTGCGGGAGAAGGAGTGAGAGGATGGCTTTCAATTTAAGTGCCTTTGGCATTCCAAATTATGATACCAATGTCAACGTGCTCTATCAGCACGCCGTCGAGCATGGCGAGAGCACTGTCTACGAGGGTGGCGAATATGTGATGAGCCCCATCGCCAAGACGCCGGTGCGGCTCTTGCTCGATTTTGTCTATGAGCGTGACGGCGAAACGCCAAAATCTGTCATCGCTCACACCTTCTTGGAAAACGCTGTGCGCTGGCCCTTGGCGCGCTTACAAGGAGCGGGCGATGCGCGCACGGTGCAATGTGGGCGCGCCCGCGTGCATGCAGAGCTCGTCAATCCTCAGGCAGCAGGCGAGGCACTCATGCCGATGCTCTATGCTGACCGCGTGGAATTTTCGGCGAGCAAGCCGATTCATGCAGAGCTCGCATTATTGGCCGAGCAGCTTGTGGCCAAGGAGGAGGGTGTGGTGCTTCTGAGCGAGGTACGAAGCGTGCAGCCGGTGATCCTGAGCAAGCTCTGGATTTTTTCTGTGGTAGAGCTGGCGCTCCAGGAGGGCTCGATTTTTTTGCCTGTGGCCAGAGACACGATGGAGCGCCAGCTGGCAGAATGCCAGGTGGGCAGCACCTGCTACGTGCAGGGACAGCTCTCCCTCATGAAGGTGCAAAAATAAATGCTTGACGACGCTCAACCGCTGGCCTATAATAGTGTGGTATGAGTATCGAATCATTTTATGAAAGAGGTGTTAAGAGATGAAAGCAGGGATTCATCCTAACTATAATGAAGTAAAAGTCATCTGCGCTTGTGGTAACGAGTTCACCACCCGTTCCACCAACGATGGCGACATCAAGGTTGAGGTATGCTCCGCATGCCATCCTTTCTACACTGGCAAGCAGCGCGTTCGTGGCGCTAAGGGCCGCGTAGAAGCCTTCAACAAAAAATACAAACGCGACTAATTTCTGTGCGTGCATCCTTGCAGCTTCGGCTGCAAGGATTTTTTTGTTTTCGGGCTTGTCTGAAAATAGTCGCGAAAAAATGTATAAATACTCTTTTTTTGTTGTTTTTTCAAAAGAAATTTGCTACTATAAAACTTGTTATTGCAAGCTGGCCAAGACGTGCCAGCCTGCGCGCAATTATTTTTTTCAAAATATTTGCAGAAAATTACTGTTGAAGGAAAGGATGTAAAACATGAAGCACAAAAAATTAATGTCTCTGCTGACATTGGTTGTAATGGCTTTGCTTTTGCCACAGGCAGCGTTTGCCTCTGGTGAAGAGCTTGGTCAACAGCTTCCGCTTTGGAGTCTCATTCCGTTTGTTGGGATGCTCCTGTCTATCGCTATCTTCCCACTGGTCAAGGAACATTGGTGGGAAAAGAATCAGCTGTGGGTCGCCCTGTTCTGGTCTGCAGTTTTCCTCGTGCCATTCTTTATCGCCTATGGTGCCAATGAAACCATCTACCAGCTGATCCACACCATTATCTTGGACTATGTGCCATTCTTGCTCCTGCTCTTTGCCCTCTATGCTGTGGCTGGCGGGATCGTGCTCAAAGGCTCCCTTGTTGGTACGCCAAACGTCAACACCATCATTCTTTTGATCGGTACCGTTTTGGCCAGTGTCATCGGGACCACTGGTGCGGCAATGGTGCTCATTCGTCCGCTGATCCGTGCCAATGAATGGCGTCATCGCAAGATGCATACCATTATCTTCTTTATTTTCTTGGTCTGCAACATTGGTGGCGCGTTGACCCCTGTCGGTGACCCTCCACTGTTCATGGGCTTCTTGCGCGGCGTGCCTTTCTTCTGGCCAACCATTCACGTACTGCCTCTGTACATCTTTAACTCTGTGGTACTTTTGGTGGTTTACCATTTCGTCGAAATGAGTCGCTACAAAAAAGACCTGGCTGAAGGTTGCAAGCAGCCAGAATCCACTGGCGAAAAGCTTCATGTTGTTGGTCTCCACAACCTGATCTACATTGCGCTGATTCTCTTTGCGGTTGTTATCAGCGGGACCCTAGCCCAGAGCGACGCTTTCTTGAATGCTGACGGCAGCGTCAAGGGGATCACCCTCTACACCTACCATGGTCATGAATCGGTTGCAACCTATCCAAACATCATCAAGGACGTGCTGCTTCTGGTGGCTGCTTTCTTGTCCCTCAAGACGACTAAGAAGGAAATTCGCGAATTCAACAACTTCAACTGGGGTGCCATTGAAGAGGTTGCCAAGCTCTTCTTGGGGATCTTTATCACAATGATTCCTGCCCTGGCCATTCTCGGCGCGCGTGGCGCTGACCTCGGCCTCCACACCGAATGGCAATTCTTCTGGAGCACCGGTATTCTCTCCGGGTTCCTCGACAACACGCCAACCTATTTGGTATTCTTGACCACCGCCGGTGCCCTCGGGGCCACCGAAGGGATTGCAACGACCATCGGTATGGTCGAAGCGCCAATCCTCATCGCTGTTTCTGCCGGTGCCGTATTCATGGGTGCTCTCAGCTACATTGGTAACGCGCCAAACTTCATGGTGCGCTCCATCGCTGAAAGCCATGACATCAAGATGCCAAGCTTCTTTGGCTACATGAAGTGGTCCTTTGGGATTCTGATTCCACTCTTTATCCTGGACACCCTGATCTTCATGCTCTAATTTTAAACCATCAAGGATTATGAAAAATGTTTTTTCGTTTTTCATAATCCTTTTTTTTCGATATTTATGTAAAATGTGCAGAAAAAATAAAGAAAAATGTTGTCTCTTGATGTATAATTACTGATGAGTTTGTTTTTCTGCAACAGTCAGTCGGCAGAGCTTAATCAGTAGGTGGAGGTATTTATGGACGAGAAAAATTTACAGGTGCGTGCAAACGCCATTCGTCGCAACATCATCAAAATGATCGGTCAAGCCAACAGCGGTCATCCAGGTGGCTCTCTCTCAGCAGTGGAATTATTAACTTATCTTTATTTTGAAGAGATGCACGTGGATCCGGCTGCGCCAGATGCGGCCGACCGCGATCTCTTTGTGCTGTCCAAGGGCCATGCAGCGCCGGTGCTCTATGCCACCTTGGCAGAGCGCGGCTTTTTTGACAAGGATTGGCTGATGACCTTGCGCAAAATCGACAGCAAGCTCCAGGGCCATCCGGACATGCGCAAGGTGCCGGGGGTGGATATGAGCACCGGCTCCCTGGGCACAGGGATTTCGGCGGCCGTCGGCATGGCGCTCTCGCGTAAGCTCGACGCCAGCAGTCGCTACGTCTACGCCCTCTTGGGCGATGGCGAGCTGGATGAGGGCCAGGTCTGGGAGGCGGCGATGGCTGCGGCTCACTACGGGCTGGATCATCTGATTGCCTTTGTCGATCACAACGGGCTGCAAATCGACGGCCCTTGTGCAGAGGTCATGGGCGTCGATCCGGTGGACGACAAATTTGCCGCCTTTGGCTGGGATGTACAGGTCATCGACGGCCATTCCTACGCGGCCATCGCTGCGGCGATTGCTGCGGCCAAGGCAGCGGCCAATGGCAAGCCACAGATGATCGTCATGAACACGGTCAAGGGCAAGGGCGTGTCCTTTATGGAAAATGAAGTGGGCTGGCACGGCAAGGCGCCAAACGCTGAGCAGGTGGCCCAGGCCTTGGAAGAATTAGGGGAGGAAGCATAAGGATGGAAAAGCAAGCAACTCGTGAAGCCTATGGGAAGGCGCTGGAAGCCTTGGGTGCAGAGCGTCCGGAAATCGTCGTGCTCGATGCCGACTTGTCCAAGTCGACCAAGACCAATCTTTTCCAGAAAGCGTTTCCTGACCGCTTCTTTGACATGGGCATTGCCGAGCAAAATCTCTTGGGCGTGGCTGCGGGCTTTGCGGCAACGGGCAAGATTCCTTTTGCCAGCACCTTCGCCGTTTTTGCGACGGGCCGTGCCTACGACCAGATTCGCAATTCGATTTGCTATCCGCGCTTGAACGTGAAAATCGCCGCCACCCACGCCGGCATCACCGTCGGCGAGGACGGCGGCAGCCATCAGGCGCTGGAGGACATCAACCTCATGCGCGGCCTGCCAAATATGACGGTGCTCGTGCCAGCCGACGGCCCGGAAGCCGCCGCTGCCACCCGCGCCGCTGTGGACATCGATGGGCCGGTCTATATTCGTCTGGGGCGTTCGGGCGTGCCAACGGTGACCGATCCGGAAAAGCCCTTCGTCATCGGCAAGGGGACGGTGTTGCGTGAAGGCACAGACGTCACCCTCATTGCCTGTGGCATCATGGTCGCCAAGTCTCTTGAGGCAGCAGAGATCCTATCTGGCGAGGGCATCAGCG
>JAUNGU010000105.1 GCA_030524315.1 Peptococcaceae bacterium
AATCGATGGTCCATTATTCGTTGTTTAGATTCAAGGAAAATATGCTGACGGACAGCGTGATCAACGGCTTTGCAGAAAAGCTGGCCAGCCTAGAAAAAAAATACGAGGGCATCGTCAATCCGCAGATCTACCGCAACATTGTCAGTAGGGAACACAATATGGACTTGATGTTCACCCTTGAAATGGAAAGTCTGGACGACCTCAAACGCTACCTCGAAAGCGAAGAGCACGCCCAGCTTCAAGAGCAGTACGGCGACCTCGTCGAAAGCCAATTTTCGTTTGATCACAACTGACAACCATATATGGATGAAAAGAAGGCCATCAAGCAAAGGCAGCGCCCTTTGTTTGATGGCCTTCTTTTTTGATGCGCAGAAAAAAATCGCGACCGTATTGGCCGCGATTGTTACCGGATGAATCAGCCGCGAGGCTCGTTTTGGGCCTGGACGATGCTGCCGTCCTGGGCGGAGATTTCGTAGTCGTATTCGGTGGTGTCGGTGTCAAATTCCACAGACCAGACGCTCTGGCTGCCTTCCTGGTCAAAATCCACATCCATAAAGAGGGTGCTCGCCTCATCGATGCCCGCATCACGCAATGCGATGGCCTTGGCCTGGTCGGCCGTGACCTCTGCGCCGTAGCCAGCGTCTGCATTATTGTCGGCCTTGGCGTTGTCAGCAGTGCCGACGGCAGTAGCGCTCTGGCCGTCAGGGAAATCTTTGTCGACAGTGAGAATCTTGCCATTCACAGCGTCGATTTCGTAGTCGTATTCAGTCTGGTCGTTGTTGACGCGGAAATCAATCTCGTAAACGCTGCGGCCATCATCGCGGCTGAGCTCCACCTTCTTGAGGCTGACGTCGCCCTCTGCGACCTTGGCATCCTTAAAGGCAATATCCTTGGCTTCCTGCTCGCTGATCGTCGCAGCCGTGGCGTCCTTCGCGGTGAAATAATAGCCAGCGCCAACCCCGGCAGCAATAGCAATCACAATAAATAAAATCACGGCGAGTAATTTCTTCATATGTCATCTCTCCTTTGTGAGTGTTGTCATGTTGTCTCCTTGACAAGACCCAGTATAGCCCAAGCCGCCCCCAAATCCAATTACACGGCATTAAATAAAAAATAAACTATTGTTAAACTGGCGCGACGAGAGACTTGCGAGGCGTCTCGCCCTCGGGTATACTGGGGGAATGTGAACGAAGGAGGGTGCGATTGTGATTGAGATTAAGGAAGCGATTTTGCATGTGTATGATGGCATTGGGGTGAAGGAGGTGTTGTCGGATGCGCCGTTGGATCCGCGGTCGGCGGTGATGCAGGCGTATTTGGAGCATCACATTGAGCGAGGGCTGGGGGATCCGTCGGCGTCTCACGCCCAGTTTGCCGAGACGAGCGCGGCGCCTGCCAAGGTGCGGTCGTATGCCGATGGCGCCGATGATCTGGTGGATTTTTCCAAGTGGATTGCGGGGCTGTTTTTTGGCGAGCTCCGGGAGCTGGGGGTGGAGGACAATTATCATCTGATTGTCTGCCGTTTTCAGACGGAGCTGGGCGCCAAATACGCGGGGATTTTGGCGCTGGCCGACAAGGTGGCCTACACCCACCAGATCGAGACCGACGAGGAGGGCCACATGCAGACGGAGATTGCCATCCATCGCTCGATCATGCCTCAGCCGACCCAGCGCGTGAAGGGCTATGCCTTTATCAATCTCGAGGATTTGGGTGTGCGCGTCTTTGACATTGCCATCAAGCACGAGAAGGAAAAAATTCGCCTCTTTGAAGAGGTCGTGCTGGGGCTCTACACTGAGCCGTCGAGCCGCGAGAGCTACAAGCAGATTCGCCAGATGGCGCTGGCGGTGGCTGACGAGTATTCTCAGGACGGCGTCGAGGTCTTGGCGCGGGCCAAGCAATTTCTGGCCGACAACGCCGAGCAGACGGACATTGTCGAGACGAAAGCCCTGGCGGAAAAGACCTTCCCCAACTCGATTCAGATGCAAAACAGCTTCATGGGCGAGGCGACCTACGCCAATCTGCCGGACAATCTCATTGTCGAGCAGGAATTTGCCCGCAAGCAGACGGCGAGTTACAAGCTTGTCTGCGACGGCGAGGTGACGCTCACCCTGCCAGCCGAGTGGTACGAGGATCCGACGCATTTTGAGATGCGCATGGAGTCTGACGGCACGACGACCATCACCCTCCGCGGCATCGAGGCGGTCACCAGCAAATAGGCACAAAAATAGCAGTAGCGAGGAAATCGCTACTGCTTTTTCTATGCCTAGAATTTGACGACGAAGCGGATGGTGGCGGCATCGGGCGCCTGGGCGGTAATTTGCGCGTGGTGGCGGCTGCAGATGGCTTGGGCGATGGACAGGCCCAGGCCGAAGCCGCCGTCGGTGCGGGCGCTGTCGGCGCGGTAGAAGCGGTCGAAGAGGCGCGCCAGGGGCAGCGTGGCGACGGCGGTGCAGCTGTTGGTGACGCTCAGAAGCGGATGCTTGCCGCCAGACAGGGCAACGTGGACCTGGCCGGGGGCGTCGGCGTATTTGCAGGCGTTGTCCAGGAGGATGCGCGCCAGGCGGCTGATGGCGGCGGCATCGCCTGTGATCTCGATGCCCGGCGTAATGTCGGTGGATAGGGCCAAGCCGCGCTGGGCGGCGCTGGCTTCCTCCAGAAGGGCCGAGAGGTCGATGACCGCGCTGGCGAGGGTCGGTGCTTCCTCGTCCATGCGCGAGAGGGTGATGAGCTCGCAGACGAGGCTGTTCATGCGCGCCGTCTCCTCGCGCATGTCAGTGAGCCAGTCGTTTTTGCCAATGTCGTCCTCGAGAATGTCGATGCTCGTGCTCATGACCGCCAGGGGCGTCTTGAGCTCGTGATTGGCGTCGGTGATGAATTGCTTTTGCCGCGCGATGCTTTCGGCCACAGGCCGCACCGCTCGCCGCGAGAAAAGGACGATGAGGGCGAGCACGAGGATGCTGCCGCCGACAAACACTGCCGCTGCCGATAGCAGGAAGCGGCTTGTCATCTCGCTTTCAACGCTGGCGTTGATAAAGACGACGGCCTGGCCACCGTCCGTATCGTAGATTTTGTAGCGCATATTGTCATACCAGCCCCGTGCCTTGCCGCGCGCCAGGGCTTCTTTGGCGGCTGAGGCGGCTTCCTTTCCGCTGACGCTGGCAATGGAGCGGGTGTCGACGCGGCTGACGTTGCCGGCGGCGTCAAAATGCACCGTGAAAAATCGCGTCGTAAAGGGCGATTCGGGATTGCTGCCTGCGCCTGTCGGGCCGGGGGCGCCAGCGGCAGGGACATCGGGGAAGCGGCCGTCATTTGCTGCGACAATGTCGGCGAGATCATCCAGGGAGGCGCGGGTTTGCAAGCTCGTGAAGGCAAAGATCCCGACAAAGAGGAGGAGGAAAACGCCGAGGAAGGAGAGGGTGCAGATTTTGATGAATTTCTTGCGCAGACGGTAGATCATCGGTCCTGCTCCAGCACATAGCCGCCGCCGCGAATGAAGCGAATGCTCACTGGTGCCTCGAGCTGGGCGAGCTTTTTACGAATGTTAGAAATGTGCACCCACAGCGCCGACACGTCCACATCGCTGTCCCAGCCCCAGATGTGGGTCATGAGGCTGTCGGTGGTGACAATGGTGCCGGGCCGCTGCATGAGCATCTCCATGATTTGAAACTCCTTGCCGCTGAGCTGGGCGCGGCTTTCTTCATAAGAGAGCTGGTAGGTGGCGCAGTTGAGGGCGAGGGCGCCCAGCTGCAAGAGCTCCGGCTGGAAAGATTCGCGGCGGCGGAGCATGGCGCGGATGCGCGCCAAGAGCTCTGTCGTCTGAAAGGGCTTGGCGAGGTAATCGTCTGCGCCCGCGTCCAGCCCCTCGACGCGCTCGCAGACCTCGGTGCGCGCCGTGAGAAAGAGGGCCGGAGTGGTGATGCCCTGGGCGCGCAGCTGGCGCAGGAGGCTCACGCCATCCAGCTCGGGCAGCATAATATCGAGGACGAGGCCGTCGTATTCGCCGCTCTCGGCCAGGAGAAGGGCATCGTCGCCCGTGGTTGCCGTGTCGACGAGGTAGCCGGAGGTCGTGAGAATGTGGCGCAGGGCGCGGACGAGCTTGGGATTGTCTTCGGCGACGAGTAAACGCATGAAAATCGCTCCTTTGCAAATTTATCCCTATAGCGTAGCCTGCGAACCTAAACCGCGGCTAAAGAAGCGATGGTCGCCGCGCTAAAGATTTGGTGACAGCCGTCCCCACAATCCTGACATTTCTGTCACTGGCTATGGGCGAGGATTTAAGTGCTGGTTAAGCGCGAAAATTTATACTGACACCACAGTCAGCCGATACGCTGACGTCGACAAATTCCTAGAAAGAAGGTTATCCTATGACAAAAATAAAAAAATCCCTCGCCCTTGTGGCTATGCTGGTTTTTCTCTGTGCTGCGCTGGCAGGTTGTGGCAGCGACAGCACGACATCGACCACGACCGATACCTCTGGTAGTCTGAGCACAAGCGACGAAGGCTCCTCCACCACAGAAACCACCAGCGATGAAGCGCTCTTCGGCGAAGTCACCTTCATCGACGGCAGCGAGCTGACGCTGGAGGTTCTCGAGCCAGACCAGACCGTCACCGATTACACCAACGTCGACGACGTGACCTTTACCGACACGGCCAACACCGAAACAATTACCGTCGACAGTGACGCCACCGTCGAATACGTCTCTGACGGCGTCCTCTACACCACCACGAGTGACGACATTCTCGAAGGCGACACCATCTGCGTCACCACCGCCGACGACGGCAGCCAGCGCATCATCATCCTGCCAATGACCGCCGATGACGACAGCAGCACCACGACAGATGGCAGCGATTCCTCCACCACCAGCGACTATTCGAGCGACAGCTATTCCTCCGGCGATTCCTCAACCGACAGCAGCGACGCCAGCGACTCGTCCACAGCCAGCAGCGACGCTTCTAGCAGCAGCTACTCGAGCGATTCGTCAACAGACAGCG
>JAUNGU010000106.1 GCA_030524315.1 Peptococcaceae bacterium
CCAATAGAAATACCCCCAATAACTTGGGTGTCCAAATTATTGGGGGCACGTCAAACCTCCGCAGAGGATTCGACTCTATTTTTTGTTGATGCACTATCAGCGCACCAAACCGAGCACTGATTTCTGTCTATTTTAGTAGCCTGTATAATGGTTTGCTTGATTATGCACGTATTCTAGGATCACCTTGCCAACCTCACTGCATGTGTGGCTGCTATTGGATAGGTAGCCGAAGGTGATGTCAATATCATCGCGGATGGCCAAGCATTTGACGCGATTCGGATCGTTGACCTGTGGTGGTGCAGACGCCAGCCCCAAACACAGATAAATCCCCTCACCAACAGTCACGAGATTTTGGCATAGTGTCGCCGATTGTTTGTAAATCACGCTGTGAGGACGGCCATACTTCATCACCAAATTTAACAAGGTCGGGCTATTGGCTTCAGCGCCTCTTTGAAACAACAGTGGAAATTCTAACAAGCTTTTGATGGAAACGCTATGATACACCGATATTCTGTAGGAGGCCGGAACAAACGCATAGAGCTTACAATGCAACAGCGGAGTAAATTTCACATTGGCCGGAAAATGATCCTGCTTCTCGCCATCGATGGCATAGGCGCAATACAGACCAAAATCAATTTCGCCATCTGCCACCGCCGACACCATGGTTTCTGCTGAAAGTCTGATCGTGTCTATTTCCAAGCCAGGAAAATCCTGGGACAGGGTCGTCAACAAATTCAGCAGAAAAATGTTGATCTCTCCAATAATACTATAAACCGTATAGCTGCCCTCGAGCTTTGGCAGCTGTGGTGCCGTGCCGCCATGAATATCTGACATCTCATCAAAAAAATGCTCGGCTGCTGTCACCAAACGCTTTGCCTTGTCTGTCAGCGCCACGCCCTTTGAGCTTCGATTGAGCAGCACATACCCTAGCTCATCCTCCATGCCAGCAATTGATTTACTAAGGGCTTGCACCGAAATATGCAAAGCCTGTGCGGCTCCGCTCAGGGATGAATGCCGTTGAATTTCGGCGAGCCATCCGAGCTGCTCTAATCGCATATGATTTCCTCCTATTTCAACGTTACTTTTGCTATTTTGCTGTATCTTTTCAATAATTATACCATCATCGGCCGTAAAATTCTTATGTAACAGCCCTTTTTTCAGAATATATTTGCACTCTTCAACTTTTTGTTGAATCGCGCGAATCACTTATCAATCTCACTTATTCATTCTATAAATAAAACACGGTACACTAAGACTGTAAACAAAAGCCCCACAACGCTTACTAAAAAAAACTCATAAATAACGGAAGGATGAATTTGAGATGAGTGAACAAAAAAAATTATTTGTACTGGGCATTGACGGCATGGACCCTAGACTGACCTGCAAATACGTCGAAGAGGGCATCATGCCAAATACCAAAGCCTTTATCGAAAGAGGTTCTGCGCGCAAGGATTTGGTGATGCTTGGCGGGCATCCAACAGTGACGCCACCAATGTGGACAACCCTTGCCACTGGCGCTTATCCAATTACCCACGGTATTGTCGGTTTTTCGATTCCGGATCCAATCAATATTGGCGAAAGCAATTATGCGCTGGATTCTAATCTCTGCAAAGCTGAACAGCTGTGGAACGTCACTGCCGAAGCCGGGCTCAAGACCCTCGTCTTCCATTGGCCTGGCAGCTCTTGGCCTCCAACCTCTGACAGCCCAAATTTGCACGTTGTCGATGGGACCCAGCCAGCCGCACCAAACATGGGTGTTGCGCAGGTGGAATCTGAATTCATCCTCGTCGCCAGCGATAAAACCGAGCACGTGCTGTATCGTCGCAAAGCCGCGACCGACACCAATGTGCCATGTGTCATCACCGACCTCAACGTCACCGACGAAAGCTTCAACGTTGTTGAAGGTGTCAGCGACGGCGCCTCCAAGATGCACGTCATCCTAAGCGAGCGCGAAAGCCAGAACGGCATGAGCGATGCGCCATTCGACGTCGTCCTCTCGCCAATTGCCCCTGCAAAAAATTGGGCCAATGCCCCGGCTGACGCAAAAGAATTTACCCTGTTATTCTCCGGCGGCTTGATTCGTCGCGTCGGACTGATTCTGAAAAACGATGACGGCATCTACGATCACATTGCCCTCTACAGATCCAAAAAAGATGAGACCCCTTACGCCACCCTCAAGAATGACGTCTTCACGCCGGAAATCATCGACGAAGCCATCAAAAATGATGTGCGCTATGATGTCAACCGCAACATGCGCGTGGTCGATTTGGCTGAAGACGGCAATTATCTCAAGCTGTGGATTTCTGCAGCAATGGATTTGCACAATGATTCGGTATGGCATCCAAAATCCCTCTACAAGCAAGTCACCGAAAAGGTTGGCTATCCATCTCCTGAAGCCTTGCTCGGTGGTGGTGACGAAATCCTCATTCGCGATTGCATGCGCGCCAACTGGGATTACATGGCGGACTGGGAAGCAGGCGCCCTCAATACGTTGATCGAAGAAAACAAATACGATGTGGTCTTCTCCCATTTCCACAACATCGATGGCCAGGGCCATATGATCCTGAAATTCCTCAAGGACAAAGGTCGCAGTAAGCTTTCCGAAGAAACCTACGCACAGCTTTTGCGTGAGGTCTACATCCAAACCGACGAATACATCGGCAAATTCATGCACCTCCTCGATGAGGATTGGACCATCTTTATTGTCTCCGACCACGCACAGGTTTGCCCTGAGCATCTGCCTCCACTCCTTGGCGATGGCTGCGGTGTCGACCTGCGTGTCATGGAAGAGCTAGGCTACACCCATGTGAAGAAAGATGCCGATGGCAACGATACCCACGAAATCGATTGGAGCCGTACCAAGGCTGTCGCCCGTGGCTTGAATATCTTCCTCAATATCAAGGGCCGCAACCCTCATGGCATCATCGATCCAAAGGATCAGTACGAAGAGGAAGAACGCCTCATGACCGCCCTCTATGGCTACAGAAGCCCAGAAACCGGCAATCGTGTGGTTGCCCTCGCCCTGCGCAACAAGGACTGCATCCAATTAGGTCTGGGTGGTCCAAACTGCGGCGACATCATGATCTGGTTGGCTGAAGGCTATAACTACGACCACAACGATTCTCTCTCATCGACCTACGGCTACGGCCACACCTCCGTCTCGCCAATCTTTATCGCTGCTGGTCCTGGCATCAAAAAGCATTACACTACCGACCGTATCATTCGTGAAGCGGATCTGACGCCAACAATGGCAGAATTGGCTGGCGTGCGTATGCCAAAGCAATGCGAAGGTGCCCCAATTTATCAAATCATGGAATAACAACGTCAAGCGTACGTCTGAGACAGGTGCTGCGATTTACGCCTGTCTCAGCAACGCTTATTTAGCAAAGGGGGAAATCTTTATGTCTGCCCAAGATACTAGCAAGGCGAAGCGCGATCTCACCTGGCTACATTTTATTATCATTCTTGCCCTTATGTTTGGATTTGGCTATCTGCCACCAATTGGCACTGTTACCACCGTCGGTATGAAAATGCTCGGCGTCTTCCTCGGCCTCTTATATGGATGGAGCACCTGCGGCATGTTATTCCCTAGCTTGCTTGGCTGGGTCGCCATCGGCTTTAGCGGCATTGCACCAGTCAAAGATATTATGACCCAAGGCTTTGGGAACGAAATCATTATATTCTTAGTCTTTATCTTGGTTCTTGTACAAATGCTCGCTGACAGCGGCGCCGTCGATAATGTGGCAAATTATATTATCACTCGCCCATGGCTCCAAGGTCGTCCTTGGCTGTTCTCTGCAATCTTTCTCTGCGTCTGCGGCCTGCTGGCCTCCTTTGGACAAGCCTTTGCCGCCTTCCTCCTGTGCTGGGGGATTCTCTTCAGCATTTTTGACAAGGTCGGCTACAGGCCCTACGAAATGTATCCTGCAATTATGATTATCGGCGTCATCATCAGCGCCTCTCCATTCGGCATCATGCTGCCATTCAAAGCCATGCCAATGGTTATCCTCAACGCCTTTTCTTCTATCACGCAAATTCAAGTCGGTTATCTGCCATACATGCTGGTTATGATCCCTGCCGGTCTGCTCATGATCGCAGGCTACATTCTGGCTTGCCGCTTCATTCTCCGACCAGACGTCAGCAAAATGAAAAACTGTGACGTAACCCAACTCGTCCAAGGAGAAACCAAGGTCACCAAGCACCAGAAAGCCGTCCTCTTCGCCTTTGGCGTGGTGCTGCTTCTGCTCCTCATTCCTGGCGTATTGCCAACATCCTGGAAATTTACCCAGCTGATCAGCGGCACCGGCAATGCCGCACTGATGGCATTGTGCACCGTCGCCTTTTCCCTGATCAAGGTCGAAGGCAAGCCAATTCTCGACTTTAACAAATCTGTCAAAGACGGGTTGAACTGGCCAATCATCTTTATGCTCGTGGTCATCATGCTCCTCACCTCCCTTTTGATGAGCGACGCCACCGGTATCCAGCCTTGGCTTGTCGGAATGCTCAGCCCTGTGCTCACTAAATTTTCCGGTCTGGGCTTCCTCATTGCCCTCTTTGTTATCACCTTGGTGCTCACCCAATTTATGAACAACATCATTGTCGGCGTCATGTTCTTACCGATTCTCGGGACATTCTACGAAACCGTCGGCGCCAATCCGGTTGTCGGCACAATGCTTATTCTCCTGGCCATCAACACCGCTTTCTTGACTCCTGCCGCCTCACCGGCAACAGCAATGTGCTTTGCTCAAACTGGCTGGATCCACACCAAGGACATCTTCAAAATCATGGCCATCTGCGTCGTCACCTTCACCGTCCTCGGCCTGCCACTCATTATCGGCTTGGGACACGTGCTATTCTAACAAACCACTCACCACATCTCACCACACAAAAATAGAGCCGAACTGATGTGCCCCCAATAATTTGGACACCCAAGTTATTGGGGGTATTTCTATTGGCAAAAT
>JAUNGU010000013.1 GCA_030524315.1 Peptococcaceae bacterium
AACTTGGGGCAATCTTAGTCCAAGAGGAATATCAGAAGTTGATATAACTGTATCCGGGATGTCTGGTACCTCTCATAAATTAACAGTCGATGTACCTTACTCATAATTAACAATATATCATTTTATGTAGTGTCGATGACTATGAAATTTTTGTTAAATTAAATTTTTCATAGCTATCGACACTTTAATAATTTATAGATTTATCATTTTTTTAAAGAAGGTTTTATTATGAAAAAATTTTCTAAAATAATGTTGAAATATTTTCAAATCATTTTTCCTTTGGTTTTTTTTGCTTATTTTAATCACTATCTTATCTTAAAAAATTCATTGTTAAGAGCTGGGGTGACAGTTTTAGATACCGTACTATATATTTTTATATATTTTCTTCTATTATATATATATATATATGTATCGTTTGTTAGCATTTATAGAGTGTACAATAGTATTTTTATTTTATGTTTAGGTTGGTTAGAATCTGTTATATTATATGTACTCCCTTTTGTACTAGGAAGAAATAACGATATTTTTATACAGATAAACGGATATCCTTTAGATTTTTTATGTATTTATGGTTTTATAGTTATACTTTATTGTGTTCAATTGTATTCTGCTTTATTTCATAGAAACTAAAGATGATAGCGAATATGATGTACATTCTCGTCAACAGAACAATAAAATATGATAATATTTTATTAGATAGTGATTTTATCTACTATCTTTCTTCATATTGATTTTATAGGTATACAGAAACGCCCTTTATGATGACAGTTTTGCGCTGTCACTCATAAAGGGCGTCTATTTTTTGCTTAGTCTGCCACAATCACGACACGGCGGTTCGGTTCGTTGCCTTCGCTATAGGAGGACACGCCCGCTTCCTTTTCGAGGGTGATGTGGATGATGCGGCGCTCGGCGGCGTTCATCGGATTGAGAACGACGCGGCGATGGGTCTTGCGGCATTTTTCTGCCATGCGCAGCGCCAGGGCTTCGAGCTTGTCGCGCTGACGGGCGCGGTAGTTTTCGACGTCAAAAATGACACCCTTGCGGCTTTCGAGGCGGCCATTGATGACCAGACTCATCAAAAATTGGATGGCGTTGAGGGTTTCACCGTGGCGGCCGATGAGGATGCCCACATCCTCGCCGCTGACGTCAAAGCGGATGCTGTCGTCGGTCTCGGTGACATGAACGACGGCGTCGACATCCAGCGCGTCGAGAATCGGCCCCAAGAAGGACAGGCCAATGTCTTCGGCAGTCTCACCCTCTACATGGGCGAGGGCTTCCTCGGCGTTGAGCTGAGAAATGTCCTCGACGATGATTTCGGTGCGCGCTTCCTCTTCCTTTTGAGGGGCGGGCGCCGGCATTTCCTCGACGGTGACTTCCTTAATGAGAAGCTCGGTTTCTGGCGCCGCTTCCTTTGCAGGTGCCTTTTTTTCCGGCGCAGCCTGTGGCTTTGCGACCGGTTTTTCTTCGGCAAGGTCTGGCAGGGTCTTGTTGACCTCGATGATGGCGTCCTTGCTGCCAAGTCCAAAGATGCCGCGGCTTGGTTCTTGAATGACGGTGTAGCCATTTTTCACAGCGTCAATTTTCCAAATGTCGGCGGCCTTTTTGATGGCCTCGTCGACGGTTTTGGCTGTGATCTTCATTTTTTCAATCATGTCTATTCCCCCTGGCAAGCGATGCGTGGTGCATCAGGATTTTTTCGGCGGATGATAGGTGGCGCCTTCTCCGTCTTTCTTTGGCGCCTGGTATTGGGCCTCGCGTTTTCTCGCCTTGTGCTCGTTTTTGAGCTGCTGCTTGGTTTTCTTTTTGGATTTGTTGTGGCCCTGCTTCTTTTCTTCCTCGCGCTGTTTTTCGCGCTCTGCTTCGCGGATGGCACGGGCTTCGGCGCGCTTGGCCATTTCCTTTTTGCGCAGGCTGTTCATAAAGAGCTGCTGGAAAATCATAAACACCGACGTCGTGATCCAATACAGGCACAGCCCACTTGGGAAGTTCAGCGCCATAAAGCCCATCATCACAGGCATCACATAGACCATCATCTTCATGGTCATGTTGGCAGGATTGCTCGAATCCATGGTGGTGGCGCTCATCGCCAGCTTTTGCTGGAGGAACATGGCCACTGCCAAGACAATCGCCATAATGTGCAGCGGGTCGATGTTGTTTAAGCTGTCAATCCATAAAAAAGAGGCATTTTCCGTAAATTGGTAATTGCGTAATGCCCAGAATAATAAATAAAGAATCGGAAGCTGAATCAGCATTGGCAGACAGCCCGCCATTGGCCGGACGTCGTACTCCTTGTACAGCTTCATCATTTCTTCGCTGAGTTTTTCGCGATTGTTCGCATACCGCTTTTGCAGCTCAGCCAATTCCGGCTGAATTTCCTGCATCCCCAGCATCGACTTCATCTGCATGACCGTCAATGGCAAGAGAATGATGCGGACGACAATCCCGATGAAAATGATCGCCAGCGCATAGCTTGGAAAGCCGATCATACCGGTAAATTCATACATCGTATGAATAAACTGCGTCATAATATCTACAAATGTGCTCAAATATCACCTACTCCGATGGGTCGGAGAGGTATTCACCTCCTAGAACCTGATGTTCCAATGAATCAAGGAACTGGGTCGTAGCCACCCTTGGAAAAGGGGTTGCAGCGCAAAATCCGCCAGATGGCCAAAGCGCCACCCTTGAGGACCCCGTATTTTGTGATGGCTTCTATTGCATACGCCGAACAGCTCGGAATAAAACGGCAGCTGGGTCCGCCCTTTAAGGCAGAGAGATACACCTGATAAAAGCGAATCATGCCAATGAGCAATTTTTTAATTGGACTCGCCATAAATACCGCTTCTTTCCGCAAGCTTCAAAAATTCTTTTTCAAGGGCCTGATAATCCAGCTGCACAATGTCCTTGCGTGCAACCACCACCGCATCCACCGCCGCAAAGCGGTCCCAATGCAGGCGGACGATTTCAGACAAACGTCGTTTGTAAAGATTTCTCACATGGGCCTTACCGATTTTTTTGGAAAGAGAGAAGCCAAAGCGGGCATGTGTTAAATTGTTTTCCTTCACATATAGGACCATGTAGCGGTTGGCCCGGGAATTTTTTTTGCGATATATGTGATTGAACTCGTCTCTTTTCTTAATGCGAAACGGTGAAGCCAGCATGTTTTCACACCCTTTTTTGTACAATAAAGATAAAAAAGGCCTGACAGTGGAGGCCTTCTTATCTCTATCTCAAGTGTCATAGACATTTACGCGCTGAGCACTTTTCTTCCTTTTGCTCTTCTTCTCTTCAAGACATTGCGACCATTTTTAGAAAGCATTCTTCTACGGAAGCCATGAACGCGTTTATGTTTCTTGTTTTTTGGCTGATATGTGCGTTTCATCCCTACACCTCCTGACCTAGTTTACATGCATTCATGATTATACCTTATATGAGGGGGACGGTCAATCGTTTTTCGGCGGATTTTTCGCAAGTTTTCGGGGATTTTTCCTGGATTTTTCAGCCACTACTAAATCTCCGATTTTTATTTTTTCTATCACTATATATATGAAGGCTGTCAAATTTTTGTCTCTTTGCTGTTAATTGTCTAAATTGTTGTCCGCTTTTCCACAACGCACAGGGGTTTTCCACAAGCAGACTGTGGAAAACTCAAAATTTCTCCCCAGCCCATTTTTAAGCCATTTCTCCCGTGTGTCTGTTGATTTATTTTGGAAAAACCAAAATTTTTCGCTCGGGACTCGCCAGCGGAAAATTTTCCTTGGGAAAAAATTTTTCGCTGGCCACCCAAAACTGTGGAAAACTCGCCCCTTTTTCCAAAATCTGCCGATATTTCCCCATTCATCCGCCATTTTTCTGGGGAAAACTGTGGAAAATTCTGTGGGAAAGTCGATTTTTTTCCACAGTGCCTGTTGATGAATAGGTGCGAAATCAATTTTCCTATGCTATTATTAGAAGGTGCATCCGCATGAAAAAAGAAGGACTTTTCCACAGTTTATTCCAGCTAACTTGCCAATTCTGTGGAAAAATCTTGATTTGGAGGAAAAACCATGGAACAACGCTATATGCAGGCCTGGCAAACTGCAATTATGAAAATTCAGGAGGAGGTCGCCCCCTTTATCTTTGACACCTGGTACCGCGATCTCATGCCCATAGATTTTGTCGGCGACCAATACGTCGTCGAGGTTAACAACAACGTCATGCTCGCAGGCTTTACCGAGCAGGGCTTTGGCGAGGAGCTGCTCAAGTGGCTGCGCCTGGCCACCTCCGACGATGATGTAAGCATCCATTATCTCAACCACGCCGACGCCGAAACCTTCCGCGATCGCCTCAAAACCGCTGATCTCAGAATCGCTGAAGCCTCTGACGACAGCTATTTCTTCCAAAATATGGGCCAAGCCGATCGCGCCAAGCCGCGTCTCCAGCTTTTGGACGGCAAAAAGCTGCGCGCCGATTTTACCTTTGAATCCTTCGTCGTTGGCAAAAACAACGAGCAGTGCCACGCCTTTTGCAAAGCCATTGCCAACAACATGAGCCAGGATCTCAACTGTCCCAAGACCATCAATCCCCTCTTTATCTACGGCAATTCCGGCTTGGGCAAAACCCACCTCATCAACGCCATTGCCTATCAGATCCTGCAAAATCAGCCCGAGGCCAAGATCATCTTTACCTCCTGTGAAAATTTTATGAACGAGTACATCTCGGCGATCCAAACCAACAAAAATGAGGTCTTCCGCGACAAATACCGCAACGCCGATTTGCTCCTCATTGACGACATCCAGTTTCTCACCGGTAAGGAAGGGACCCAGGGCGAATTCTTCTTTACCTTTGAAGCGCTGCGCAATAACAACCATCAGATTGTCATGACCTCTGATAAATTGCCAAGCGAGATCCCCGACCTCGAGGACCGTTTGGTGACGCGCTTTGAAGGCGGCGTCTTAAGCGACATTCAAGTACCGGACCGCGAAACCCGCATTGCCATCTTGCAAAAGAAGGCCGAAATGGAGGACACCGTCGTCGACCGCCAGATCATCGAATATATTGTAGACAATGTCGATGTCAACATTCGAACCCTCGACGGCGCCCTGCAAACCCTCATTGCCACCGCCAGCGTCAGCAACCAGCCAATCACCTTGGAGCTGGCGCAAACGAGCATCAAAAACAAGAAAACCCAGGAAAAGCAAATCACCCAGGACATCATCATTACCGAGGTCTGCAAGCGCTACGGTCTGAGCCGCGACAAGATGATGGGCACCAGCCGCAAAAAGGAGGTCCTTTTTCCGCGTCAGGTGACCATGTATTTTTGCCGCACCCTCCTGCAAATGAGTCTGCCGGCCATCGGCAAGCTCTTCCGCAAGGACCACAGCACCGTCTCCAACGCCATCAACAAAATCGAGGAGGAGCTCAAAAAGGACCCCCTCCTGCAAAGCGACATCCAAGCGATTCGCCGCGCCATCGAAAGCTGAAAACAGTTTGCAAGGATTTTGTAAAATATGCACGGGGTTTTGCTGTTGAAAACTGAGAGTTATAATTTTATACAATTTGACTTTTCCCCAGATTTTTTGAGCAATTCCTTCCAAACCCTGTGAAAACTGTGGAAAACGCCAAAAAATCCCGAAAAAAGCGGCTCTTTTTCCACAAGGTTTTCCACATGCTCGATTTTATTGTGGATAAATCCCCAGGTTTTTACTTTGGTGATTGTATAATCCAGGTGAAGTCTCAAGATTCTATCCGGCAGCGAAAAAGGCTTCACAGTCAAAAATATTCAACGATTTTTATATTTATGCACGGTTTTTCCAAAGGGTTTTACAAAAAACCGTTTTCCACATGTGGATTCATGGGGAAAACAAAAATCCCTGTGGGAACTTTGGAAAACCCACAAGCACAATACACAGACTTTTAGAAAGTCGTGCACCCGCTTGGGAAGCGCTTTTTGACGCGTTTTCAACATATCCACAGCCCCTATTACTACTACTACTGTGAAATATTTAATGAAGAAGAGGTAGACAACATGAAATTCAACGCCATCAAAGAAAACATGACCCTCGGACTCAATATTGTCCAG
Organism: Peptococcaceae bacterium; assembly: GCA_030524315.1. Classification (GTDB taxonomy): domain Bacteria; phylum Bacillota; class Peptococcia; order Peptococcales; family Peptococcaceae; genus UMGS1590. The sequence goes on from JAUNGU010000013.1 coordinate 6,062, forward strand.
CGTGCCCTATCCTCCAAAAGTGTGCAGCCGATTTTGAACGGCATCTACCTGTCCGCCAAAGACGGCCATCTCACCATGGTTGCCACCGACACCATCGAAAATGCAGGCTTACGCATTCAGTGCACGGTGCCGGTGGAGGTCATCGAGGAAGGGGACACGGTGGTCAGCGGCAAGGCCTTTCGCGATTTTGTCATGCGCCTGCCGGATACCAATCTCCAGTTCGAAAACACCTCCCGCAACGGCCAGGATCGAATGACCATTTCCTATGGAAAGAACAAGACAGAAATGCTCGGCTGGCCGGGCTATGATTTTCCGAAGCCACCAGCCATGGACATTCTCCATGTGATGCGCATTTCCAATGCGACCCTCTCGGATCTTGTGCGCCAGACCTCCTTTGCGGCGCGCAAGGAGGATTTGCGGCCAATTTTCACGGGCCTCTTATTTGAAGTGAACGGCGACGACCTGACCGTCGTCGGCACCGACAGCTTCCGCTTGGCAATGATGCAGGACAAGGTGCAAAACGACGGCGCCGACAGCTTCCAGGTGGTGATTCCGGTCAAGGCCCTCGCCGAGGTCATTGCCATCTGCGAGGAGGATGCGATCATCCATATTTCTGTGACGAAAAACCAGATCCTTTTTGAAGCGGGCGGCGTCCAGCTCACAAGCCAGCTCATCCAGGGCGAATTCCCGCCGTACCGCGCCGCACTTCCAAAAACCCACACCACCCATTTTGACATTGACCGCACCACCCTCAAGCAATCCATCGACCGCGCCATCCTCTTTGGCCGCGACCGCGACGGCACCTCGGTGATCCATGTGGATGTGCATTCGGGCAATCTTTCTATTAAAACCGCCTCGGAAATGGGCCAGGTTGACGAGGAGCTCGACATCTATATGGAAGGCGACGACGTGCACATTCTCTTTAACGCCAACTTCCTCACTGACGCCCTGACCAAGATGCACTACGATGCGCTGGATGTAGAAATGAGCGGTGACCTCGGTCCTTGCGTCTTCCGTCCGAAAAACGACGAGAACTACACCTATCTTCTCCTGCCGCTGAGACAGTAAGATGCAGCTTGACGCACTGACCCTCACAGATTGGCGCAATTATCCGGCCCTGTCCCTTGAGCTCTACCCGATGCTCAATATTTTTCTCGGGGCCAACGGCCAGGGCAAGACCAATCTTCTCGAAAGCATCTATTATCTCTGTTACGGCAAGAATTTTCGCGGCAACAAGGACCGGGAGCTGGTGCGCTGGGAGCGGGAATATTTTCGCATTGAGGGCGACTATGTCATGGACGAGACGGCGCGGGTGCAGCATTTGGCAATTTATGTGGACGCCGGCGGGCGCAAGCGGCTGCGCTTAAACGGCGTCAAGTACAGCCGCATCGGTCAGCTATCGGCGCGGCTAGCGGCGGTGCTCTTTACGCCGGATGATCTCTTGGTGATCAAGGGCAGCCCCTCGGCGCGTCGCCGCTTCATCGACCGCGAGCTCGACGCCCTCTATCCCGACTACAGCACGGGCCGCCACGCTTATGAGCGCGTGCTTGCCCAGCGCAGCGAGCTTCTCAAGGAGATTCGCCGCGGCCGCGCTGACGCGCGCATGCTCGTGCCCTGGAATTTGCAGCTGGTGGATTTTGGCGTGGGCATGATTCGCCGCCGTCTCGAGCTTCTGGCCTTTCTCGTGCCCCAGGCGCGGCGGGTGCATCAGTTTCTCACGGGCGGCGCAGCGAGCTTCAACGTCACCTATCAGTCGAGTCTGGGCGATGTCCTCCACGAGGGCGACGACGCCATGAAGCAGATTTTCATGGACCATCTGGCAGCCACCCAGGCCGAGGAAATTGCCCGCGGCCAAAACCTCGTCGGTCCCCACCGCGACGATTTGATTTTCTACGAAAAGGGCGTGGATCTGCGCACCTTTGGCAGCCAGGGCCAGCAGCGTACGGCGATTTTGGCCATGAAGATGGCAGCCATCGACGCCTACGAAAAGCACCTCGGCCAAAAGCCCCTCTTGCTCCTCGATGACGTCATGAGCGAGCTGGACATGAGCCGCCAGCGCGCCGTCATGGAAATCGTCGTCAAAAAGAAAATCCAGACCTTCATCACCGGCACGGAAATGCCTTTTTCCTTCAAGCAATTTGGCTACGACCCGATTTTTCACATTGACGGCGGCCAGGTTCAAAAAAATTCCTAGCACAGTCCTCTGGGCTGTGCTAATTTTTTGGGCGCAGGTGGGCTCAGCCGAAAATTTTCGGGCTTAAAAAGACAGCGGAGTACAAAATCATTGGATTTGCAAAAAACTGGCCTTAAAATTGAAATAAGGGCGGTTCTATGATATAATTTTACTGTTAGCGTTTTGAAAAAATTCTGTGGGGTCCTGAGACCCTTTTTTATTTTTAGCAGAGCAGATTTTTCCACGAAAGGAGCTTGTCTGTGTCAGAAGAAACAAAAGTCGAAAAAAAATACACCGGTGAACAAATCGAGGTCCTCGAAGGCCTAGAGCCGGTGCGTGTGCGTCCGGGGATGTACATCGGGACCACCGACAGCGCCGGGCTGCACCATCTGGTCAACGAAATCGTCGACAACTCCATCGACGAGGCCTTGGCCGGCTACGGCAAAAAAATTGACGTCGTCATCGAGGAGGACAATTCCATCACCGTGCGCGACCACGGCCGCGGCATTCCGGTGGACATCCATCCAAAGATGCACCGGCCAACCCTGGAGGTCGTCATGACCGTGCTCCACGCCGGGGGTAAGTTTGGCGGCGGCGGCTACAAGGTCAGCGGCGGTCTCCACGGCGTCGGCATGAGCGTCGTCAATGCCCTGTCCAAGGAAATGAGCGCCGAGGTTCATCGCGGCGGCAAAATTTACAGCCAGCGCTACGCCTACGGCAAGATTCAGTCGGAGGTCGAGGTCGTCGGTACCTGCCCGGTGGAGGACACAGGGACGATCATCCACTTCAAGCCCGACGAAACCATTTTCAAGGAAGGCACGGTCTATGATTTTAACATCATTGCCAAGCGCCTGAGCGAGCTCTCCTTCCTCAACAAGGGCATCGAGCTGACCCTGGAGGACAAGCGTCCCGACAGCGCCAAAAAAGAAACCTTCCTCCATCCCGGCGGCATCAGCGAATACGTGCCTTATCTCAACCGCAACAAAAAGCCGCTGCACAAGGATGTCATCATCTTTGAAAAGGAAAAGGACAGCGTCATTGTCGATGTGGCGATGCAGTTCACCGATTCCTATTCTGAGAGCCTCTACAGCTACACCAACAACATTCACACCAAGGAAGGCGGCACCCACGAATTCGGCTTCAAGACGGCGCTGACCCGCTCCGTCAATGAATACGCCCGGCGCATGAAGCTCCTCAAGGACAAGGAGGAAAACCTCCAGGGCGAGGACATTCGCGAGGGCCTCACTGCCGTCATCAGCGTCAAGGTGCCGAACCCACAATTTGAGGGCCAGACCAAGACCAAGCTCGGCAACAGCGAGGTGCGCGGCATTGTCGATGCCGTCACCGGCGAGGCGGTGAGCATCTATCTCGAGGAGCATCCGACGGAAGCCAAGAAAATCGTCGACAAGTCGGTCAAGGCGGCCCGCGCCCGCGAAGCCGCGCGCAAGGCCCGCGAAATGACCCGCCGCAAAAATGCCCTGGAAAGCACGAGCCTGCCGGGCAAGCTCGCCGACTGTTCGGTGAGCGATCCGGCCTTTAGCGAGCTCTTCATCGTCGAGGGGAATTCCGCCGGAGGCTCGGCCATCGACGGCCGTGACCGTCGCTATCAGGCGATTCTGCCACTGCGCGGCAAAATCCTCAACGTCGAAAAGGCGCGCCTCGATCGCATTCTCTCAAGCGAGGAAATTCGCAACCTGATCACCGCCATCGGCACGGGCATCGGTGACAAATTTGACGTCACCAAGGCGCGCTATCACAAGATCATTCTCATGACCGATGCCGACGTCGACGGCGCCCACATTCGCACGCTGCTCTTGACGCTGCTCTATCGCTACATGCGTCCCCTCATTGAGGCGGGCTATGTCTACATTGCCCAGCCACCGCTCTATAGCATCAAGCGCGGCAAGAAAAAGCACTATCTCTACAACGACGAGGCGTTGCGCGACTTCCTCGCCGGTGAAGGCAAGGACATTGACACGGCCAAGGGCGTGCAGCGCTACAAGGGGCTCGGGGAAATGAACCCTGAGGAGCTTTGGGAGACGACCATGAACAACGAAAACCGCATCCTCCTCAAGGTCAGCCTCGAGGATGCCCAGGCCTGCGACGACGTCTTCTCGATTCTCATGGGCGAGCGCGTCGAGCCACGCCGCGAATTCATCACCACCAACGCGCGCTACGTCAATAATCTCGATATCTAAGGAGGCTTTTTATGGATCAGAACTATACCCACGGCACCATTGAAAACCGTAATATAGTCGATGAAATGAAAGAATCCTTTATCGACTATTCGATGAGCGTCATCACCTCACGCGCCCTGCCGGATGTGCGCGACGGTCTCAAGCCGGTGCATCGCCGCATCCTCTACTCGATGTACAAAACCAACATGACCCCGGACAGACCCCACAAAAAATCTGCCCACATTGTCGGCAATGTGCTCGCCAACTATCACCCTCACGGCGACTTGGCGGTCTACGATGCGATGGTACGTCTGGCGCAGCCCTTCAGCATGCGCTATCCGCTGGTCGACGGCCAGGGCAACTTTGGGAACATCGACGGCTACCAGGCAGCGGCCCAGCGTTACACCGAAGCGCGCATGACGCGCCTGGCGCAGGAAATGCTGCGCGACATCGAAAAGGAAACCGTCGACTACACGGCGACCTACGACGAATCCAGTGAGGAGCCAACGGTGCTGCCATCGCGCTATCCAAACCTCCTCGTCAACGGCACCTCGGGCATCGCCGTCGGCATGGCGACAAACATGCCGCCCCACAATTTGCGTGATGTGACCAACGCCATGGTCGCCCTCATTGATGACCCAACCATCGATGACGAAAAGCTCATCAACATCATCAAGAGCCCGGATTTTCCAACGGGCGGCATCATCATGGGTCTTTCCGGCGTGCGTGACGCCTACCTGACGGGCCGCGGCGCCATCACCGTGCGCGCCCGCACCAACATCGAAAAAATGGCCAACGGCAAGAGCCGCATCATTGTCACCGAGATTCCTTACCAGGTCAACAAGGCGCGCCTCGTCGAAAAAATCGCCAACCTCGTCAAGGAAAAGACCATCGACGGCATCACCGCCCTGCGCGACGAATCCAACCGCGAGGGCATCCGCATCGTCGTCGAGCTGCGCCGCGACGTCAATCCCCAGGTGGCCATCAACCAGCTCTACAAGCACACGGCGCTCCAGGATAACTTCAACGTCATCAATCTGGCGCTCGTGGACGGCGTGCCACGGATTCTTTCGCTGCGCGAAATCATGGTCCTCTACCTCGACCATCAGGAGGACGTCATTGTCCGCCGCACCCGCTACGACCTGCGCAAGGCCGAAGAACGGGCGCACATTGTCGAAGGCCTGAAAATCGCCGTCGACAACATTGACGAGGTCATCGCCATCATCCGCTCCTCCTACGACGACGCCGAATCCAAGGCGCGCTTGGGCGAGCGCTTCGGCATGAGCGACCGCCAGGCCCAAGCCGTCATCGAAATGCAGCTGCGCCGTCTCCAAGGCTTGAACGTGGAGAAATTGGAAGCCGAATTGGCCGACTTATTGGCGCGCATTGCCGAATACAAGGCCATCCTCGCCGACGAGGCCAAGGTCATGCAGATCATCCGCGATGAGCTTTCCGAAATTGCCGAGAAATTTGGCGACGAGCGCCGCACAGAAATTTCCTTCAGCAAGGACGACATCAACGTCGAAGACCTCATTGCCGAGGAGGACATGGTCATCACCATCAGCCACGCCGGTTACATCAAGCGCATGCCAATGGACAGCTACCGCAACCAGAAGCGCGGCGGCCGCGGCGTCAACGCCTCCAACATGAAGGAAGACGACTTCATCGAAAACATCTTCATCACCACCACCCACCACACCATGAATTTCTTTACCAATCGTGGGCGTCTCTTGCGCCTCAAAACCTTCGAAATTCCGGAAAACAACCGTGGTGGCCGCGGCACGGCGATGATCAATCTCCTCAAGCTGGGTAAGGACGAAAAAGTCACCACCGTGCTGCCACTGCGCACGGGCGACGTCGAAGGCTTCCTCACCTGCGTCACCGCCAGCGGCATGATCAAGAAAACCGCCATCAGCGAATACCAGAGCTCTCGCAACGACGGCATCAAGGCCATCAATCTCAAGGCGGGCGACGAGCTCATCGACGTCCACGTCACCTCTGGCGAGGACGAGCTCATCATCGTTAGCCGTGAGGGCAACGCCATTCGCTTTAACGAAGCCGACGTCAATCCGACCGGCCGCTCCACCGCCGGTGTGCGCGGCATGCGCCTGAGCGCCGACGACCGCGTCGTGGCCATGGACATTGTCAAGGACGATTGTGACCTCCTCGTCATCAGCGAAAACGGCTACGGCAAACGCACGCCGCTGGCCGAATACCACACTCAGATTCGCGGCGGCAAGGGTGTCACCACCCTCAAGGTCTCTGCTAAGACCGGCAAGCTCACCGCGGCCCTCGTCGTTCGCGGCAACGAAGAAATCATGGTCACCAGCCGCGAAGGCACCATCATCCGCACTTCTGTCTCGGATATTTCTGTGCTCAACCGCGCCACCCAGGGCGTCAAAATCATGCGTCTTGATGAGGGGGACACGGTCATTGACACCGCCCGCTTTGTGGACGACAAGCAGGAATAATTGCGGCGAATAATTGTTGTATACCTTCCCTTTGAAGATATTATTAAACCTTATTTTCTATATTTTTAGGATTAAATATATAACGATTCTATCAGCCTTTTTATTGACCTTTTTTGAAAATTATAATAGTATTCAATAAATAGATGTGATATTATAGTTGTATGATGAATCTATCTCAGACAAACATCTGGGATTATAGATTGAGGTGATAACGAATGTCGATTGGAAAACGTTTGGAAGAGCTCATTACTTACCGAAACACCAATGTGAATCGCGTTGCTAGAAAGGCGGGGATCAGCCCCCAAACCATTTATGGCATCATCAAGCGTGACAACACAAAGGTGGACATCAACATCCTAATGGCTCTTGCAAAGGAATTGGACGTGACCTTGGATTTTTTCTCAGGTGGTCCTCTCAATGCGGAAGACGTCGAGCTTGAAACCTTCGTCAGCCGTTACCGCGAGCTAGACGCCCACGGTAAAAGAATTGTCAAAGAGCTCATCAGCCTCGAGCTGGAACGCGTCAATGAAGAAAAATCCCATTGACGCGTGAGCCAAGTCCCTAGAATTTTACAACCAGAAAATTGACAGCCCAGCAGCCCTGGGCTGTTTGTTTTTGTGTCCTTTTCTTTTCATCTGGCGGGCGGTTGTGATACACTTAGAGCAGATTATTCATGCAAAGCGAGGTAGTACCATGGGCACAAGTGACACGATAGCAGCGATTATTACGGCGCCGGGGCGGGCGGCGGTGGGGATCATTCGGCTGAGCGGTCCTGATGCCGTCCGTATTGGCGCGGCCCTCTATGAGGGGCGGGCGGATTTGGCGCAGGCGGCGTCCCACACCATCCACTATGGCTGGGTGGTTGATGGGCGCGCGGCGCGGCGCATCGACGAGGCGCTGTTTTTGCTGATGCGCGCGCCTCGAAGCTACACAGGCGAGGACGTCGTTGAGATCCAATGCCACGGCGGCATCACGGCGACCAGGGAGATCCTCGCCCTTTGCCTGCGCGCAGGCGCCCGGCTCGCCGAGGAGGGGGAATTTACCAAGCGTGCCTTTATCAACGGCAAGCTGGATCTGACCCGCGCCGAGGCGATTATGGACATTGTCGATGCCAAAAGCGAGGCGGCGCTCTCCCAGGCGGTGGCCCAAAAAAGCGGCGTGCTTTCGGCGCGCATCCAGGCGGTGCGCGAGGATGTGCTCGAGCTCATCGCCTTCATCCAGGCGGACCTCGACTATCCCGAGGACGACATTGAGCGCCTGGATGACGACGCCTTGCGCACGCGCACCGAGGCCTGCGCCGCTGCCACCGGTGGTCTGATTCGCTCGGGCCAGCGCGGCAAAATCATTCGCGAGGGCATTCGCCTGGCCATTTGCGGCCAACCGAATGTGGGCAAGTCGAGCCTCCTCAACGCCCTATTGGGCCGCGAGCGCGCCATTGTCACCGACATTGCCGGGACGACCCGCGACATTGTCACCGAATATTTGACGATTGCCGGTATCCCAGTGGAGATCCTCGACACGGCGGGCATTCGCGAGACGGCAGACGTCATCGAGGCCATTGGCGTCGAGCGCGCCAAGGACGCCGGTGCCGGGGCGGATCTCGTCCTCTATGTGGTCGATGCCCAGCGGGGCCTCGATGACGAAGACCGCGCCTTCCTCGCCTCCTTGGGCGAAAAGCCTTGCCTCCTTGTGGTCAACAAGGTGGATCTCGCCGATGCCAGCGCGGTGCTGGACGCCTGGCAGGGTTCGGCGGTGGCGATTTCGGCCAAGCACGCGGGCGGCCTTGAGGCCCTCGAGGAGAAAATCGCTGCCCTCCTCCTTGAGGATGCGGCCATCGGCACAGGTCAGGACGCCGTCGTCTCAAACGCGCGCCATCTGGCACTGCTGGAGCGTACCGAGGACGACCTCGAAAGCTTCATCCAGGGGCTTGAGCTGGGCATGAGCAAGGACATTCTCGTCATCGACTTGCAGCACGCCTGGGAAAACCTCGGCCTCATCACCGGCGAGACGGCGTCTGAGGACCTCATCGACACGATTTTTTCGAAATTCTGTCTAGGAAAATAGCTTTTAGGAGAACTTCCATGGAAAAAATTTACGATTATCCCACCACCTACGATGTGATCGTCGTCGGTGGCGGCCATGCAGGCTGCGAGGCGGCGCTGGCCTGTGCGAAAATGGGCCACGAGACCCTGCTTTGCACCATCAGCCTCGATCACATTGCCCTCCTGCCCTGCAATCCCTCCATTGGCGGCCCGGCCAAGGCCCACCTCGTGCGCGAGCTCGATGCCCTGGGCGGGAGCATGGGCGAGGTGGCCGACGAGTGTCTGATCCAGATGCGCGTCCTCAACACCTCCAAGGGCCCGGCGGTCCATTCCCTGCGCGCCCAGATGGACAAGGCCCTCTATCAGCGCACCATGACCAAGCGCTTGGAGCACACCGATCACCTCACCGTCAAGCAATTCATCGCCGAGGCGCTCGTCATAGAGGACGGCGAGGCGCGCGGCGTCATCGACCACACCGGCGTCTGCTACCACGGCAAGCGCGTCATTCTCTGCACCGGCACCTATCTCAAAAGCCGTGTCATCATCGGCGAATACAGCGCCCAGTCGGGCCCCCAGGGGCAGCTTGCGGCGATGCATCTGTCGGATTCCCTGCGCGCGGCGGGCTTTGACGTGGTGCGCTTCAAGACGGGGACACCGGCGCGCGTCGATGTGCGCAGCGTAGACTATAGCAAGATGGAGGAGCAGCCGAGCGACGCCAACGAGATGCATTTCTCTTTTTGGCATGCGCACGATTTTGACAACCAGCTGCCAAAAATCAGCTGCCATTTAACTTATACAAACGAAGAAACCCACCGCATCATCCGCGCCAACCTTGATCGTTCCCCGCTTTATTCGGGATTCATTGAGGGCACGGGGCCACGTTACTGTCCGTCAATTGAGGACAAGGTTGTGCGCTTTAGCGACAAGAGCCGCCATCAGCTTTTTGTCGAGCCAGAGGGATTGGACACGACTGAGCTCTATATTCAGGGCTTTTCCTCGAGCCTGCCGATGGATGTGCAGCTCGAGATGATCCACACCCTGCCGGGGCTCGAGGAGTGCGAGGTCATGCGCCCGGCCTATGCCATCGAGTACGACCTCATCAATCCATTGGAGCTGCGTCCGAGCCTCGAGACTAAGCGCGTGGGCGGCCTCTACTGCGCCGGGCAGATCAACGGCACCTCGGGATACGAGGAGGCGGCGGCCCAGGGGCTCCTCGCGGGCATCAACGCGAGCCTGTCTCTGCGCGGCCGCGAGCCCCTCATTCTCGGCCGTCACGAGGCCTACCTCGGCGTCCTCATTGACGACCTCGTCACCAAGGGTACCAACGAGCCCTATCGCATGCTCACTTCCCGCTGCGAATATCGTCTGCTCCTGCGCGAGGACAACGCCGACCAGAGGCTCTGCGATTACGGCCATGACGTGGGGCTTCTGAGCGACGAGAAATACGCCCGCTACCAGGCGCGCCAGGCCAACATTGCCCACGAAATGCAGCGGCTTGAGGCGACAATGCTGCGCCCTGCCGAGGCCGAGGCGATGCTTGTCGCTTGCGAGAGCGAGCCCTTGCACCGCGCCATGAGCCTGGCCCAGCTCCTCAAGCGGCCCCAGGTCCATTACGAGGATCTCCTCGCCTACGGTTTTGGCGACGCGGCGCTCACGCCCGAGGAGACCCGCGAAATTGAAACCATCATCACCTACACGGGCTACATTGCTAAGCAAGAGGAGCAGGTCGCTCGCGCTGCCAAGCTCGAGAGCCGCCGCCTGCCGGAGGATATGGACTATAGCCAGGTCGTCAATTTGCGCCTGGAGGCGCGGCAGAAGCTTGACGCCGTGCGGCCGGAAACCGTCGGCCAGGCGATCCGCATTTCCGGCGTCAATCCGGCGGACATCACGGCGCTGCTCGTCTGGCTCGAGCATCAGCGGAGGGTGCAGCATGACTGAGATGAGACAATGGATTGAGACCCTGCTCGTGCCAGCCTTTGGGCTGGATGCGGCGCAGGTGGACAAATTTGTGCGCTACTACGACCTGCTCATCGACTGGAACAGCCGCATGAACCTGACGGCCATTACTGAGCCGCGGGCCGTCGCCGAAAAGCATTTCTACGACAGCCTCCTGATCACCCAGAGCATCCACTTCCAGCCCGATGAACGCCTCATTGACATTGGCAGCGGCGCAGGCTTTCCGGGGATTCCCCTGGCGATCGCCTGTCCTAGGGTGCAAATCGACCTCCTCGATAGCTTGGGCAAGCGGGTGCGCTTTCTCGAAGCGGTGGCTGAGGATCTAGGCCTCGATAACGTCAGCGCCTACCACGATCGCGCCGAGCTTTTCTGCAAGGGCGCACGTCGCGAGTCCTACGATTGGGCCATCGCCCGCGCTGTGGCGGCGCTGCCGGTGCTCTGCGAATACGCCCTGCCCTTTGTGCGCGAAGGCGGCAGCTTCATTGCCAGCAAGGGCCCGCGCGGGATGCAGGAGCTGGACGAAGCGGCGCGCGCCATGCAAGCCCTCGGCGGCCGCTACGAGCTGCATTTTCACCACGACCTCCCCGGCGGCGAGGCGCGCGACTACTTCCTCATCAAAAAAATCGCGCCAACGCCGAAGCGCTTCCCGCGCAAACCAGGGGAAGCGATGCGTAAGCCCTTGTGACTGTCTGTGATGAGCGGACATCGCTTGAAAATGAGTAAAACAATTGCATAATAGAAATGATGTTCGTACTATTTGCGGCATCAATACTAAAAAAGGTTTTCCAAAAATGTGGAAAACCTTTTTTGTTGGAAAATCCTTATAAAAAAATCCTCGCTTGCAGCACGCAGGCGAGGATTTTTCGCATTCTGGGGAAAACTAGCTGAGATAAGAGAGGGCGGAGACGAGGGCGTCGACCTCCAGGGGATCGGTGCTCCAGCTGGTGCAGAGACGGACGATGCGGCGGCCGTCGGCGCTGGCGCCAAAGTCTTCATAGACAAAGGTGCGGCCGAGGGCGTGGCATTGCTCCTTATTTAATAGAAGGAATTGTTGATTGGTGGCGCTTTCAGTGTAGAGGTCGACGCCGGCAGCGCGGGCGCCTTCGCGGATGCGCAGCGCCTGCTTGTCGGCTTCCGCGCCGAGGCGGGCGTAGTCGCCGTTTTTGAAGAGGGTGTAGAACTGGATGCCCATGAGCCAGCCCTTGGCGAGGACGGCGCCCTGCTGCTTCATTTGCGCCTTGAAGCGGCGCTTGAGGGCGTCGTTGGTGATGACCATGGCTTCGCCAAAGAGGGCGCCGCATTTGGTGCCGCCGATGGTGAAGGCGTCGCAGAGAGCCGCCAGGTCCCAGAGGGTGACATCGTTGCCTTCGGCGCCGAGGGCGTAGGCCAGGCGCGCGCCGTCGACGTAGAGATAGAGGTCGTTGTCCTCGCAGACGTCCTTGAGCAGCTGCAGCTCTTCGAGGGTGTAGAGGCCGCCGTATTCCGTCGGCTGGGAAATGTAGACCATGCGCGGCTCGGTGAGGTATTCGGCGGCGCCCGCTTCCTGGTAGGCGCTGACGATTTTTTCGACGTCTGCAGCGGTAAGTTTGCCATCAGTGGATGCAGGCGCGGCGGTGAGAATTTTGTGGCCGGTGGCTTCAATCGATGCGCATTCGTGGCCGACAATGTGGCCCGTCTCGGCAGCAATGACGCTTTCCGTTGGGCGCAGGGCAGCGGCGTGAATGGTCAGATTGGCCTGGGTGGCGCCGGGGAAAAAATGAATGTCGGCATCCTCCCAGCCAATCTCCTCGCGCAGGAGATCGATCGCTGCGTGGCAGAGGCCGTCGTCGCCGTAGCCTGCAAAATCCTCGCTGTTGGAACTTTCGAGCACATGCAAAATAGCTGGAATGCAGCCGCGGCTGTAATCGTTGTTCATTCGAATCATGGTTGTCCTCTTTTCTGTCGTTGGATTTGATTTCAGTATACTGAATCCCTGGCGGCATTGCAATTTTTATTGTGTAAATTTGATGAAATTCAGCCTTTTTGGGTGGAAAGCCTTTATCCGAAAATGTTTTATGTTATAATAAAACATAGTCATTTTATTTGCATTGTTTCACGTGAAACAAGCGCGTTTTTTTCGTTTCACAAAAATGTTTCACGTGAAACAAAATGCGCGGTAAAAAAGTTTCACGTGAAACATTCAAAAAGGAGGAACACCATGGGACACATTATTGCCCTGGTCAATCAAAAGGGCGGCGTCGCCAAGACGACCACCGCCATCAATCTTGCAGCGTCCCTCAATAAAAAGAAGAAAAAAGTCCTGCTTGTCGATTTGGACCCACAGGGCAACGCCACCAGCGGCATCGGCGTCGACAAAAATGAGCTGACCCATTCGGTGTATGATTGTCTCATTGGCGACGTGCCTGCGAGTGAGGTCATTGTGCGCACCTATCGCCACGGACTGGACCTGTTGCCGTCCAATGTGAATCTGGCTGGCGCCGAGCATGAGCTGGGTTATCTCGAGGATCGCGGCACGCGTCTGCGCCATGTGCTGGCAACCATGGCAGACGACTACGATTACATTCTCATGGACTGCCCGCCATCCCTGGGCATGATCACCATCAACGCCCTGAGCGCCGCCGAGCAGCTTTTCGTGCCGATCCAGAGCGAGTATTACGCCCTTGAGGGCGTCGAGCAGCTCATGCAGACGGTGAGCCTGGTCAAGCAGTCCTACAATCCCGAGCTCTACGTCGGCGGCGTCATCATCACCATGTACGATGGACGCATGCGTCTGTCGCGGGATGTGGTCGACACGGTGACGGCGACCTTTGGTGACGTCGTCTTCAAGACGATGATTCCGCGCAATGTGCGCCTGGCCGAGGCGCCAAGCTACGGCCGCGCCATCATCGACTACGAAGCCCTCTCCAAGGGGGCGCTCGCCTACAACGCACTCGCCAAGGAGGTGATCAAGCGTGGCTAAAGAACAGAAAAAAGGCCTCGGCAAGGGCCTCGGCGCCCTCTTTGGCGGTGATTTGCCCCTCAACGACCTCACCCATCCGAGCAAGGAGATGCCGATGGCTCGCGAGGCGTCGCCGGAAATGACCACGCCTGCTAGTGACAATCAGCTCAAGCAGCTCCCTGTCGACGAGATCCACGAGAATCCGTGGCAGCCGCGCAAGTCCTTCGATGAGGATGCGCTCCTAGATCTGACCGAGTCGATTCGCGAAAAGGGCGTCCTCTCGCCCCTCCTCGTGGCAAAGCGCGATGGCGTTTACTACCTCGTCGCCGGTGAGCGACGTCTGCGCGCTGCGAAAAATGCGGGTCTCTCAGAGGTGCCGGTCATCGAGCGCGACCTCGACGAGGAGGAAATGGCACAAATCGCCCTCATTGAAAACATTCAGCGCGCCGATCTCAACGTCGTCGAGGAGGCCAACGGCTATGCCGCCCTCATTGATAAGTACCACTATACCCAGCAGCAGCTGGCCGACCTTATGGGCAAGTCGCGGCCCTATATCGCCAATCTCCTGCGCCTGCGCGACCTGCCTGAGCCGGTCATGGACGCCCTGCGCAGCGGCAAAATCAGCGCCGGGCATGCCCGCGCCCTTCTCGCCGTCAAGGACCCAGCCCTGCAGGCGGGGCTTTGTAGCGACGTTGTCAGCCAGGATCTCTCAGTGCGGGCGCTGGAGCGCATGATCCAGGACATCAACGATTTTGGCGATGCCTTGGACAAGAAAACGGCACCAGCCGCGAAAAAACCGGCAAACAGCCAATACCGCGCCCTCTGTGACCAGCTCGGTGAACGGCTCCAGACCAAGGTCAGTGTCGGCGGCAGCAAAAAGCACGGCAAGCTCGTCATCGATTTTTACGGCGATGAGGATTTGACGCGCATTCTCGACGCCCTCGGCATCGAAACCTACTGAGGTGGTCGGCATGAAGCAACCAACCATTGCCATCATCGGCGGCGGTGCCGCAGGCATGGTGGCAGCCCTGGCAGCCAGCGGCCCCGGCGCGCGCGTCGAGCTCTACGAGGCGCAGCCGCGACTGGGCAAAAAGCTCCTTGCCACCGGCAACGGCCGCTGCAATTTTTCCCACAAGGGTTTTAGCAAGGCCAATTACCATGGCGGCCACGTCGGGTTTGTGAGCCCGGCCTTCGCTGTTCATGATGAGGCCGATACCCTCGCTTTTTTTGAGGGGCTGGGGCTGGCAGTGATGACCGACGAGCGCGATCGCTACTATCCCCAGAGCCTCCAGGCCCAGGCCGTCCTCGACCTCCTGCGTCTGGCGCTGGATGAGGCGGGCATCAACGTTCACACCGATACGCGCATCGCGAAAATCTTGCCGACGCCAGCTGGCTTTGACCTCGGTCGCGGTCGCCGCGCCGATGCTGTCGTCGTCGCCACCGGCGGCGAGGCGGCGCCTGCTCTGGGCGGGACGCGCGACGGCTACGAGCTGCTGACGGCGCTGGGCCACAGTCTCGTGCCGACGGCGCCGGGCATCGTCCAGCTCGTCTGCGACCTCGGTCCCCTCAAGGCTTGCAAGGGTCTCAAGCGCGTCTGCGGCCTGACGATTTGCGCAGATGGCAAGCCTGTGGCGACAGATCACGGCGAGATCCTCATCACGAGCTACGGCCTCTCGGGTCCGCCGGTGCTCCAATGCGCCGGTGCCGCCGTCCGCGCCCTGAACGGGGACGCCAAGGTCCAGGCGTGCATCAGCTTTTTCCCCGGCTTGGGGGAAACGGCCCTGCTCGATCAGCTCACCAGCCGCCGCGACGCCCATCCGAACCGCGATGCTGCTGCCTTCTTCGTGGGGATGCTGCCGCGGCTCTTGGCGCAAAGCGTCCTCAAAAGAACGGGTGTTGCAATTCACGGCGCCTTGGACGACGCCTCTCTCAAGAAAATCGCACGCACGCTCTGCCAATGGTCCCTCCCTGTCAAGGGGCCGCGGCCCTTCAGCGACGCCCAGGTCACCCTCGGCGGCATCGACACAGCCGATTTTGACAGCGACACCCTCGGCTCCTGGCTTGTGCCGGGGCTCTTTGCCGCAGGCGAGGTCCTCGATATTGACGGCGACTGCGGCGGCTACAATCTCCAATGGGCGTGGTCCTCGGGGCGTCTGGCCGGACGCTCGGCCTGGGACTACGTCACTCAGCAAAAGTAACGCAAAGGAGACGTATTATGTCTATTTGGGATATTTTAATCATCGCCCTCCTTTTTCTCGCAATCTTTCGTGGCTATTTCAAAGGAATGTGCAAACGTTTGAGCGGGTGGGTAGGGCTGGTGTTGTCCTTCATCATTTCCCTCTTTAACACCTATCGCATCAACGACTTCATCACCAATACCTTCCACGTCAGCGGTAAGGAGAAAATCCGCGAGTGGCTCGAGGTGTATTTTAACGCCCGCGTGGCGTCTAACCCTGACAACCAGCTCGAGAGCCTCAAGCAGTGGGTCGCTGACATCTACCTGCCATCAGCCATGAAGGAAAATCTCTACAACGCCATCGACGAGTCGGCCAGCCAGATTTATGGCAGCATCTACGCTCAGGTGGCGCGAATTTTGGCGACGCCGGTCTGGCATGTCATTCTCTGCATCCTTGGCACGATGGTAATTTTTGCCCTCTGTGTGCTCATCGGCGAGCTCTCGGGGCTTCTGGTCGAGCGCTTCTATGTGACGCGCATCATCGACCGCTTCATCGGTGCCCTCTTTAGCGGCATTTTTGCAGTGGTGGTCGTGGGGATATTCACGGCCCTCCTCGTTTTCATTGTGCCGGAGGATGCAGGCACCCTGGGCAGGATTCTTCACAATAGCTTCATGGCGCCGACGTTCATGCAAGCGGTGGACGCCTTTATCAAGGGAGGCTTCATCTTTTAATGGAACCCTATTACAACGACTACGCCACTTTTCTCAAGCATTTTTACGACGAGCCTGTCTACAAAATTCCCGTCAACCTCGCCCACGGTGCCTGTCCCAATCGCGACGGGCGCGTGTCGACTGGCGGCTGCACCTTTTGCGACGCCTCGGGCTCGGGCTTTCAGGCGCTCTCGGATGATCTCTCGATCACTGAGCAAATCGCCGAAAACAAGGCCTTTTACAAGCGTCGCTTCAAGTGCAACAAATTCATCGCCTATCTTCAGACTTTTTCCAACACCTACATGCCCCTGTCGCGCTTCAAGCAGGTCATCGATTTGGCGACGGCCGATGCGGACATTGTCGGTCTCTCGGTGTCGACGCGGCCGGATCTTGTGCATCCTGCCTATCTCGATGCCCTGAGCGACTTGGCGGCGGAGAGAAACCTCGACATTGACGTCGAGCTGGGCTTGCAGACGGCCAACTACCACACCCTCGCTGCCGTCAACCGCGGCCACAGCCTGGCGAGCTTTGTCGATGCGGTGCCGCGCATCCGCGCCCGCGGCTTTTCCACCTGTGCCCATGTCATCCTCAACCTCCCTGGCGACGATGGCATGGATGCCGTCGAGACGGCGCGGATCCTTTCGGCGCTCCATGTGGACATGGTCAAGCTCCACTCCCTCTACATTGTCGCCGGCACGCGACTGGCGCGCCAATACGTCCTCGGCGATTTTGACATGATCAGCCTTGATGAGTACGTGAGTCGCGTCGTCGATTTTCTCGAGGTGCTGGACCCGCGCATTGTCATTCAGCGGCTTGTGGGCAAGGGCCCTCAGGACGATCTGATTTTTTGTAACTGGGACACGTCCTGGTGGAAAATCAAGGACGCCATCAACGAGACCTTCGAGGCACGCGGCACCTTCCAGGGCGCGCGCTGTGATTATTTGAACGGCGCCCTCATCGACGATTTGGCGCGCCAGTAGCGCCGGAAAGGAGAACCATGCTAGAACCCATCCTCGCCTCGTCAGACAGCGTCGCCAAGGACGTTGCCGACGGTGCCGCCGACACGGCAGAATCGGTGGCGAGTAATGCCATCGACCAGCTCAAGGACCTCAACAGCTTTTTCTCGCTGTTCAAGGTGGACAATCTCTTGGGCATTGCCGTGCGCATCCTCGTCATTGTCCTGGTGCTGACCCTTTCCTATCGCCTCGTGCGCTTTTTGCTCAACCGCGCCTACCAGACGCGCTACCGCTACTCCCACATTTCCGGCGACAGCAAGCGCCAGCTGGAAACGGCGCGGCATATGGTTCAGAGCATTATTTTTTACTGCTTTCTGATTTTTGGCGCCATCGCTATTTTGAGCCTCTTTGGCTTTGATATGCGCGGCCTTGCCGCTTCCGCCGGGATTGCCGGTGCGGCGCTCGTCTTTATCAGCCAGAACATGATCCTCGATTGGATCAACGGCGTCTTTATCCTCGTCGAGCGCCAATTCAATGTCGGCGACTATGTCAAAATCGGCGAATTTTGCGGCACCGTCGAAAACATTACTGTGCGCCACACGGTCATTTGCACCGACCATGGCGAGATCGTCACCATTCCCAATGGCGACATCAACACCGTCGTTAATTATTCCAAGGCGCCGGTCACCGAATATTTTGATGTGCGCATCCACGATGCGAGCCGTCTGGACGAAGGTGAAAGAGCGCTCTTAAAAATTTGCGAGCGCATCAACGAGCAGTTCAAAGAGCGCTTGACGAGCCCCTGTAGCCTCATGGGCGTGCAGGACATTGTCGGCACCGGCGCCGTGCTACGGCTGACGTTTTCCTCAAGCAA
This sequence comes from Peptococcaceae bacterium, assembly GCA_030524315.1. Taxonomy (GTDB): domain Bacteria; phylum Bacillota; class Peptococcia; order Peptococcales; family Peptococcaceae; genus UMGS1590. The sequence continues at coordinate 24,536 of JAUNGU010000013.1, forward strand.
GGCCGACACCTATCCCATTTTGCGAGCGCTGCGCGCCGAGTGCATCCACAGCCTCTCGGCGTTGGGCTTGCAGCAACAATTGTCCCACTGATATGTTTCGAAAGGAGAGAGCACCATGCCTATGAAGCTTCAAGTCGGCGATCGCGTCGAGCTCAAAAAAGCCCATCCCTGCGGCTCCAAGGTTTTCGAAATCACCCGTGTCGGCATGGATTTTCGCATCCGCTGCACCGGTTGTGGCCACGAGGCCTGGATTCCGCGTGTCAAGCTCGAAAAGGTCATCCGCAAGCATTATCCCGTCCATTCTGAGGACGCCGAGTAGGCGCCCTCCGCAGCTATAGAAAGGATGTTGTGATTTGAACCTACTGCTTTCAAAATTTCAAGAAACCCTGGTTTCTGTATTGCCGGTCACCATTTTGGTGGTCCTGCTCCATATTTTTCTGACGCCCCTGGAGGGCGACGTGTTTGAGCGCTTTCTCCTCGGTGCCGTCTTCATCATCCTCGGCCTGACGGTTTTCCTCATTGGCGTCGAGATTGCCATTTCGCCGGTGGGCAACGCCATCGGTAACTTTGTTGTGCGCCGAGAATCCCTCTTTATTCTCGTGGCGGCAGGGGTCGTCCTCGGCTTTTCCATCAACATTGCCGAGCCGGACCTCCTCGTCCTTGCCAAGCAAATTGCCACCGCCACTGGCGAGACCCTGGGTGTGGCACCGGTGCTCGTCGTCGTCTCCCTGGGCGTCGGCATCATGCTGGCGGTGGGGCTCTTGCGCATTGTTTTTCAGATTCCCCTGAAGAACTTTCTCTTCATTATCTATGCGATCATCCTCGTGCTCTCCTACCTGGCGCCGAACAATTTCCTCGGCATCGCCTTTGACGCAGGCGGCGCCACGACCGGCTCGATGACGGTGCCCTTCATTCTCGCCTTGGGCCTCGGTGTGAGCAGCGTCTCCTCGAAAAAATCCGAGGAGGACGCCTTCGGCCTCACGGCCATCGCCAGCGGCGGGCCCATGCTCGCTGTCATGATCATGGCGCTGGCCAGCGGGCTGACAGATATTGTCGGCGATTCGGACGCCGTCGAGGAAACGACCACCGGCATCTTCCTGCCTTTTTTGGAAACGGCGAGCCACATTGCCCGCGAGGTTTTCATTGCGATTTTGCCGCTGGTTGTTATCACCATCCTCGCTCAGCATTTTGCCCTCAAGCTGCCAAAGCGCTCCTTCCGCCATATTTGCGTGGGCTTTGTCTATACCTATCTGGGCTTTGTGCTCTTTCTCACGGGCGTCAACGCAGGCTTCATGGAGGCGGGCACGGTCATTGGCATGACGCTGGCCCACGCGCCCCTCATCACCAATGTGCTCGTGGGGGCGGTCATCGGGCTCGTGGTCATTCTCGCCGAGCCGTCGGTCCACGTCCTCACCGAACAAATTGAGGAGATCAGCGGCGGCACCATCCATAAAAACAGCATTCTCGTGTCCTTTGCCATTGGCGTCAGCCTGGCGATTGTCATGTCGGTACTGCGACTGCGCATTACCGACATGCAGCTCTGGCACCTGCTCTTGGTGGGCTATCTCATTGCCATCATTCTCAGCCGCTTCACGCCGCCCCTCTTTGTGGGCATCGCCTTTGACTCGGGCGGCGTCGCCTCGGGGCCGATGACGGCGACCTTCGTCCTCGCCTTTGCCCAGGGCATCGCTGCCGAATCCTCGGGCTCGGCCAGCGTCCTCGACGCCTTCGGCGTCATTGCCATGGTGGCGCTGACGCCGCTGATCACCTTGCAAATCTTTGGCTTAATTTATGAACGCAAACGTCGCCGTCTCTACGAACAGGAAAATGCGACGACAGAAGAGGAGGAATTTGCTTGAGTATCTATAGCTTAACCATGGGCTTTGTCGAGCCAAAGCTGGAAAAAAGTGTCAAGCTCCATCTGGCCAAGATCCACGCCCGTGGCGCCACATGGATCTACGGCAAGAACCATATTTTCAGCGGCATTCTGCGCCTCCTTGGCCTCGACAGCGAGCGCTGCGCCATGGTCATGGTCGTGCATCGCACCGCCTCTGGGCAGAAGGTGCGCGACGCCATTCGCCAGGCCCATGTCGAAGCGCGCAAAAAAGGGGGCCTCGCCTTCACCCTGCCACTGTCCGAGGTCTTGGGCATCCGTCGCATGGAGGAAGAAGCAGGCATTGTTGTTGATAAAGGAGACAGTAGCATGAACAAGCAGCTCATTATGATCATCGTTGATAAAAACCGCGGCGACGACATCATCGACGCCGCCCAGCAGGCCGGAGCCCCTGGTGCCACTGTGCTCCATGGCCACGGCAGCGGCGCCGAAAAGGTCAAGCATTTCGTGCATCTGGAAATCGAGCCAGAAAAAGAAATCGTCATGATCGTTGCCGCCCAGGAAAAAACCAAGACCATCATCGACGGCATCCGTTCGGTCATCAATTTTGATGCGCCAAACACGGGCATCCTCTTTACTCTGGATATCAGCGACTGGATGGAGAGCGGCCGACAATAAAATAGAGCGCTCGAAAAAAGGACAGTAGCCATCCATCGATGCTTACTGTCCTTTGCGTTGTCTTAATAAGGTTCCTTTGGAAAATGGTCCTCAAAGAGCTGGTGTGCTTTGAGATGGGTCGCCGAGAGGTAGCTTTCAAGAATTTCCTTGCCAATGTAGCTGTGGGGCACCCATTCGGTGAAAATTCCGGCGCGGATGCAATCCATGCGCATGCCCACATAGGCAGAAAGGTTGGAGAAAATAAGCCGCTCCGGCCGTTCGCCAATTTCGAAGAAATAGTCCCAGAGGGCGCGCAGGAGATTTTCTCGCCAGTCGTCGTCGGCCATTTGCACGTCGTTCCATTCGATGAAGCCCGTCTCGAGATCCACCAGGAAGAAGGCGCGCGGCAATCGCCCTTTTTTGTCGGCCATCGACGGCAGGTAGAAATAAAAGAGCTCCATGATCTGATCACCCACCTCCAGGTGCATGACCCGGGCGTTGGTGAATTCGTCGACGGCCATCGGCTGCGCCTTCATCATGCGCTTGCGGTCAAAGACGAAATCCTCCGCAGGCTCGGGCACCGATTCGCCCAAGGCAAAGGCCGCCGCCGTAAAGCGTGGCTGGTGGCCGTCGAGGCGCGAGGAAAAGGTCGCGTTGACGTGGTCGCCCAGCATCTGTCGCGTCAAAAGCTGCAAAATCGCCCGCAAATAGCGGTGCAGATGGGCGTAGTCGCGGCTGTCGACGATGCTTGCCATGCCGTAGCCCGGACGCTGGCGGCGGAAGGTGATGATACGCTCGCGGCCCGAGGTGAGGCGCTTTTCAAAATTGTTGAGGTCGTCTGTGTTGAAGCCAACCTCCAGATACAGCCCCTCGTAGCGGCCGACGGCCTCCTCGATGACGAAATTCTCGTCGTTCTCATCAAGGCTGTCCTCGACCATCCAGGCGCGCAGCCCCTCGGCGCCCAAAAGCAGGCGCACATAGAAAACGCCGTCGCCGCTTTCTTCAAAGACGACCACCACGTAGGCCTCGGGATGCTCGGGATCCATCAGCACAAAAGGCTCGATGCCGATTTCCCACGGCGAGAAGCGGTAGATATCCTCGGCTACCGTGTAGAGCGCCTCAAAATGTGGATATTCCCAATTGTCATTGCTCATTGTATGTTCCCCCTCCGGCTTGTCACCGGAAATCATTCGTTCATTTATCCTATTATTATATCCGTTGTTGAAAAATCCTACAATAGCGATGGCCATGATTTGCAAATTTATCGGCCCGCGAGAAAGGAAGATCTTTATGAAAACCCCGCTATGGGATGCGCTCCAAGAAAAAGTATTGCTTCACGACAAGAGCTTTCACACCCCTGGCCATAAGAGCGGCCTGGTTGTGCCCCAGCCGCTGCTCGACGCCTGGGGTGCGGACATCTGGCAATACGATCTCACAGAAATTCCCGGCCTCGACAACCTCGCCCATCCCGAGGGCGTGCTCAAGGCATCGATGGCGGCGTGGGCGGCGGCGCGCGGCTGCGCCCATGTGCAGTACCTCCTCGGTGGCACCTCCCTGGGTCTCAAGGCGGCAATTCTCGGTCTCTGCCGCGGGTGCAAGGTTTTTGTGCCGCGTCATGCCCACTCGAGCATTTATCAAGGCCTTGCCCTCTCTGGCGCCGAGCCGATTTTTCTGCCGGTGACGCTGGATGCGGATCTGGGCATTCCTCTAGGCGTCGCGCCTGAGGAGCTGCGCGCGGCGATTCAGGCTCATCCCGATTGCAAGCATCTTTTGGCGGTGCACCCGACCTACCATGGCATCACCTGGCGCAACAGCGAGCTCTTCCAGATCGCGCGCGAGGCGGGGCTTACGACCATCGTCGACGAGGCCCACGGCGCTCATTTTGTCACAGACGCGACGCCGCCCTCGGCGCTGGCGTTGGGCGCCGACGTCGTCATCGAGAGCGTGCACAAGACAGCGCCTTGCCTGACCCAGGCGAGCATCATGCTCATAGGTCGCGCCGACCTCGTCGCGCCGTTGGCTCGCGCCGTCGCCATGCTCCACACCACCTCGCCGAGCTATCTCCTCATGGCGAGCCTCGAGCAGGCGGGCGCTTGGCTGGACGATCCTGCTAATCAAGCGGCCATGGGCGACAAAAAGGCGCGCATCGACGCGCTGTATCAAAAAATGCGTGTCCTTTATGAGGAAGGACAGCGCGCTCTTGTCTTCGAGCGCCGCGAGTATTGGCACCAGGACCCCTTCAAAATTTACCTCACGAGCCCGACGGCAAGCGGCGAGGCCATCGGCGACTGGCTGCGGGCGGCGGGCGCCGAGCCGGAAATGACCGACGGCCGCGGCTGCCTGCTCATGGCAGGCATTAATGGCGACGACGTGGAGGGCGTGTTGCCCCTTGTGGCGAATGAAAGCAATCTCCAGGATGGTCAAGCGTCGATTCCCCAGGCCTGCTACAATCCCGCCGCGCCAATTTTTGACTGCGCCATGGGCGATGCCTGGTTTGCGCCGCGCGCGTCTCTGCCGCTGGATGCCGCCGTCGGCCGCACCGCCGCCGCCATCCTCGAGCCCTATCCGCCGGGAATTCCGCTGATGCTGCCGGGCGAGCACATTTCCGAGGAGATTGTCGAGATCTGGCGCGCCAGCGGCCGCGACCCGAAAACCCTCGTCGAGGTGCTGGCATAAATTTTGACAATCCCAAAGCCGCGAGATAAATTGAAAGCCTGCAAAAAACAGATTATAATAGAATCATCATTTAGATAGGAGGCAAGCATGCGATTTTCTGAGATCATCGGCCAGGACGTGGCCATCACCCAACTGCGCCGCGCCTACGCCCACCATCGGCTGAGCCACGCCTATATTTTCGACGGGCCCCAGGGCGCGGGCAAAAAGCAGACGGCCCTGGCCCTGGCAAGCCTCCTTCTCTGCGAGCAGCCGACGGATGCCGACAGCTGCGGCGTTTGTGCCGCCTGCAGGCAGATCGCCGCGGGCACCCATCCCGATTGTCACGTGCTTGCCCCCGACGGCCGCACCATCAAGATCAAGCAGATCCGCGATCTTCGCGCCGCGTTGGCGCAGACGTCTGAATACGGCGGCACCAAGGTCGTCATCATCGAGGACGCTGACGCGATGGGCATCGAGGCGGCCAACGCCTTTCTCAAGACGATGGAGGAGCCCCGCGGCGACAGCTGCTTCATCCTCCTCACGCGCCAGGCCGAGCGCCTGCCCGAGACGATTCGCTCCCGGGCCCAGCGCGTGCGCTTTCGGCCCCTCTCAGATGCGGCGCTGACCCAGCTCCTGGCAGGATCTAGCGACGCCGAGACGATTGCCTTGGCGGTGCAGCTGGCCGAGGGCGCCCTCGACCGCGCCCGCGCCATCATTACGGATGCCGAGCTGCGTGAGCGGGTCACAGGCCGCCGCGATGCCCTCTACGCCCTCCTGCCAAATCTCGCGTCCAGCCACGACGGCAAGCTCCTGCGCTTTGCCCAGGGCTTTAGCAGCGATCGCGACGGCGTCCGCGAGGAGATTTTGCTCATGCGTCGCTACTACCGCGATCTGCTTCATGGGCGCGTGCGCGACGGTCTCTCGCCAGCTGTGGCGACCCAGGTCCTGCATGCGACCACTGCCGCCCTCGCGCGTCTCGAAACCAACACCGAGCCCTCGCATATTTTGGGGGCCTTACTCATACAAGCCGCCAGGTGCCACCGCGCCTAGAAAGGAGAATTCTATGCCCGATATCATCGGGGTGCAATTCCAACGCACCGGAAAAATCTACTATTTTGACAGCCTGGGCGAAAAGCTCGACAAGGACGACTACGTCATCGTCGAAACCGTCCGTGGCATTGAATACGCCCGCGTCGCCCTCGGCACCCATTGGATGCCCGAGGAGGACCTCGACAAATCCATCAAGCCCCTGATCCGCGTCGCCACCGAGGAGGACGCCAACGTCCACGCCCAAAACCTTCGCGCCGCCAAGGATGCCTACGCCATCTGCCAGGATAAAATTGCCTACTGCGGCCTCGATATGAAGCTCGTCAACGTCGAGTACACCTTCGATTGCAGCAAGGTCATCTTCAACTTCACCGCCGACGAGCGCGTCGATTTTCGTGAGCTCATCAAGGAGCTCGCCGCCGTCTTCCATACCCGCATCGAGCTGCGCCAGATTGGCGTCCGCGACGAGGCCAAAATCATCGGCGGCATCGGCATCTGCGGCGAGCCCCTCTGCTGCCACCGCTTTCTCACCGACTTCTCACCTGTCTCCATCAAAATGGCCAAGGAGCAGAACCTGTCCCTCAATCCGACGAAGATCAGCGGCTGCTGTGGTCGCCTGCTCTGCTGCCTCAACTACGAAAATGCCCACTACGTCGAGAGCAATCGCCTCGCCCGCGAAGCAGCCAGGGAGGCCAAGCGCCGCGCCGAGTCGGGCTGTGACACCTGCCCGGGCTGCGCCGGCGTCGACACCCACGACGAGTCCAACGTCATCCAGCGCGCCAGCGCCGACCCCGACCAGCCTGCCAGCGAGGAGCAGCCTCTCTTTGACATTTCCTTGGTGGAAAACACCACCCGCGCCCTCGAAAACGACCGCGCCATGGGCAAGCAGCGCTCTTATAATAGCGCTCCTAAAGAAAATGGCGAGAAAAAACAGCGCTCGGAAAAATCCGACAAGCGCCCAAAGAACACCCAGAGCAAAAAATCTGGTAAGAAAACTGATCGCTACAAATCCGGTCGCCCAAAAAAGCAGAAGCGCCAGCAGGACATGACCCCGCGCGCCGAGCATCGCAACGACCGCAACGAAAGCAAATCCAGCCGCCCACGCAGATCCAGCAATAGGAGCAAGAGCAATGGCGCCAATTCTTCCAAATAATCCGGCCCCAGATCTCGAATGGACCGACATTGCCTTGAACGGCTGGGGCATCTACCAGCGCCGCGGCGGCCTGCGATTTTCCATCGATGCTGTGCTCTTGGCGCATTTTGCGAGCGCTCGGAGCGGCGCTCACATTCTCGATATTTGCACCGGCACGGGCATCGTCGCCCTGATTTTGGCGGCGCGCTTTCCCGGTGCCCACATTCTCGGCACCGACATCCAGCCCCAGCTCGTCGCGGCTGCCCAGGCCAGCGGCGCTCGCAACGGCATCGCCCCAGTGACCCTCGACTTTGCCACCAGCGATCTGCGGCAACGCGACGCCTGTCACCAGCGCCGCTACGACCTCATCACCTGCAACCCGCCCTTCTTCAAGATTGGCCACGGCGCCTCCTGCCCCGATGATGAGACAGCGTTGGCGCGCCACGAGCACACCTGCACCCTCGACGACGTCTTTGCCTTTGCCGCCTTCGCCCTGCGCGAGCGCGGCCGTCTGGCCTTGATCCACCGCACGGCGCGCCTTGACGAGGTGCTCTCGGTGGCCCGCGCTCATAAATGCAAGCCTGTGCGTTTGCAGCCCGTCTACGCCCGCGAGGGCGAGGCCGCCAAGCTCTTTCTCCTCGAATGCTGCTACCTCGGCGCCCAGGACCTGGTCCTCGAGGAGCCCCTCTACATCTACGACAACGCGGGCTGCTATCGCCCGACGATTCAATCCTGGTACAACCCCTCGTCCTAAGGAGGTCCCCATGCAAGCAACCGACGACAAGCCCCAGGGCATGCTCTATCTCTGCGCCACGCCCATCGGCAACCTCGACGACATCACCCTGCGCGTCCTCCACGCCTTGGAAGATGCCGACATCATCTATTGCGAGGACACGCGCAATAGCTTAAAGCTCCTGCGCCACTTTGAGATCACAAAGCCCCTGGCGAGCTTCCACGACCATTCGCCCGCCTCGCGCATCACGCGCATTCTCGATGACGTGCGCGCAGGCAAACAGGTCTGCGTCATTAGCGATGCGGGCATGCCCGTAATCAGCGACCCGGGCTTTGACCTCGTCAACGCCATGCGCGAGGCTGGGCTGCCCTATACGGTGCTGCCCGGCGCTTCGGCGTCCTTGACGGCGCTGGTGCTTTCGGGGATTGCCGCTGATCGCTTCCTTTTTGAGGGCTTCCTGCCCCGCAAGAAAAAAGACCTCGACGCCCGTCTCGACGCCCTGGCGCACGAGACCGCCACCGCCATCCTCTACGAATCGCCCCACCGCCTCACCGATACCCTCGCCGCCCTCGCCGCGCGCTGGCCCGACCGCGAGCTCGCCTGTGTGCGCGAGATTTCCAAGCGCTTCGAGGAGGTCGTGCGCGCAAGCTGCGCCGATGTCCTCGCCCATTTCCAGACCAACGCGCCCCGCGGTGAGTTCGTCCTCATTCTCGCCGGTGCCAGCGCATCAATCCTCTCCGAAGAGGACGCCTTCGCTGCTGCGCTGACCCACGCCCGCGCCCTCGTGGCTGACGGCACCAGCACCAACGCCGCCGCCAAGGACGCCGCCGCCCGCTTTAATCTGCCCAAGCGGCGCATCTACCAAGCCCTTCTCGAAAACGACTAATCTTTGAAAGCGTGTTTATTATGAACCGTCTCACAAAAATCATCTATTGCCTCGTCGGCCTCATTCTCGTGGGCTATGCCCTGGCCAGCGGCTACCTGCTCTTTTTTGGCGGCCTGCCCGCGCAAATCAATGCCACTGTCGCCCTCTACGTCCTCCTTTACGGCGCGGGGGTGAGCGCTGGGATTGGCTTGCTCTTCATTTTGCGCGGCATCTTCAGCCGCCGCAGCTATCCGTTGATGGCTCTCGAGCAGGAGGGCGGCAGCGTCACCATCAGCCGCACCGCCCTCAAAAACATTGTCTACACCGCCGTCGATGGCTTCCCCGGCGTTCAGGAAAGCCGCACCAAGATTCGCCTCTCGGGCGGCAAGCGCCGCGCCCCCGACTGCCGCGTGCGTGTGCGCATCGGCATCGCGCCGGATAGCAACCTGCCCGTGCAGCACGAGGCCATGCGCAGCCGCATCAGCGACGCCATCTGCGCCACCACCGGCGTCACGCCGCGCCGCATCGACCTCGCCTTTTACACCCCGCCCATCAAGCACGTCGATCCCCAGGAAGGAGAGGGTAGCAAATGAGTGACAAGCAAACCCCGTGGTGGGACACCGACACCCGCGCCTCAAATGACGCGCCCTGGTGGGATACCGACGCCGACGCCGCACCTGTCGAAAGCACCAGCGTCCACACCTCCACCGACCACCTCTGGTGGGACCCTGACGATGCGCCTGCACCCGCTGCAAAATCGGCGCCCGTCGAGCGCCCGACGCCGGCGCCCACTGGGCCAATGCTGGCGCGCCTGCGCAGCTGGGTCAGCACCCATCCCCACACCTGCATCTGGATGCTCTTGGGCCTTCTCTGCGGCATCGGCATCCTCTGTTTCGGCTTTTGGAAGACCTTCCTCGTCGGCGCGCTTTTGGCCTGCGGCTACGTCATTGGCAGCCGCGCCGATGGCAACCCGCGCCTGGAGGCGCGCATCCGCCGCTTCAAGGACCGCTTCATCGACGACAACCCCTTTATGAAATAGCGATTTCTGAGAAAGGATGAACCATCATGAGTGAACAGCAAACCACCCCATCTGCAGGCGTCGACCGCCTCATCATCGACGACGGTGTCATCGAAAAAATCACCGGCACCGTCGCCCGCGAAATCACCGGCATCCTCGATATGAAAGGCAGCCTCATGAGCGGCTTTGCCTCCAGCCTCGGCGCTTCGTCAAAATCCGCCAAGGGCGTCACCGCCTCTGTCGAAGGCGCTGCCGCCAGCATCGAAATCAAGGCCATCCTCGAATACGGCGCCTCGGCACCGCAAATCTTCGAGCAGATCAAAACCGCCGTCCGCGCCGAGATCAAAGCCATGACCGGTCTCGAAGTTCGCGACATCCAATTCCGCGTCGTCGACGTCATGACCCGTGAAGAATTCGAACGCAGCAGCAAGGAAGCCGCCAAAAAAGCCCAGCAGGATTGACAGCCGGGCGCATCTATGCTATCCTACAGATGTCAAAGAAAGGAACAGAAATTTGACATTTCAATGCACAAAAAAACCACCGGTGCGAACGGTGGTTTTTTTATTGGGCTGATCATCATCGATTGCTGTCCAGCCACTTGCTGATGATGTGCGAGACAACACCTGCCATGACAGCAATTAGAAAGGAACAGAAATTCTCTTCCATTTCAACGCACCTCCCTCCTGTTGCCAGGATGGTTGACGACAACACCATTATTATACAGGTGTATGAACGTGCGTGATAAGCCATTTGTGCATGAAAATACCCTAGCCACCGCCAGCGCGGTGGTTTTTTGTTGCCCAAAAATCCAACTTCCTTCTATTATATAGCGCCCAATTTCCTACAAAAAAGTGACAGACTTGTCACCCTATCTCGGCGCCTGCGCAAAATGTTGCAGCGGGGAACTATATCTAGTAGGTGCATTTTTCCCTGCCAGAACATAGTCGCCGGTGCGGTAACAGTTTTATGACAAAGCGCCCGGACCTCTGGTCAACAAAAGAAGATTAAAGTAATATAAGGGGAGCGAAAAAGATTGACCATTTTTTATGATACAACCGATTCTAGGAAGGACGTGACCCCCTTTGAATTTTAGACAATGGACCGCCACGCTGACCCTTTGCACTGTCGCAGCCATGGCCAGCATCGGCGCAGCGCCAGCCAGCGCAGAGGACACCCAGGGCACCAGCATGCCAGATATGAAGGCCGCCGCCGATGCCATGTATGCCGCCACCAATCAGCTCAACGGCAACGCAGGCAATAACGGCAGCACCCAGGCCCCTGATTCCAACCAGAACAGCGCTGGCGACACCGCCGTCCTCGGCTATGATTACGTCAGCCTCGACAACCCGGCCGCTGAAATTGACGGCGCCACCTATCTGCCACTGCGCGACACCTTCGGCGCCATGCGCAATGAAGCCCTCGATGTCGAATGGAAGCCAGAAGGTCAGCAAAAGATCCAGCTCTCCAAGGAAGGCGTGAGCTACGAGCTCTACCTTACCGATGACGATGGCGGCATCCAGATCAAAAAAGGCGGCGATACCTACGCCCTCAAGAACGTCAACAACGTCACCTACGTGGGTCTCGATTTCTTCCAGGCCATCATCCAAACCGCCGACCTCGGCCTCTCTGACGACAACATCCTCGTCCTCAAGGCCAAGAAAGGCGCCTCCAGCGTCTGGACCACCGACAAATCCTTCTGGTACAACCTGGCCACCTACCAGGCACCAGCCGAAGAAGAACCGGCACCACAGCCTGAGCCAGAACCAGAAGAACCAGAGGTTGAAAAACCAGACGTCACCTATCCTGACGTCGAAAAACCAGACAACAACAACAACAATAACAACAGCGGCAATAATTCCGGTTCCAATAACGGCTCCAATTCTGGCAGCAACAGTGGTAGCAATTCCGGCACCATCGGCACCAGCGTCGTGCCAATGAAGACCGTCACCGCAGGCAATGGCCTCGTCGCTGATACCCTCTTCTGGCCAACCAGCGTCACCACCATCAGCTCCCACTACGGCTACCGCATCGACCCAGTCGGCGGCGTCTCTGGCGACTTCCACCTCGGTGTCGACATTGCCGGCCCAACCGGCACCCCAATCTATGCCGCCCAAGAAGGCAAGGTCATCCGCGCCTCCTGGTTCTCCACCTATGGCAACTGCATCGACATCGAGCATCCATCCGGCCTCGTCACCCGCTACGCCCACCTCTCCGAGTACAAGGTCAGCGTCGGCGACACCGTCAAGCAAGGCCAAACCATCGCCCTCATGGGCGCCACAGGCAACGTCACCGGTCCACACCTCCATTTCGAAACCCTCGTCTATGGCACTAACCGCGTCGACCCAGCCAACTACATCAACGTCGACCTCGTCGATTAATGGAATGGACAGGTTGAGCCAAGATTGTTCTTGCAACCAAGAAAAAGTATGATACAATAAAAATACACATCGTGATACGGCACGTAAAAGCTGAGCTGCACTCAGGGCAGGGTAAAAAGCCTGAGGATACCTGGTACTCGTGAGGGTACCCAGCCCACGCCAGGGAGATACGGCGAGTCGACGCCAGCGACTTAAAAAAGCTGGCGGATATCAGATATTCGAGAGGATATCCAGGCTGACAGCCAGCATAAAACCGTACGTCAAATGCCGAGTGACTTTGTTACTCGGCATTTTTTTTACCATTGATAGGTGGATAGCATGAAAAAAAGGATAAATGGCAAACTAAAACAGTTAAAATATATTGTATCTGAAATTGAACAGGCTGCGCAGCTTTATAAACAGATATTTGTTGGGAAAAAATATTTATTTGTGTTTGATGGGAGATTCATAGAAGTCGTATTTAGAGAGGATGCTTTTAAGCACTTGGTAGGCGTCGAAAGTACACTGCCTGCGAGACGATTTTACGATTTGGCAATTGAACATCAGCTGGAAGCTGCACAGTTTTATTTTTCAAGCCGTCACCCATTAGATACCTATAAAAAGAAAATGAAACATCTCAAAAAGCTGAGCCAGATATTTGAAAAGCAGTGCTACATGCTACAGGATATCCATACCAATACAGCATCTTTTTCTTTTGGAACCACAGAAGGAGAATTTACTCTGTGCTTTGGCAAGGACAAACATCATAATCCAGAATACATCATCCAATCATTGCGCAATGGCGACGCGAGCAAAAAGGCTGCGGATAAATTCATTGTGACCCACATTCTCGCCAAACCAAATAATCAGATGCTCTACAGCGAAATGGTCTACACGACAGCTGAACAATTGCCGGACATTGTTGAGGAGAAAATCACACCCCATATAAAGGACGCTTTGATGTAGAAACACACTTATTATTGCATTCATTAAAAATCACAGAGGACCATCCTGGCCAAACGCTGTTGCACGATCCCACCCACCTCGCTCCCACCGAGCGAGGTGTCAGCTTGTCGAAAAAGGTCATCGAAAGATGGCCTTTTTCTCATATATAGCGTAT
>JAUNGU010000014.1 GCA_030524315.1 Peptococcaceae bacterium
TTGAAGGCATGGCGACCTATGAGCCGCGCCTCATCCATCAGATGACCTACGGCCTGAACGCCATCGAGCAGGTCAACGAGCTTTTGGCTGCCATGCCCATCGAAAAACGCCAGGCGCTGCCGGGACTCGGCAGCGGCCGCGCCGACATTATCACCCAGGGGCTGGACATTGCCATCCGCGTCATGAAGCTGCTCGAGACCGAGACCATCACCGTCAGCGTCACCGATCTCCTCTTCGGCCAGCTCCTGGAGCTCTGCCATGGCAACTGACGTTGACGCGCGCGTTCTGGCTGCCGCCGAGAATAGCCTCGCTGCCCACGTCCGGCCGGGTGAAAAAATCGTCGCTGCCGTCTCCGGCGGCTGCGACTCGATGGCGCTACTCGATATGCTCTGGCGCCTGCGCGAGAAGCTGGGATTTGCGATTGTGGTCTGTCATGTGCACCACCATCTGCGCGCCGCCTCGGACGCCGAGTGGGATTTTGTGGCGGCGGCTTGCGCGCGTTACGGCCTGCCCTTCATCGGGCGGCGTGTGGATGTGGCGGCGGCCTGTGCAGCGGGCGGCAATCTCGAGGCCGAGGCCCATCGGCTGCGCCATGAGGCGCTGGAGGCGGTGCGACAGGCCCAGGGGGCGCAGTGGATCGCCTTGGGTCACCACGCCGACGACCGCGCCGAGACGGTGCTCATGCACATTCTCCGCGGCACCTCGCTCAAGGGTCTGGCGGCGATGCCCCTAGCCAGCGGCCAGCTGCTGCGGCCCCTCATCACATGTAGCCGCACCGAGCTCGAGGCCTACGCGCGAGCGCGCGGCATTCGCTGGGTCACCGATGAGAGCAACGCCGACACGCGCTATCTGCGCAACGATTTGCGCCATCGGGTGTTGCCCGAGCTGGAAGAAATCAACCCCGGCCTCGTGCGCGCTCTGGGGCATTTGGCCGATAGCAGCGCCTGCGCCTGGGAGTATCTCGCTCAGGAAGCGCAGAATCTAGCAGACAGCACCCGCTATATGCGCGCGCCGAGTTGGTGCCTCCTGGAGCGGGCGCCACTCCTTTCTGCCCATGCGGCGGTGTTTTCGGCCCTCCTGCAAGCGCTCGTCGAAGGCTACAGCAGCGGGCGTAGCACCCTGCGCTATGAGATGGTGGCGGCCTGTCGTCGCCTCTTGGCTGCGGGTCGCGGGCGCACAGACCTGGGCGGCGGTGTTGTCTTTGAGGTGACGCGGCGCTGGCTCTATGTGGGCCGCCGGCCCGAGGGCGAATGGCAACGCGTGGAGGATGGTAGCTGGCGACAGGAATTTTTGGCGGCGCAGCTTGCCCTCGGCGATGATTTTGGGGTACGCGCCGCCCGAAGTGGCGATGAGATTGCTGTGAAAAATCTTGGCCACAAATCCCTCAAGAAAATTTTTCAGGAACACGCCCTGCCGCCTCTCCTGCGCCAGGTTTGGCCGGTGGTTTATGACATAAAAATAAAAGAAGTAATTTGGATACCATTCCTTGCAGAGTCGCCTCGACTCATGTATTATAATAGTGTTACCTTTTTGAAGGTTCATCTGAATATTACACTCGCTGAACAATCGGCGTGTGTGGACGTAGAATGATTTAAAGAGATGAAATAGGAGGCTATATGAAAAAAACAGCGTGGAAAAGTTTCGCGGTGTACCTCGTCATTTTTCTGCTATTTTTTTCCATGATAGAATTTTTCGGCCGTAACGGCACCACAGAGCAGCAAGAGCAGGTCTATGGTCAAAATTACACCGAGTTCATGGAAAATGTGGAAAAGGGCAACATCAAAGAGGTCACCATCACGACTTATGACAACTATCAGGAAATCAGCGGCCAAACCAACAAAGGCCAGGCCTTTTCGATGCCAATTTCCAAGAGCGACGACAATTTGACCCAGAAGCTCGTCGACCAGGGCGTCGAGGTGACCCAGGAGAAAACCCCTGAGCCATCAGCGCTGATGACCCTTTTGGGCAATCTCCTGCCAATCCTGCTCTTGGTGGGCTTGTTCTTCTTCTTTATGAGCCAGACCCAGGGCGGCGGCGGAAAAATTTCCCAATTTGGCAAGAGCAAGGCGCGCATGACCGTCGACAACGACAAGCGCATCACCTTCAACGATGTGGCCGGGGCCGATGAGGTCAAGGAGGAGCTGGCGGAGGTCGTCGACTTCCTCAAGAAGCCACAGAAATTCAAGGCCATCGGCGCCAAGATTCCAAAGGGCGTGCTGCTCTTTGGCCCTCCGGGGACAGGTAAAACCCTGGTGGCGCGCGCCGTTGCCGGTGAGGCCGGGGTGCCATTTTTCTCGATCAGCGGCTCGGACTTTGTTGAAATGTTCGTCGGCGTCGGCGCCAGTCGCGTCCGCGACCTCTTCGAGCAGGCCAAGAAAAACAGCCCTTGCATCATCTTCATCGACGAAATCGACGCCGTCGGTCGTCAGCGTGGCGCTGGCGTGGGCGGCGGCCACGACGAGCGTGAGCAAACCCTCAACCAGCTCCTCGTGGAAATGGACGGCTTTGACGCCAACGAGGGCATCATTATCCTCGCCGCCACCAACCGTCCCGATATTCTCGACCCAGCGCTGCTGCGTCCGGGCCGCTTTGACCGTCAGGTCACCGTTGGCCGTCCAGATGTGCGCGGGCGAGAGGAAATCCTCAAGGTGCACGTGCGCAACAAGCCCCTCTCTGCCGAGGTGGATCTGGCCGTCATTGCCAAGCAGACCGCTGGCTTTACCGGCGCGGATCTGGCCAACCTCGTCAACGAGGCGGCGCTCCTGGCGGCGCGTGAGGGCCTGACCCGCATCACCCAGGAGCATTTGGAGCAATCCATCGAGCGCGTCGTCGCCGGTCCGGAAAAGAAAAACCGTGCCAAAATGAGCGAGGCGGAGCTCAACCTCGTCAGCTACCACGAAGCAGGCCACGCCGTCATTGGCCACTTCCTGCCGGGCTGTGATCCGATCCACAAGGTCTCGATCATTCCGCGTGGCAGCGCCGGTGGCTACACCATGAGCCTGCCGGAAGAGGATCGCAACTACATGACCCGCACCCACCTCTTGCATCAGGTGACGATGATGCTCGGCGGTCGCGTCGCCGAAGAAATCGTCCTCGGCGAAATTTCCACAGGGGCGTCCAACGACATTGAGCGCGCCACCAACACCATCCGCCAGATGATCACCCGTTGGGGCATGAGCGACGAGCTCGGCACGATCACCTTTGGTGAGGACCAGGAGCAGGTCTTCCTGGGCCGCGACCTGGGCCACAACCGCAACTATTCGGAGGCCATCGCCTTCTCCATCGATAAGGAAGTCAAGCGCATCATGGACGAGTGCCACAGCCGCGCCCACCAGCTCCTCAGAGAGCACCGTGACAAGCTCGAAGCCGTGGCCAACGCCCTCAAGGAACGCGAGGTCATCAACGCCTTCGAATTCAAGGGCATCATGGATGGCAAGGACCTGGAAACCATCGACAAGGAAGAAAAGGAATACCTGGCCAAGCTCAACGAAGAAAAGCAGCGCAAAATTGCTGAAGAAGCCGCCAAGGAAAAACGCGACGGCACCTTGAGAACGCCAGAGGCGCCAGTGAATCATCCAATGCCACCACAAAACGAAGAACCTGCCAAGTTCAACCAATGGGTGCGCAACGACACCGCGGCACGGACCAATCCGCCTGCCGAAGAAAAGAAAGCCCCTAGCGAGGACGCGCCAGAGAAAAATCTCGGCCTGCCTTCCCAGGAGGATGAGGACAAATAATCACAGACCCTGTCTCAGCCATGTGCTGGGGCAGGGTCGTTTTTTTGCGCAAATTCCTGACGATTGTGAATTTAGCGTGACAATGGCCGTTTCCCGTCTTTATAAACAGCCATGAATATTATATAATGACTAATAAGCGATCGCTCTCGATGGGAGAGCAAGGATTTTTTGAGGAAGAAGGGGTTAGTGTGTATAAAATCGTAGACTATAAGCACCTTGGCGGTGCGACCCACGAATTGGTCGTTGAAGCACCACGCCTGGCAAAAAAAGCCAAGGCCGGACAGTTTTTGATTGTGCGTATGGGCGAAGGCGAGGAGCGGATTCCTCTGACCATTGCCGACCACGATGCCGACAAGGGCACTGTGACCATCGTCATCCAGGCGCTCGGCCATTCCACCCAGAAGCTTGTGACGCTGCGCCCTGGCGATGAAATTGCCGACGTTGTCGGTCCGCTCGGTAAGGCCAGCGAAATTGAAAAATACGGCACCGTCGTCATCGTCGGCGGCGGCGTCGGGATTGCGCCAATTTATCCGATTGCCCGCGATCTCAAGAAGGCTGGCAACCGCGTCATCGCCATCATCGGCGCCAAGACCAAGGACCTGCTCTTTTGGCAGGACAAGCTCGCCGCTGCTGTCGATGAGGTGCGTGTCGCCACCGACGACGGCTCCGTCGGCCACAAGGGCTTTGTCACCGATTTGCTCGCCGATGCCTGCGACAACGAAGGCGTCGACATTGTTTGGGCGATTGGGCCGATGATCATGATGTACAACTGTGTCAAGGTCACCAAGGCCCGCGGCATTCGCTCGGTGGTCAGCATGAATCCGGTGATGATCGACGGCACGGGCATGTGCGGCGGCTGCCGCGTGCGCGTGGGCGACGAGACGAAATTTGCCTGCGTCGACGGGCCGGAATTTGACGGCGACCTCATCGATTTTGACCTGGCCATGAAGCGCTCGCGTTTCATGCGCGATCTCGAGGCAGAGGCCGTCGAGCGCGACCACGAATGCACCATCGGTCTCAATCACAAGGAAGGGGAGAGCAAATAATGGCAAGCAAAGCACCAAGACATGAGATGCCCGTTCAGGACCCAAAGGTCCGCGTGACCAACTTCCAGGAAGTGGCCTTGGGCTATGACGAAGAAACGGCCATCGCCGAGGCGCAGCGCTGCCTCAAATGCGCCCGTCCTCGCTGCGTTGAGGGTTGCCCGGTACACGTGGCGATTCCAGATTTTATTGAAGCGGTGGCGCTGGCCGATCTCGACGAGGCGGCCCGCCGTCTCAAGGCGCGCACCAGTCTGCCTGCCATCTGCGGCCGCGTCTGCCCACAGGAAAACCAGTGCGAGGGCAAATGCGTTCTCGGCATCAAGGGCGAACCGGTGGCCATCGGCCGTCTCGAGCGCTTCGTTGCCGATTGGGACCGCGAGCAGCCACAAAAGCCTGTCGAGCTGCCAGCGAAAAATGGCAAGAAGGTCGGCATCATCGGCGCTGGTCCGGCAGGGCTCGCCTGCGCGGGCGATTTGGCCAAGCTCGGCTATGATGTGACGATTTTCGAAGCCCTGCACACGCCGGGCGGTGTGCTCATGTATGGGATTCCCGAATTCCGTCTGCCAAAGGCCATCGTCCAGCACGAAATCAACAGCATCCGCGAAATGGGCGTGCACATCGAGGTCGACGCCATCGTCGGCAAGCTTTACGATATTCAGGAGCTCCACGAGGAGGAAGGCTTCGACGCCTTCTTCGTCGGCACCGGCGCCGGGCTGCCTCACTTCATGAACATTCCTGGCGAGAATCTCAACGGCGTCTATTCTGCCAACGAATTCCTCACCCGCTCCAATCTCATGAAGGCCTACGATTTTCCACACAACGCCACGCCGATCAAGGTTGGCAAGCGTGCAGCCATCATCGGCGGCGGCAACGTCGCCATGGATGCGGCGCGCACGGCGCTGCGCCTGGGCGCTGAGGAAAGCTACATCGTCTATCGCCGCAGCAAGGAAGAAATTCCGGCTCGCGCCGAGGAGCTCGAGCACGCCATCGAAGAAGGCGTCCAGCTCAAGCTGCTCTCATCGCCAATTGCCTACACCGGCGATGAAAACGACGTCATCACCGGCATGGTCATGCAAAAATACGAGCTCGGCGAGCCCGACGCCAGCGGCCGCCGCAGACCGATTGCCATCGAGGGCGAAACGGAAGAAATGCCGATCGACACCGTCATCGTCGCCATCGGCCAGGGGCCAAACCCAATCCTCACCGAAAACACGCCGGGCCTTGAGCTCAACAGCCGCGGCAATATCGTCGCAAATGACGAGGGCCAGACCAGCCTGCCATACGTTTTCGCAGGTGGCGACATTGTCACCGGCGCCGCCACCGTCATCAAGGCCATGGGCGCCGGTAAGGACGCCGCCGCTGCCATCGACGCCTATCTCAAGGCTCAAGCCTAATCAACCACAAACGTCACGGTTCGCCGTGGCGTTTTTTAGTATGCGCGGCGCGTATGGCTGAGCATGAAGAACGGGTATTGTACATGGTTTATGCGTGGTGCTAGGATGAGTGTAGAGAGAATAAGAGACATGGAGGGTTTTATCATGAAAATCGTTGACGAAAAAGAATTTGCAGCGGCCAACGTCTTTGGCAAGGGCGCAGACAATGTGGCCTACGCCCAATATTTTATTGGCCAGTCCTTTTTGAAGCCATTGACCCAGGCGGGCGATCCCATCGCCATTTCTAACGTGACCTTTGAGCCGGGCTGTCGCAACAACTGGCACATTCATCACGCGTCCAAGGGTGGCGGCCAGATTCTCATTTGCACGGCTGGTGAGGGCTGGTATCAGGAAGAAGGCAAGGACGCCGTGAGCCTGGCACCGGGCATGGTCATCACCATCCCTGCCAATGTCAAGCATTGGCACGGCGCCAAGAAGGACTCGTGGTTCAGCCATCTGGCCTTTGAAGCGCCGGGCGAGGAGCTGTCCAACGAATGGTGCGAGCCGGTGGACAACGCCCAGTACGATGCATTGGAAGAGGGTAACGAATGATGAACGACTATCAATCTCTACACACCACAGACCCGGATTTTATGGCGCGCTTTGAGCATTTCGCCTTTGACGAGGTGCCAAACGAGGAAGGTCAGACCTTGCCAGAGGAGACGCGTTACCTGGCGATTCTCGCAAGCCTCATCGGCTGCGGTGGCGAGGCGGCTTATCGCGAGCTCCTCAGCCGCGCGCTGGACGCTGGGCTTGCGCCAGCGGCTGTCAAGGAAACGGTCTACCAGGCCTTTGACTACCTGGGCATGGGCCGCGCCTGGCCATTTTTGGCGGTGACCAACGCGGTGTTTTCTGACCGCGGCATCGCCCTGCCGCTGGCTGATCAGACGCGTACGACCATGGACGATCGCCTGGAAAAGGGCGCAGGTGCCCAGGCAGAAATTTTCGGCGAGCAGATGCGCAAGGCCTGGAAGGCGGGGCATATCAACCGCTGGCTCGCGGCCAACTGCTTCGGCGATTATTACACCCGCGGCGGGCTGGATCTGGCCCAGCGCGAGCTCATCACCTTCTGTTTTTTGGCAGCGCAAGGCGGCTGCGAGCCGCAGCTCATCGCCCACGCCAAGGGCAATATGAACCTCGGAAGCGACGCCGCCTTCCTCGGCCGCGTCGTCTCCCAAATTCTGCCCTACATCGGCTATCCGCGCAGCCTCAACGCCATGACCTGCATCCAGAAGGCCAGCGAATAATATCGAACATTTATCACATTGCCCCGCGCAATGTGATTTTTTTGTGACCAAATTGCCGTTGACAATTCCCTAGCCCAACCGATACCATATAATCAGAGAAAAAGGAGTGGAGGGATGACAATGAATCTGGCAATTTGTGACGATGAGGCGATTTTTTGTGAGATGCTGATCGAGGCGATCGAGGCCAACGCGCCGACAGAGGTGGACATCACCGTCTACAACAGCGGCGAGGCGCTGACCGAGGATTATCTCGAGGCGGGCAAGCGTTTTGATGCCGTCTTTCTCGATTTGGAAATGGGCGAAGGGCGAAAAAGCGGCATCATCACCGCCGATGAAATTCGCGCCCTCGACGAACGCGTCGACATCATCTTTGTCACCAGCCACACGAGCTACGCCAAGGACTGCTTTTATTGCAACCCCTTGCGATTTTTGACCAAGCCCGTCGAGGGCAAGTTCGTCCGAGAGGCCCTCAACGCCATTGACGCCCGCCTCAAAAGGGTGCGCGTGCCCTTTGTCATCGACAACAAAAAATGCCACGCCCGCCTCTATTGCGACGAAATCCTCTACTTTGAGAGCGCCCGCAATTGGATCAAGGTCCACACCAAGGACGAGGTCTATCTGGCGCGCATGTGCATGAATGCGCTCGAAAAAACCTTGCCAGAGGCAGAATTTTGCCGCGTGCACCGTGGCTTCATTGTGCGTCTCGACGCCGTGCGCAGCTTTGACAAGGACAGCATCAAGCTGACCCACGACGACATCACCATTCCCCTCGGCCGCAATTACAAAAATACCTTCCACGAGGTCTTCCTCAACCACACATACAACAGCCTGCGCAGACATTTCTAGCAAAATCAATCAAGCCAGGGACCATTCGCAAAAAAATGGCCCCTGGCTTGTTGTTTGTCCTTCTACAGATGTCGTTTGTCCACCTATATAGATTTCCGCAGCGCCATCGCGTATAATGGAGAAAAGAGTCGCGTTTCGCAGAGGAGGGATTTTATGAACAGCGTGGGTCGCGTGGTGGGATTTATTGTGCTCAGTTGGTTGATTTTTGCTGGCTGCGAGCTGGCGGTTGATTGGTTCCAGGTGTCTAATTCGAGGCACTTCATGCCAGCATTGCTATGGTTGCAAATTCTCGCAAAAGTGCTGCCGTGGCTCGTGAACGGTTTGCTCCTGGCCTTTTTCTGGCGAGAGATGGTCAGCAAGTGGGCTGCGCCGATTTTTCTCATCGCTGCAGGGATCGCCTTTCTCTTGTATTGGTGCGTTCGCCTGCCTTGGCAAATGCGTTTGCCGATGTCCATGGATGGGGCGCATGTCTATGGTTCCATCAGCAGTATCATGCTGCCGACGGCACCGATCTATTGCTATCTCTTCCTGGCGTGCTTCACGCTGGGATGCTATTTACGAGGGAGGAAAAAGGATGGGAATGACAACACTCTTTCTGGCGACCTATGACGCCGGTGTTGCGTGGGGGTATATCTGGGCGATTCTTGTGATTTTCGTGGTGCTGCCACTGGTGATTGTTATCCGTTCGCATTTTTCGCGTAGACGCCGAGAAATGCAGGCCCAACTGCAAGCCCTTAGCGAATTGCAGCGCAGCGTCGACAGCCTCGGCGCGCGTTTGGATGCAATGCAGCAGGCAGTGGAGAATTTAGCGCGCACCGATGATAGACAGCGCTAGTTTGTGTGCATCAAAAAAGGACCGGAGAAAATTCCGGTCCTTTTGCGTATCCAAATGAATTTATTCGGCGTCGTCGACGACGAGGGGCACGAAGGAGAAGGTGCGGCAGTCGACGAGGCCGCGGTTGGTGAGGCGAAGCTCTGGGAGGCAGGCGAGGGGAATGAGGGCCATGGTCATGAATGGCGATGGCATGGTGCAGCCGATGGTTTTCCAGGCCTCTTCGAGGACGGCGACGTCGGCGGCCATGTCGGCGACAGGCTCGTCGTTCATGAGCCCGGCGATTGGCAGCGCGGCGCAGCCGAGAACCTTGCCGTCCTGGACGGCGACCATGCCGCCGCCACATTCGACGAGGGTGTTCGCCGCGAGTGCCATATCGGCGTCATTGGTGCCGACGACGAGGAGGTTGTGGGCGTCGTGGGCAACGGTACTGGCCATGGCACCGTTTTTGATGCCAAAGCCCTTGACAAAGCCGACGCCCATGGTGCCGGTTTCGTGGTGGCGCTCCAGGACGAAGGTTTTGAGGAGATCCTGGTCGGTGTCGCTTTCAAGCTGGCCGTCCTTGACGGCGAGAGTCGCAAAGACCTCTGTGTCGCCGACGCGGGCGGGAATGACCTCGATGGCGCGGATGCGGACACGGTCGGCGCCTGCTGGCGCCGGTACCTTGAAGGTGTCAGGCGTGATGGCGTCCTTGAGATGGATGGAGTGGCGCGCCCAATCGGGATAGGTGTATGGCGCGAGCTCTGTTGTCATGGCGCCGTCCTTGGCGACGGTGTCGCCGTCGATGAGGGTGCGGAGGACGCGGAAGTGCTCGAGATCCTCCAAGAGCACAATGTCGGCGCATTTGCCCGGGATGATGGAGCCGAGCTCCTGATCCATGCGGTAGCACTGGGCGGTGTTGATGGTGACCATCTGGATGGCGGTGATAGGGTCGATGCCCGCCTTGACGGCCTCGGTGAGAATATAGTCGAGGTGGCCCTTGCTGACGAGGGTGTTTGGATGGGTGTCGTCAGAAATCAGGCAGGCGAAGCGGGTGTCGACGTCGCGCTCGGTGATGGCGCGGGCGATGACCGGTAGATCCTGCCAGGCGCTGCCCATGCGAATTTGCGCATACATGCCCAGGCGCATCTTGGCGATGACGTCCTCGGGGCGGGTGGATTCGTGGCAGCAGCGGATACCGGCGGCAATGTAGGCGTTGAGGCCGCTGTCGGTTTCCGGCAGGGAATAGTGGCCGGTGACAACCTTGTCGGCCTTGAGGGTTTCGCCGACGATTTGGTGGGCGTGGTCGGTACCGGCGAGAATGCCAGGGAAGTTCATCATTTCGCCGAGGCCGACGATTTCATCCCACTGCATGGTTTCCTTGATGTCTTCGGGGCCAATGTGGCTGCCCGTGTCTTCAAAGCCCGGCACCGCCGGCACGCAGGATGGTGTGACGAACATGGTCTTGAGAGGGGTGCGTCCCGCATCGTCGATCATGCAGCGCACGCCGTCCAGGCCCAGGACGTTACAGATTTCGTGGGGGTCGGGATAGATGCCGATGGTGCCGTGGGGGATGACGGCCTTGGCGTATTCACCGACGCTGAGCATCGAGGATTCGATGTGAATGTGGCCGTCGAGAAAGCCCGGCGCAATGTAGGCACCGGCGGCATCGATGACCTCGGTGCCCTCGCCGATGCAGGCTGAGGCGTCGCCGACCAGGGCAATGCGGCCTTCGGAAATGGCCACGTCCTGGCCCTCGAGAATTTCGGCGGTGCAGACGTTGACAAGCTTGCCGCCGCGGATGACGGTGTCAGCGGCAGCGCGGCCGCCAGCGACCGCGACGAGCTTCTGGCTGACCTCCCAGAGGGGCTTTTTGCAAAAATGGTTTAACATAGAATGACTCCCTTCCATCGTGATGTACAATCTTCTAATCATATCTTAGCCGCAGGTCGGAAAAATTACAAGCGCACAAACGACTAATGATGGAGAATGAAATGATTGCGCGAATAATCCAGGAGGCCGTCGTCGCGCATCTTCGAGAGCTCCACCGACAGCGCGCTGCGATCCACCGAGAGAAAATCCGCCAGCTCCTGGCGGTTGAAAGGGATGGTGAAATCGTTGGCGCCGTGGCGCTTGGATTCGTCGGAGAGGTAGGAAATGAGCTTGGCGCGGATGGTGCGCTGGGAGAGATGGCCGAGCTTTTTGACGAGGGCGCGGTTTTTTGCAGAGATGATAAAAAAGAGATGCTGCACGACGAGGCTGTGAAAACGGCAGGCGTTGGAGCAGACAGTGAGAATTTTGCGCGCCTCAAAAAAAATCAGGGTGCTCTCGACGGCGCAGACCACATCGCTGACAATCGGCGTGCTGTCCGGCGCGACGTAGGCTTCGCCGATCATGTCGCCGACGCCGATGACGTTCAAAATCGTGTGGTTGCCCCAGTAATCGTCGCTTTGGATGTGGACCTTGCCCTCGAGGACGATGGCGATCTGGTGGATTTGCTCGCCCTGGTGAAAAATCGTCGCGCCCTTGTCGTAGTGGACGACGGACGCCTGTAGACAGTCGAGCATGGCGAGGAGGTCCGACGCATCCACGTCGGCAAAGAGGGGCGTGGCTTGGAGAATCGGCAGATATTTTTCCATGGGGACTCCTTTCGTTGGAAATACAACGGAAAATCTCTGTTCATCGTAGTATACTGGGTTCAGAAAGTCAAATACTGCGACAGAAAGAGAGTAGAGAATCATGATTAGACGCATTATCAAAATCGACGAGGAAAAATGCAACGGCTGCGGTGCCTGCGCCAAGGCCTGCCACGAAGGCGCCATCGATATGATCGACGGCAAGGCGCGTCTGACACGCGAGCATTATTGCGACGGCCTCGGTGATTGCCTGCCAAATTGCCCAACCGGCGCCATCACCTTTGAGGAACGCGAAGCGCCAGCCTACGACGAGGCAGCGGTCAAGGCCGCGCAAGCCAAGAAAGCCCAGGCCAGCGCCTGTGCCTGCCCAGGCAGCGCGCCAAAAACCTTCGCCCCAAAGGCACCGGCGCCTGCAGCTGCCCCAAGCGCGCAGCAAGCATCCACAAGCCAGCTGCGTCAGTGGCCGGTGCAAATCAAGCTCGCACCGGTGAGCGCGCCCTTCTATGAAGGCGCAAAGCTCTTGGTGGCGGCGGATTGCTCGGCCTACGCCTACGCCAATTTCCACGCCGATTTCATCCGTGGGCGCGTGACCCTCATCGGTTGCCCAAAGCTCGATGCCGTGGATTACAGCGACAAGCTCACAGAGATTATTGCCTCTAACGACATCAAGAGCGTCACCGTTGTGCGCATGGAAGTGCCATGCTGCGGTGGCATCGAAAATGCAGTGAAAAAGGCTTTGCAGCAAAGTGGTAAATTTATCCCTTGGCAGGTAGTGACGATCGCTACCGATGGCCGTATTTTGGACGAGGCCTGAGCCCGTCCGCAAGGAGAGAGGAGACTCACTATGAACAAAATGTTTTGCTTCCAATGTGAACAGACCGCCGGTGGCACTGGCTGCTGCGGTGGCGCCGGTGTCTGCGGCAAAAAGGCTGACACCGCCAATTTGCAGGATGCCCTGTCCGGCGCGCTGGTCGGCTTGGCCCGCGCCGCTGAAAAAGCGCCGACACGCGTGAACGCCGAGACCCACAAGCTCGTGCTCGAAGGCCTGTTTACAACCATTACCAATGTCAACTTTAACGACGAAACCATCACTGCCCTGAAAAATCGCATCGCCGCTGAAAAGCAGCGCCTGGCCGACGGCGCCGATGTGGCCGACTACGACCTGGCAGCCCTCTGGCAGGCGAACGAAGACATTCGCTCGCTAAAATCCCTGATCCTCTTTGGCATCAAGGGCATGGCTGCCTATGCCTATCACGCCGCCGTCCTGGGCTACCACGACGCCAGCATCAACGATTTCATGCTCAAGGCGCTCGTTGCCATCGGCGATGACAGCCTCGGCCTTGACGAGCTACTGCCAATCGTTCTCGAGGTTGGCGAGGTCAACCTCACCTGCATGGCGCTGCTGGATCAGGCCAACACCGAAACCTTCGGCAATCCAGAACCAACGGAAGTGTCCCTGAATGTCGAAAAGGGGCCGTTCATCGTCGTCACCGGCCACGATCTCTACGACCTCAAGCTGCTCTTGGAGCAGACCGCCGGTAAGGGCATCAATATTTACACCCACGGCGAAATGCTCCCAGCCCACGCTTATCCGGAGCTCAAGAAATACCCACATCTCAAGGGCAATTTTGGCACCGCTTGGCAGAATCAGCAGAAGGAATTCGACGGCATTCCGGCGCCAATTCTCTACACCACCAACTGCCTCATGCCTGTGCGCCCAAGCTATCACGACCGCGTCTTCACGACGGAAGTCGTTTCCTATCCGGAAATGGTTCACATCGGCGAGGACAAGGATTTCACGCCAGTCATCGAAAAGGCGCTGGCCTTGGGCGGCTATAGCGAAGATCAGCATTTCACCGGCATCAACGGCGGTGACAAGGTTCTCACTGGCTTTGGCCATCACACGGTGCTTTCTGTGGCGGATCAGGTTGTGGACGCTGTCAAATCCGGTGCGATCAAGCATTTCTTCCTCGTCGCCGGTTGCGATGGGTCCAAGCCGGGCCGCAATTACTACACCGAGTTTGTCGAAAAGACGCCAGCCGACAGCGTCGTGCTGACCCTGGCCTGCGGCAAATACCGCTTCAACGATTTGGACCTGGGGACCATCGGCGGCCTGCCACGTCTCATGGACATGGGTCAGTGCAACGATGCCTACAGCGCCATCAAGGTGGCGGTCGCCCTGGCCGAAGCCTTTGACTGTGGCGTCAACGATCTGCCACTGTCGATGGTGCTCTCCTGGTACGAGCAGAAGGCCGTCTGCATTCTGCTGACGCTCCTGCACCTGGGCATCAAAAATATTTTGCTCGGGCCATCCCTGCCAGCCTTCGTTTCGCCAAATGTGCTCAACGTCCTCGTGGAAAATTACGCCATTGCGCCAATTTCTACGCCAGAGGCCGACATGGCAAAATGCCTCGGCTAAAAAATTCACAGCCGCTCGTCCTGGGCGGCTGTATTTTTATGCAACGGGGCTTGACAGCCCTTTTTGCGGATGCTATAGTAAAGGCAAATCATAAGAAACCGTTGAAGCGGAGATAACGGCGATGATGCCTTTACAGAGAGCCTGTGTTGCTGAGAGTCAGGTGAGAAACAAGTCGTCAAATGGACCGCTGAGGGTGCAGTCAAATGGGCCAGGCCCAGAGTATTCTGCAACGTGAGGCATACGTCAGTTGTCGAGAGTATGATGGTACTCTGCTAAGGGCGCAGCTTTTTTGGCTGCGAAATCAAGGTGGCACCGCGGATAGACTATTATTCGTCCTTGACAGAACTTTTCTGTCGAGGGCGTTTTTTTTATTGCCCCGACAGCGAAACCGTTGAAAGGGGATTGACCATGAACATTTTGCCAAGCATTGAAGACGTGCGCAAGCTAGCCGCGGCTGGCGATTACAGCGTGGTGCCGGTGAGCACAGAAATTATGTCGGATATTTGCACGCCGATTGAGGCCCTCAAAAAGCTCAAAAATATTTCCAACCACACCTATCTGCTCGAATCCGTCGTCGAAAAGGAAAAATGGGGCCGCTACACCTTCCTGGGCTTTGATCCCAAGCTCAGCATCAGCTGCGTCGACGGTGAGATGAAAATTGACAGCGTCCGTTTTCATACCGACGATCCATCGGTGCAGCTGCGCCAGGTGCTGGCCGATTACCGGAGCCCAAAATTTTCCTACCTGCCATCCTTTACCGGCGGGCTCGTCGGCTACTTCGGCTTTGATTACATTGGCTACAGCGAGCCGACGGTCGAGGGGCCGAGGGAGGACGAGGAAGCTTTCAAGGACGTGGACCTGATGCTCTTTGACAAGGTCATCGCCTTTGACAATTTCCGCCAGAAAATCGTCCTCATTGTCAATATGTCGTTGGAGGATGTGGAGACAGGCTATAATCGCGCTGTGCGCGAGCTCGAGCAGCTCCGCGATCTCCTGCAAAATGGCGCCCAGACCCAGGAAGCGCCGGGCAAAATTGCCGGGCCGGTGACGCCCCTCTTTGACAAGGCGACCTATTGCGCCATGGTCGAAAAGGCCAAGCACCACATCCACGAGGGCGATATTTTCCAGGTGGTCCTCTCCAATCGCCTGAGCGCGCCCTACGAAGGGAGCCTGCTCAACACTTATCGCATGCTCCGCACTGTGAATCCGTCGCCGTACATGTTTTATTTTTCCGGGACGGATGTGGAAATCGCCGGGGCCTCGCCGGAAACCCTCGTCAAGCTCGAGGACGGCGTGCTCCACACCTTCCCGCTGGCGGGCACCCGGCCGCGTGGCAAAACCGAGGACGAGGATCTCGCCCTAGAGGCAGCGCTTTTGGCTGACGAGAAGGAAATCGCCGAGCACAACATGCTCGTGGACCTGAGCCGCAACGATTTGGGTAAAATCAGCCGCTTTGGCAGCGTCGTTGTCGAGCAATTCCACACCATCGAGCGTTACTCCCACGTCATGCATATTGGCTCGACGGTGCGCGGTGAGATTTCGCCGGAGCACGACGCCCTCGATGCCGTGAGCGCCGTGCTCCCGGCAGGGACACTTTCGGGGGCGCCAAAGCTCCGCGCCTGTCAGCTCATTGCCGAGCTCGAGAACAACAAACGCGGCGTCTACGGCGGTGCCATCGGCTACATCGATTTCACAGGCAACATGGACCTCTGCATCGCCATTCGCATTGCCTACAAGAAAAACGGCAAGGTTTTCGTGCGCAGCGGCGCGGGCATCGTCGCCGATTCGGTGCCGGAAAAGGAATACGAGGAGTGCATCAATAAGGCCAAGGCCGTCGTCAACGCCTTGGAAATGGCAGAGGAGGACGCATTATGATTCTCTTGATCGACAATTACGACAGCTTTTCCTACAATCTCTATCAGCTCGTCGGCGCCATCAATCCCGACATCAAGGTCATCCGCAACGACGCCCTGAGCGTCGACGAGATCGCCGCCCTGGCACCGAGCCACATCATCCTCTCACCGGGGCCGGGACGGCCGGAGGATGCGGGGGTGATCATCGATGTCGTCAAAAAACTCGGCGGCAAGATCCCGATTCTAGGTGTCTGCCTCGGGCATCAGGCCATCTGCGCCGCCTTCGGGGCGACGGTCACCTACGCCAAGACCCTCATGCATGGCAAGCAGTCGCTGGTGACGCTATCTGGCGACTCGCCGATTTTTGCGGGGCTACCTGATGAGATTCTAGTGGCGCGCTACCATTCCCTGGCCGTCGATCCGCTGACGCTGCCAGAGGAATTGACCACGACGGCCGTCGCCGACGATGGCGCGGTCATGGCAGTGCAGCACAAAAGCGCGCCGATTTACGGTCTGCAATTCCATCCCGAGTCGATTATGACGCCCGATGGCAAGACCATGCTCGATAATTTCTTGAACCTGTAAAGGAGAACGATGATGATAAAAGAAGCGATTATTAAACTCGTCAACAAAGAAGACCTGACCTATGACGAAGCCTATCAGGTCATGAACGAAATCATGAGCGGCGAGACCTCCGCCACCCAGAACGCGGCGTTTCTCTCGGCCATGTCCACAAAAAGCGCCCGCGCCGAAACCATCGACGAAATTTCCGGCTGTGCCGCCGCCATGCGCGCCCACACTCTCAAGGTCGACACCGAGGGCATGGATGTCATCGAAATCGTCGGCACTGGTGGCGACAATGCCAACAGCTTCAATATTTCCACGACCGCCGCTCTGGTCGTGGCTGCTGGCGGGCTCAAGGTCGCCAAGCACGGCAACCGCGCCGCCTCGTCGAAATGCGGCACCGCCGATTGCCTGGAGGCGTTGGGCGTGAACATTGATCTCTCTCCAGAGGCCTGCGTGCGCCTGCTCAAGGAGGTGGGCATGTGCTTCTTCTTCGCCCAGAAATACCACGCCTCGATGAAATATGTCGGCCCGATTCGCAAGGAGCTCGGCTTCCGCACCGTCTTTAACATTCTCGGGCCTCTGACCAATCCCGCCAGTCCCGAGCTGCAGCTTCTGGGTGTTTACGACGAATACCTCGTCGAGCCCCTGGCGCAGGTGCTCATGAATCTCGGCGTCAAGCGCGGTATGGTCGTCTACGGTCAGGACAAGCTCGACGAGCTCTCGCTGAGTGCGCCAACCACCGTCTGCGAATTCAAGGACGGCTGGATGAAGCGCTACGTGCTCACGCCAGAGGAGCTGGGCCTGGCCCGTTGCACTAAGGACGACCTGCGCGGCGCGGGCCCAGCAGAAAATGCCGCCACCACTCGCGCCATCCTCGGCGGTGCCAAGGGGCCAAAGCGCGACGTCGTGCTTATGAACGCGGGCGCTGCCCTCTACATCGGCGGCAAGGCCGAGACCTTCGCAGGCGGCGTCAAGCTTGCGGGCGAAATCATTGATTCCGGCGCGGCGCTGGCCACGCTGGATCAGCTCATCAAGCTGTCGCAAGAGGAGGCGTGAGGGCATGACGATTTTGGATGAATTGGCGGCCCACGCCCATGCGCGGGTCCAGGCCAATATGCAGCGGCTGCCCCTCGCAGCGCTGCGCGCCCAGGCCGAGGCGCTGCCGAAGGGCGATTTTGCCTTTGAAAGGGCCCTGGCGGGCGACGACATTGCCTTCATCTGCGAGTGCAAGAAGGCCTCGCCCTCTCAGGGGCTCATCGCTGCGGATTTTCCCTATCTGGAGATTGCCCGCGATTACGAGGCGGCGGGCGCGGCGTGCATCTCGGTGCTTACCGAGCCCAAGTGGTTCCGGGGCGCCGATGCTTATCTGGCGGAGATTGCGCAGGCGGTCCACATCCCCTGCCTGCGCAAGGATTTTCTCGTCGACGCCTACATGATTTACGAGGCGAAAATCCTCAGTGCCTCGGCGGTGCTCCTGATCTGCTCGATTCTTTCATCCGCGCAGCTCGCCGAGTACAGGGCAATTTGCGACGGGCTGGGGCTGTCGGCGCTGGTAGAGGTCCACGATGCCGCCGAAATGCAGATGGCCCTGGACGCTGGCGCGCGGGTCGTCGGCGTCAACAATCGCAACCTCAAGGATTTCTCGGTGGATACGTCCAACAGCCAGCGCCTGCGCCAGATGGCACCGGCGTCTGTGCGTTTTGTCGCCGAAAGCGGCGTGCAATCGGCGGCGGACGTGCAGGCGCTGCGGGCCATCGGCGCCGACGCGGTGCTCATCGGCACGCGCCTGATGCAGGCTCCCGACAAGCGCCAAGCCCTGGCAGAATTGCGAGGTGCGCAGTGACGCGGGTGAAATTCTGTGGCCTGCGCCGCGAGGAGGACATTGCCACCGCTAATGCCCTCATGCCCGATGATGTGGGCTTCGTCTTTGCAGCGAAAAGCAAGCGTTGCCTGACGCCTGAGGCGGCGCGCGCCCTCAAGGCGCAGCTTGCGCCGGCGATTCGCGCCGTCGGCGTGCTCGTGGATATGCCTGTGCGTGATGCCGCAGCGCTTGTAAACAGTGGCATCGTCGACGTGCTCCAGCTCCACGGCCACGAGGACGAGGATTACATCCAGCGCCTGCGGGCGCTGACGCTGGCGCCGATCATCCAGGCCTTTGCGGTGAGAAGTGTGGCAGACCTTGCTCGTGCCGAGGCGAGCAGCGCCGACATAATTTTGCTAGACGCCGCCCGCGCTGGCAGCGGCGAAACCTTTGACTGGAATTTACTAGCCCAGGTCCGCAGGCCTTATTATTTGGCTGGTGGGCTGAACCTAGATAATATTGCAACGGCCGTGCGCACCCTGCACCCCTACGCCGTCGATGTCAGCTCTGGCATCGAGACCGACGGGTGCAAGGACGCAGAGAAAATGGCGGCCTTTATTCAAATAGTGAGGAGTAATGCATCATGACCAATCCAAACGGACGCTTTGGCGTACACGGCGGCCAATATGTGCCGGAAACGCTGATGAACGCCATCATTGAGCTTGAAGAAGCCTATAACCATTACAAAAACGATCCCGAATTCAACGCCGAGCTGACCCAGCTTTTCAACGATTACGCAGGCCGCCCATCGCGCCTCTATTACGCAGAAAAAATGACCAAGGACCTCGGCGGTGCAAAAATTTTCCTCAAGCGCGAGGATCTCAACCACACCGGCGCCCACAAAATCAACAACGTCCTCGGCCAGGCGCTGCTCGCCAAGAAAATGGGCAAGACGCGCCTCATCGCCGAGACGGGCGCCGGTCAGCACGGCGTCGCCACCGCCACCGCTGCGGCGCTCATGGGCATGGAATGTGTCGTCTTCATGGGCGAGGAGGACACGATTCGCCAGGCGCTCAACGTCTACAAGATGCGCCTTCTGGGCGCGGAGGTCGTGCCGGTGACCTCGGGCACGGCGACCCTCAAGGACGCTGTCAGCGAGGCCATGCGCGAATGGTCCAGTCGCATGGACGATACCCACTATTGTCTGGGCTCGGTCATGGGGCCGCACCCATTTCCGACCATCGTCCGCGATTTTCAGGCGGTGATTTCTAAGGAAATCAAGCAGCAGATGCTCGAAAACGAGGGCTGCCTGCCGGATGCCGTCATCGCCTGCGTCGGCGGCGGCTCCAACGCTATCGGCAGCTTCTACCATTTCATCGATGATCCAAGCGTGCGTCTCATTGGCTGCGAGGCGGCAGGTCGCGGCGCCGATACCTTTGAAACGGCGGCGACCATTGCCACCGGACGCCTGGGGATTTTTCACGGCATGAAATCCTATTTCTGCCAGGACGAATACGGCCAGATCGCGCCGGTCTATTCGATTTCGGCGGGGCTCGATTATCCCGGCGTCGGGCCGGAGCACGCGCATCTGCACGACATTGGCCGCGCCGAGTACGTGCCGGTGACCGACGATGAGGCCGTCGATGCCTTCGAATATTTGTCGCGCATGGAGGGCATCATCCCAGCCATCGAATCGGCCCACGCCGTCGCCTATGCGCAAAAGCTCGCGCCGCAAATGACGCCGAATCAGCGCATTGTCATCACCATTTCCGGCAGAGGCGACAAGGATTGCGCCGCCATTGCCCGCTACAGAGGAGAGGATATTCATGAGTAAAATCAAAAATGCATTCAAAAACGGCAAGGCCATCATTCCCTTTGTGACCTGTGGTGATCCCGATTTGGCGACGACGGCGGCAGCGGTGCGCGCTGCCGTGGCGGCAGGCGCTGACCTCGTGGAGCTGGGGATTCCTTTCTCGGATCCGACGGCCGAAGGTCCCGTCATTCAAGAGGCGAGCCTGCGCGCCCTCGAGGGCGGCGTCACTACCGACAAAGTTTTCGACCTCGTGCGCGAGCTGCGCCAGGATGTCACCGTGCCGATGGTGTTCATGACCTACGCCAACGTCGTCTTTTCCTACGGCGCTGAGAAATTTATCGCCACCTGTCAGGAAATCGGCATTGACGGGCTGATTCTTCCGGATCTGCCGTATGAGGAGAAGGGTGAGTTCATCGATAGTTGCCACGCCCACGACGTCGATCTCATTTCCTTGATTGCGCCAACCTCCCACAATCGCGTCGCGATGATCGCCAAGGAGGCTGAGGGCTTCATCTACCTCGTCTCGAGCCTCGGCGTCACAGGCATGCGCAGCGAGATCAACACCGACCTCGGCGCCATCATCGATGTCATCCGCCAAAATACCGATGTGCCGGTTGCCATTGGCTTCGGCATTTCCGGCCCCGAGCAGGCAGCGGCGATGGCGCGCCTGGCTGACGGTGCCATCGTCGGCTCGGCGATTGTCAAGCTGTTTGCGGCGCACGGCAAGGATGCGCCAGCCGCTGTTGGCGACTTTGTCGGATCCCTCAAGGATGCGGTGCGTGACTTATAATTGCATAGAAAAACGGCCCTGACTGCATGTGTTCAGTCAGGGCCGTTTGTTCTTTATGAAAAAATACGCGGCGGCTCGAGATAGTCGCGCTGGCGGATGGCGCGGCCGCTCAGCGCATCGGCGAGATTTTGGCGCTGGATGTCGATCCGGAGCACGGCCTGTGCCTCCGGTGGGAGCACGCGGCTGTCCCGTGCCACGTTGACGAGGAGGGGCGTGCGCCCCGAGCGCGCCTTGATGAGCGCTCGCCCGCGCGCGTTGAATCCAAGGACGCGCACGTATGGCGGTGCCTCTGGCGCGGCCGGGGCTGGCGAGAGCAGCGCCAAGAGCAGGCGTTGGCAGCGGGCGCGGCTGTAGTGGCGCGTCTGCGCCTGCGTGAGCCAAGCTTCGAGGCTGTCGGCTGCCAGCAGTGTCTCGAGAAAACGGTGCGCCCAGCCGTCGCGGATGGCAAGACGCGCGGCGATGTCATCGGCAGAGAGGCTACACGCCAGGAGTTTGGCGGCGGCGAAAAGCTTGCCCATATCCGGGAGTGCCTGTCCCGCTGCGCGCCAGGCGCTGATGCGTTCGTAGCTTGACGCTGGCAGATAGGGCGCGAGGGCCGTCAAATCACCATCCAGGCGGGCGCGAATGGCGCTGGCGCTGAGAAAGCGGCTTTGCGGCGCGCTCGCATCGTGGGCGACGCCGCGGCGCACGAGATGGAGCGGCACCGCATCAGCCAGCGCGAGACGATATTGCAGCGCCAGGCGATCGTTGGGGCAGTCCTTGCCGCTGGCGAAGGAAAATCCCGCCCGCGCGCAAAAATCCTGGCTCGCCTGCGCGTAGCTCGCGCCCGCTTGGCTCGCTGCGTGGATGGCAGCCTCGTAGTCGGCGCGGTGGCGCGTGAGATAGGCGGCAAGCGCCGCGAGTGCCGCCGCATCGCCGCTCTCGCTGCCACAATAGAGGGCGTCTAGCGGCGCGAAGGCCGCCAGCGTCGCCACGCCACCCCGGGCGAAGGTCTCGAGGCTTGCTGTCGCATAGACCTGCGCCAGCTCGAGCACCACGTCGACGCCCGCCGCTAGCGCCAGCTCTGCTCGCTGCCACTTGTCCAGGCAGGCCGCCTCGCCCCGCTGGCAAAAGCTCCCGCTCATTGCCGAGACGATGCACGCCTCGGGCGCGTCACGGCGAATCGACTCAATGAGATGCTGGTGGCCATTGTGGAAGGGATTCCACTCGGCGACAATTCCGATGGTGGTCATCACGCCTCACCGCCCTTCTCAAGCTGGCTGCGCAGCTTTGTGAGCAAGGCCGCGCTGGTGGCATCCTGCTGCCCCGCTGCCGCCAGCCAATAAAAGGCACAGCGTGGCGCAAAATCGCTTGCCTCAAGAAAGGTCAGCCCGTCCGCTTGCAGCGCATGGCGAGATTTTTCGCTGGCCGAGACCAGGCTCCAGCAATCGCTGTTCTGTAGCAGCGCATTGAGACAGGCCGTGTCCTGAATCTCCAGGGGCGACTGGGTGTAGCCGCGATGGGCCAAGGCCTCGGCCAAAAGCCGGTTGGTTTCCACATGGGCGGTGACAAAGGGATAAGCAAAAAAATCTGCAACCAGCGGCGCCTGTTTGTGGCAGAGGGGATGCGCCCGGCGCACGAGAATGACCAAGGCGTGTGTCCCCAGCGGCGTGAGCTGGAGGCCTGATTTGCGCGCCAGGCGCGCGCGTTCCTTTTCGGGATCGAGGGCGTTGATTTGCAAAATTGCTGCGTCGACGTTGCCGTATTGCAGCTGATGGAGGAGGGCCGCATCGCCCAGCTCCTGCAAATGCACCGAGGTCTGGTCGGCGAGGCCGTCGTCGGCAAAGAGTGCCCGCTTGAGCACATCCATTCCGGCCAAGGTGTTGCTGGCAATTTTGATCTGCTCGGGATATTTTTGCGCCGCCTCGGCAATGGCGCGAATCTGCACAATTTCGCCGAGCATCTCGTGGGCCGTCGCCAAGGCGAGCTTGCCCTCAGCAGTAAAGGAGACGCCATTGTGATGGCGCAACACCAAGATGCAGCCCAGCTCCTCCTCGAGCTTTTTGAGGGCGTGGCTCAGCGACGGCTGCGAGACAAAAAGATGCTCGGCCGTTTGCGACAGGGACCCATATTGCTCTAGGGCGCAGAGCAACGTCAGCTGCTGATATTTCATGACCCGATCGCCTCCTTTAGCTGTTCGCAGAGGGTCGCTTCTTCATAGGATGGCTGGGCGCTCGTGATGCAGTAGAAGCGGCAGCGCCAGCGCGCGTCGGCAAGGCGCAGCGGCCGCAGCGCGTCGCCGTAGAGCTCGCGGCTGGAGGTGGCTGCCGCAAGCGACGTCCAGCAGCAATAATTCGTCTCGGCCATCATCGTGCGCTGAGAAATAATATTGGAAATCTGCACAATCGGCCCCGTGTAGCCGTGTTTGCGGAAAAATGTCGCCGTCAAGGGATCCACCGGATCCTTGGAAATCAGCCGGGAGCACGCGAGCACCTCTGTCAGCGTTGCCTCGCCCGCCGCATACAAAGGGTGAGCCGGCCCCAGCAAAAAGACCATCTCATCCTCGCCCAGAAGTGTCAGCGACAAGGGCAGCCCCTTGAGCACGTTGAGAATGAGCGGCGCCTCCACCTCGTGGAGCTGCAAAAATGCCACGTCCAGGCGCTGGGCCAATAGCTCCTGGAGCAGCGCCTGATTGTTCAGCGTCGCCAGGGAAAATTGAAAATGAGCGTGACGCTGCAAAATCTCCGCGATGATTTCTGTGAGCAGCAGACTGCCAAATTGACAGCTGCTCGCCAAACGCAGCGGCCGAGAAAAGGCCTCGTGCAAAAGATCCTGCAAGCGATAGAGGGACCGCGCGCCACTGCGCAGCTTGTCAATATGCGCCAGCATCTGCCGCGCCGCAGGCGTCAGCCCAATCCCCTTACGCCCAGTGGTCAACAGCGCGCAGCCCAGCTCCGCCTCCAGCACATGCACAGAGGCGCGAATCGTCGACTCCGGCACCTCCAACGCCGACGCCGCCTCGCGAAACGACGAAAACCTCTGTAAATCCTCGAGCAACAGCAATTGCTCCAAAATCATCGTCCAATCCCTCCATCACAAAAATTCCATGCCCCCAGTATACCAAACCCGCCATAAAAAATCCTGCGCACACGGCGGGAAAAAGTATATTTCACAACGCGCATATAAAATAATAAAATCTAATACATAGAATAAATCAAATGGGGTGTAAAAAATGATTAGCGCGATTAACAAAGAAAAATGTATTGGATGTGGCATTTGCGTCGAGCGGTGCCCGCTGGATGCGTTGCGAATTGATACAGATGGCAAGGCCTTCATTGCCTATCCCGAGGATTGCATGACCTGCTTCCTTTGCGAACGGTATTGCCCAAAGGGCGCAATTTTCGTTCATCCGTTTAAGGAAATTTTGCCACCAGTTTATCCGATTGCTTGAGGAGGAGATTGATGATGAATAGAGAGATGATACAAATTGACACGGACGTGCTCATTATTGGTGCCGGTGCGTCTGGTATGTGGACGGCGAAGCATTTGAAGGAATTGTCACCGTCGCTGGAAGTGATGGTTGTCGATAAATCTGCTTCTGATTGGGGCGGGCTGATGACCATGTCCGAAGGGGATTTTGATGCGGTGCCACCAACAGAAAATGTCGATGATTGGGTCAAGGACTTGGTTTATTATTGGGACGGTCTCTGCGATCAGGAACTGATGACAACCTTGTTTAGCACCTCCTATGATAGACTCTGCGACTACGAAACCATGAACTGTGCATATACGCGCAATGAGGATGGCTCCTTTAAGGGGATTCCGCAGCGAGGCTTGGATCATTTCAAGCTCTCGATCACAGAGGTCAAGGGCAATGGCGGTGAAAACATGCGCGATAGTCTCAATGGCGAAATGAAGCGTCTGGGCGTCAAGCGACAGGGGCGTGTCATGATCACCGATTTGCTGAAAGCGAATGGGCGCATTGTTGGTGCTGTCGGCTTTCACACACGCACAGGCGCGTATTATCGGTTCAGCGCCAATGCTGTCGTCATTGCGACAGGGCGCGCAGGCTGGAAATCCTCCTATGGCAAGAATACTTCGACTGGGGAAGGGCTGCTTCTCGCGTACAATGCAGGCGCAGCCCTCACGAATATGGAATTTGTCGAGGTTTGGAATGTACCGAAGCTTTTTTCCTGGGAAGGACAGACGGTGCTGTTGCCACTGGGCGCAAAATTTGTCAACGCCGAGGGCGAGTCCTTTATGGATCGCTACTCACCGATTCTCAAGGGCAACACGGACCCGCATTATACCACCATGGCCATGGCGCTGGAAGTGAAGGCTGGTAGAGGGCCGATTTATTTTGACACGACAGACATTAAGGACGAAGATCGGAAATTTGTCCAGCCGGAGGGTGGCTGGCAGCTTCTCAATCATGAAAAGCTCAAAAATATCGGCATTGATTTCTTTAAGGGGCGTACCGAATGGCAGCCGCAGATTCTCAGCGACTTTGGCGGTATTGTCGCAGATGCCTACGGGCGGACAGCAGTTGATGGACTCTATGCAGTGGGACGCGCGCGCTTTTTGGATGCAGGCGTCTATATTGGTGGCTTTGATTTGAGTACGACGGCGACAACCGGTTATCTGGCAGCAGAAGGGATTTTTGACTATTTGCAGCAGGATTTAGCGCCATTTTCTCAGGAAGCATTTGAGCAAGAGGCCCTGCAAAAGCTGGAACAACTTGAAGCTGCGAATGCTCAAGAAGGAATTCCCTATAAAGGGGTCCTTCGACAAATTCAGGAATTGGTATTCCCATACAGCGTGAGCATCCTCAAATCTGAGGCCGCACTTCAGGCCGCATTAGCAAGCTTGAAGCAGATTCAAGCAGAGCTGTTGCCACAGATGATGGCAAATGACCCGCATTATCTGATGAAATGCAAGGAAGTCGAAGCGATTGCGACCATGACAGAAATCTATTTGCGCGCAGCGATTGAGCGCAAGGAAACGCGCGGCGGCCATTATCGTGAGGATTATCCACAAAGAGATGACGACAACTGGCTCGGCTGGCTGTATATTAGCAAGGACGGTGAGGACATGCAATGCAAGTTCGTGCCAGTGCCATTGGCGCAATATCCACACGCCGTTGAGCGCTATTATCAGGATAATTTTGAGTTTCCTAGCGTCAGCGAGTGAGAAGAGAGGGGTGTGCAAAAATGTCTGATTATGCAGAGAAAAGAGGAAAACGTGCGGCGATTTTGTTGGCGATCATCGCGCTGTTTCTAGTGATCTACCTCTTGCCAACACCACAAGGCTTGTCTGTGGAAGGCAAGCGCTCCCTGGCGCTCATATTGTGTACGACCTTGATGTGGATGTCAGGCGCGTTGCCTGTGGGCATGGTAGCGATGGCGGCCCTTTTGCTTTTGCCATTATTGGGGCTCTGCACGCTGCCGGAGGAGGCAGATTTATTCTCTGAGCCGGTACTGTTCTTCATGATTTCCAGCTACGTGGTCGCCAATGCCCTGTCGGTGAGTGGCCTGGATAAACGCATCACCCTCATTTTGGCGCTGGCCTCTCATGGCAACGCCAAACGGCTCCTCTTCATCATTATGATGAGCGCGGCCATTCTTTCGATGGTCCTTTCGGACATGGGCGTCGTCATGATGACCCTGCCGATTATTCTCTTGATTCTCAAGGCTACCGGCTGCACACCGGGGCAAAGCAATTATGGTAAGGCGATAATGATTGGTCTGCCGGTAGCGGCTCTTATTGGCGGCATGGGAACGCCGGCGGGCTCATCGACCAACGTCTTGACCTTGACGGTTCTGGAAAATACGGCCAATATTCAGATCTCCTTTTTACAATGGTCGTGCTTGGGGATTCCAATTGTGCTGATTCTCACGCCGATTGCCTATAAAATTGTTTCCTTGGTGTACAAGCCCGAGATTACCGAGCTCAAGGGCATGGAGGATGCGAGATCACAGCTGAATGCATTGGGCGCACTCAAAAGCAAAGAAAAGAAATTCATCGTCATCATGTGTTTGATCATCCTCGTCTGGCTGACCGAGAGCATTCATGGCTTGCCAATTGCCATCACGACCACCTTTGGTGCCATCCTCTTTTTCCTGCCGGGGATCGACATCCTCACCTGGGAAAACACCAAAAATCATATTCTCTGGGATGTCATCCTCGTCGTGTGTAGCTGCGTGGCGCTGGGCACCATCATCTGGCAAAGTGGTGCTGCAGAATGGATCGCGGGATATATTTCGATGCTTTTGGCAGGCAAAGGCCTCGTCTTTATGCTCATCGTTCTGGGACTGGTCATTGCCTACGCCCATCTGGTGTGCCCTGTCAATCCTACGATTGTGTCCATCTTTGTACCGATTGCCTGCACCGTTGCCATGGCGCAGGGCATCAATCCAGCAACCCTCGCCATTCCAATCGGCTTTTTGGTATCGGCAGCATGCCTGATTCCCCTCGATGCGATTCCGCTGGTTTGCTACGCAACGGGCTATTTTAAGATGACAGAAATGTTCAAGTCCGGCTTTTTCATTGTCATTGCCTGGGTGCTTGTGGTCACGGGCGTGATGATGGTCCTGGGACCAGTGTTAGGAATTATGTGATCAACAATAAAAAAACTGCTCTGATCGGGAAGAAAAATTCCCTGTCGGAGCAGTTTTTTTGTTTTCGGTATGGAAAATTGTTTTGTGAATGCTAAATAGAAGTCCGCCTTCTCCGCATTTGCTTGCTTGCCAGCTGGGTGAGCTGGCAGATGGCGAGGGTGATGAGGAGGTAGGTGAGGTAGGATGGTGCGTGGGAAGGGAGGCCCGAGGGCAGGAAGCGTGCCAGGAGGGGGCTGGTTGCCAAGAGGTAGAGGCCGAGGAGCAGTACGAGGGCGTCAATCAGTCTGTAGGCGTGGCGAAAAATCGAGGCATCGACCTTGAGCTGGAGCTTGTCGAGGTGCGGGGCGACGTGCCAGCCGGTGTGGATCATCACGAGGATGAAGCCGACGGCCGTCGAGGTGGCGTGGAAGGTGCGCGCCGAGGCGCTGCCGACAAGGGGCGAGAAGCTAAAAACATCCCCCGACAGGAGCACACTGCTCACCGTCGCGCCCAGACAGGCAACGACGAGCGGCAGATTCGTTACACAGAGCGCCAAGGCGACGCCGTGTTTGCGCCCGCGCACAAGGCTCTTGTACCAGCGGCGGTTGAGGACGTTGTGCCAGAAAAAGAGGGCGATCAGAAGGATGCCAAGGATGCCGTGGAGGAGGAGTCCCTGGCCTAGGTGATAATTCATCAGGTAGAGAAAGCACAGATACATGGCAATATCGATGGGGAGACGGTGGTGTCGGCGCATGATTATGACCTCTTTTCGATGTGATTGGCGGGCGTTTTGCAAGAATCATCCATTTTACTTCAGTATAAAGCTTTGTAGATGAACATCAACAGAGGCATCCTCACAGAGCAGTAGCTATCAATATTTTTGCGCAAAAGTGGCGCTTATGCGGGATTTTTCGTTCTTCCGGATGAATGCATTCCATTATAAAATTTTATTTATCAAGGAGAAGTTTTTTATAATGAGGTGTGAAAAATGATTACCAATATTGACAAAGAAAAATGCATTGGCTGCGGCCTCTGCGTCGAACGCTGCCCGCTGGATACGCTGCGACTGGGCGAGGACGGCAAGGCCTTCATCGCCTATCCGGAGGATTGCATGACCTGTTTTATTTGCGAGCGCCATTGCCCAAAGGGCGCAATTTTCGTGCATCCGTTCAAGGAAATGCTGCCATCTGTCTACCCGATTGCCTGAGGAGGTTGGAACCATGCAAAGAGAAACGATTAAAATTGCCACCGACGTGCTGATCATTGGCGCGGGCTCCTCGGGTCTGTGGACGGCGAAGCATCTCAAGGAGCTGGACGCCGATCTCAAGGTGACGATGGTCGACAAATCTGCCGCCGATTGGGGCGGGCTGATGACCATGTCCGAAGGGGATTTTGACGCCGTTACCCCAGATGAGCACATCGACGAATGGGTGCAGGATCTGGTCTACTATTGGGACGGGCTCTGCGACCAGGCGCTCATGGAGACGCTCTTCAAAGCATCCTACGACCGACTCTGCGAATACGAAAAGCTCGGCTGCCGCTACATCCGCAAGGAAAACGGCAATCCGAAGGGCATTCCCCAGCGCGGGCTCGATCACATCAAGCTCTGCATCACCGAGGTCAAGGGTACCGGCGGCGAGGACATGCGCGACAGCCTCAATGGCGAAATGAAGCGTCTGGAGGTCGACCGCATCGGCCGCGTCATGATCACCGAGCTGCTCAAAGAGAACGGCCACATCATCGGCGCCGTTGGCTTCAACACGCGCACCGGCGATTTCTACCAATTTGACGCCAAGGCTGTCGTCATTTGCTGCGGTCGCGGCGGCTGGAAAACCTCCTACGGCAAAAATACCTCCACCGGTGAGGGCCTGCGTCTGGCCTATGAAGCGGGCGCCAAGCTCACCAATATGGAATTTGGCCAGGTC
Organism: Peptococcaceae bacterium; assembly: GCA_030524315.1. Taxonomy (GTDB): domain Bacteria; phylum Bacillota; class Peptococcia; order Peptococcales; family Peptococcaceae; genus UMGS1590. The sequence goes on from JAUNGU010000014.1 coordinate 29,497, forward strand.
TGGAACGTGCCAAAGCTTTTCTCCTGGGAAGGGCAGACGATTCTCCTACCGCTGGGCGCAAAATTTGTCAACGCCAAGGGCGAATCCTTCATGGATCGCTACTCGCCAGTGCTCAAGGGCAACACCGACCCGCACTACACCACCATGGCCATGGCGCTGGAAACGAGAGCCGGGCGCGGACCGATTTATTTTGACACAACTGGTCTCAAGGACGAGGACCGTCAATACGTCCAGCCAACCGGCGGCTGGCAGGTTCTCAACCACGAAAAGCTCAAGGCCATCGGCATCGATTTCTTCAAGGGCCGCACCGAATGGCAGCCACAGCTCTTCACCAGCTTTGGCGGCGTCGTCGCCGATGCCTACGGCCGCACCTGCGTCGACGGCCTCTATGCAGCGGGTCGCTCCCGCTTCCTCGACGCTGGCGTCTACATCGGCGGCTTTGACCTCAGCACCACCTCCACCAGCGGCTACCTCGCCGCCGAAGGCGTCGCCCAGTATCTGCACGACAAGGGCGACAGCATCGTCGGCGCTGTCCCAGACGACGTCATCAATGAGAAAAAATCCGCCCTCGAAGCAGAAATGGACCACAACGGCATCGCCTGCAAAGACGTCCTGCGCAAAATCCAGGAAATCATCTTCCCACACAGCGTTTGCATCCTCAAAACCGAGGCCAGCCTCAGCACTGCCCTCACCCAGCTCCTGCAGCTCAAGGAAGAAATTCTTCCAGAAATGGGCGCCGGCGATCCCCACTATCTCATGAAGAAAAAAGAAGTTGAAGCCATCATGATGGTCACCGAAATGTTCCTGCGCACCTCCCTCGAACGCAAAGAAACTCGCGGCGGCCACTATCGCGCCGACTACCCAACCCGCAACAACGACACCTGGCTCGGCTGGCTCCAGCTGCAAAAACAAAATGACAACCTCACAATGACCTTCGCCCCAGTGCCAATCGACACCTACAAACACCCACTAGAACGGTATTATCAGGATAATTTCGATTTCCCTGTGGAGGGGTGAGGGATGAAGACCGCTGTCTGTATTCATGCAGGCAGCGGTTTTTTCATTCTGAATATTGATTCTAAAAAAATTTTGTAACAAAAGATTTTTTGTTGAGATCTTTTGCTGTTATTCATTAGAAATTTCTTTTATACTGGATAGTAAGAACTTGCTGCGACGTTTTTGAGTTTGGGGAGCGTGTTTTATGGCAAAGAGAAAATTTATTCCAGAAATTATTCAGGCGCATTTGGAAACCTTTGCGAGCCAAGGTTTGGTGCCGCTGTTTGAACAAGGGGTTGCCATTCAAGAGGCGGTGTTAGAGGACATCATTAGGCTTTCTAGTAAGAGCTGGTATGCCAAGGACCACGGTTTTTTTGGCATTCAAAACAAGGAGGAATTCTTTGCAAAGGTGCCGATTTCTGATTACGGAGATTATGCGCCGTATGTGGAAAGCAATATGCAAAGGGACGAGGGGCAGGTGAGCGAAGCGGAGACGGCGTATTACCTTTTATCCACGGGACGCAAGAAGCAGGGCAAATATTACATCGAAACGGCACTGGGCAGTCAGGCGCGTCAGCTGAGCATTCATCTGTGGAACATCAATCTCATGCGCTGCGAGCCCAAAATGACCCAGCCGGATGTAAAAATGCTGGCAGTGACAAATTGTGCGCCGATTGAACATGCACCCAACGGAAAAAATGTGCGGCGCACGTCGAGTCAAGCGGCAAAAGAATTGTGGGAGGAAACGCCAGAGCTGTATATTTTTCCTTATGAATTTCTTGAGGCGGACATGTCCAATGACGACAGAGATTATCTGACGGCGCTCTATGCCCTCAAGGAAAAGCATCTAAACATGCTTTTTTGCAACAACCTCGGTTATTTTGGCGTGATCTTGGACATCATAGAAAAAAATGCGGAGCGACTGATCAGCGATATTGCCGAAGGGCGCATGAGTGTCGCCCTCAAGCCAGAAGACAGACAGCAGTTGGAGGGCATGCTGGGCGCAGATCCTGCACGCGCAGAACAATTGCGTCGTCTCCTGTGGGAGCGTGGACGATTGGTGGCTGAGGATATTTGGCCGGACTTTTTCTTTACGGGTGCGTGGTTGGCTGGCACCGTCGGTGATTACGCACGGGATGTCATGGCCAAACTGCCAGCATCCATGCGCTATATCTCAGAAAGCTACGGCTGCAGTGAGGGCATGCTCAATATTCCTCTGGCGTACAACGCAAAATATGGGCCTTTGGCAGTGTATTCCTGCTATTTTGAATTTCTACCACTTAAAAACATAATGGGGGGGGGTAATCCCCTATCTATGCAGGAAATCGAGGACGGTGGCTACTATGAGCTGCTGATCTCGACGTATTCAGGTTTGTATCGCTATAATTTGCACGATATTGTGCGCGTTTGTGGCTACACAGGTGACACGCCGAATATCGAATTTTGCTGCCGCAGTAGCGAAACCATTCGTATTGGCGAAAAGTTTTGGTATGGCTTTGAGCTGTCGAATATGATCAAGAATGTGGAAGCCGATTGTCATGTGACCTTTGATTTTTATCAAGCGCTGGTTGAAGAGGAGCAGCTGTCACTGATTGTCGAGCTGCGCCAAGAGGACGCCATTATGGCTGTGTGGCGTGATTTGTGTAGGGTGGCGGCTGAAAAACAGATGCCGCTGGATAAAATATATTGGGTTAATAGCGATTATCGCAATCATCTCTATCGAGGCATGATGGACCATGGTCGCACGATTCAATGCATCAAGCTGCCAATGCTCAGCCAGGAAGTCCCGACAAATGCCTACGTCGAGGCCATCTATGATGCCAAGCGGGAGGTGCGCCCATGCCAGAAATAATGCGTGGCAAAATGCGGGCAGCCATGGAGCGTTCGGATCGCACCTTGCCTGAGCGGCTTTTGGAAATTCCTAGAGAATGCTTGTATTGGGACAGAGATGAGTTGTTTTCGGATTGTCGGGCACTACAAACCAAAATCCTGCGTGAAATATTGTCTCAGGCAGAGGGCAGCGTCTACGGCCAAACTCATGGCATTAGTGGGAAGATGACGCCGGAGGCCTATCAAAATCAGGTGCCAATCTCCACCTATGGCGATTATCTGCCCTATATTACTGCCGAATGTGAGCAAGGCGAGGCCAACCAGCTCTATCATGCAGATACGGAGATGGTCGTTGCCACCACGGGGAGCACAGGGAAAATGAAGCTCTTTTTGGAAAGCGCTGCTGGCAATGCGGCCAAGCTTCTCGTCATGGCCATTCGCGGCATGTATATGAGCGATGTGTTGCCGATCACTCGCGACAACGAGGCGAAAAATCTCACCATTTCTAATTATGAGCAGCTCGGCCATACGCCATCGGGCAAGCCGATTTTGCGGGCGTCTGGTCAAACCGCGCGCAATTTGCGCAAGAAAAGCAGCAATATGAACATCCTCACGGTGGATTTTTGGGAAACGGCCGGGTTGACTGCTGGTGATAGAGATTATCTCATGGCGGTTTTTGCGCTGTCAGAGATTCGCCTGAGCAAAATTTTTTGCAATAACCTCATTCATTTTGGCAGGCTCCTGGACCTCATCAACGCGCGTGGGGCAGAGATGATCGCAGATCTGCGCAAGGGCGCGTTTTCATTGCCGTTGCCTGCTGCCACCAAGGCGCGATTGGATGGGATGCTTGTCGCTGATCCTGCGCGTGCAGACCTGCTCCAATCCATATGGGACCGTCAGGGCAAGCTCTTTGCGACGCCTGAGGATATTCACGCCGTTTGGCCGCAATGTCGTATGGCCAGCTGCTGGCTATCGGGCTCGGTGGGACGCGATGCACGCGAGGTCCTCGCACGTATGCCAAAGGGCATCAAGTGCTTCGACATGGGCTATGGCGCCAGTGAGGGTAAGCTCAATGTGCCCATGAAGCTGGCGTGTTCCTCGGGAGCAGCAGCGGTATTTTCGGTTTTCTACGAATTTCGTCCACTGACAAAGGGGGCGCGTCCGCTCTTTATGTGGGAGGTGGAGGATGGCGCCTATTATGAGCTCATCATTACCACCTATTCCGGCCTGTATCGTTACAATATGCTGGATGTGGTGCGTATTGATGGCTTTTTCGGCGATACGCCAAATATTGTTTTCTGTGGCAAGAGCACCGAATATGTAACGGTGGATGGCCAGCGTTTATACAGCTACGAAATCTCCGATCTAATTTTTCAGCTGGAACAAGCCCGCCGCTGGCGGTTTGATGTCATGCAGGTAACGGTAGAAAACGGGCAGTTGATGTTTGTTTTGGGCAGCGGTGCACCCGTCGACTATCAAGAAGTGTTTGCCGTATTAGACGACGCCTTGCGACAGCGCTGGCATTTTGGCTGCGGTGGTCTTTATGTAACCTGTGCAGCGTACAAGACCCGCGCCTTTGATGCGCGCGTGCGTGACAATCGCGGGGCTTGTGGTATCAAGCTGCCAATTGTGCTCACTGCGCCGCCAAAAGCAGAAGACATTGCTCAGTTTATTCCAGCGGATTCAAAATAATTCATTGCATACAAACGACGCCATCATTTGCGCGAATTGCAAATGATGGCGTCGTTTTTCTTTTATAACAAAGAGGTCACAATGTTGACCAGCTCTTTTGTCAGTGGATTTGGTGGATTGCTCGGATAGAGGGCCGTATGATAAATAATCTGCTTGGCGCCGTCGAGGTATTTTGAAACATAGCGCTTGCTGTCAAATAAGTGCATATAGACGTAGCGTGGCATGAGGGAGACAATGTCCATTTCACACAGCGCGCGACGGTGGAATTCGATATTATCCGAGGTGTAGAGTGCCAGATTTGAGCGGTCGTCGCTGTCAGGCTTGAGGGGCACAATATCCAAATAGGTGAAGGTGCGCTTGATGATATCCTCCTGCTCGACGATTTCTTTTTTTGCCAGCTCTGATTGCGAGGACACACAGGCCACCAAGCGATCGCTGAGCAGTACATGATGGTGGAAGGCGTTCTTATCCAGGCTTTTTAGCTGATCGAGAAAGAAATGGTCGTTGATGCTCAAAAAAGCCAAGTCGCATTTGCCTTCGATGACGCTCGGAAAAATATTTTTGTAAGAGATTTCTTTGACTGATAGACGAATGTTGGGGTAGGTTTTCTGGAAAATCGACAGCGCCTTCGGCAGCATATTTGCCAGGAGTACCGATGAGCTGTAAATATTGAGACGCTTAATTTTCAAGCGTCCTTTTTTTTGTTCAAGAGAAAAATTGGTTTTCAGATCATCCACCTGGCGAATGAAGGGATCGCTGATTTTCAAGAGCTCCTCAGCCTCATTTGTGAGTGCAACGCCAAAGGGTGAGCGCTCCAAAAGAATGGTATCGAGTTCCTTTTCGAGCTGCTGAATATTATTAGACAGCGATTGCTGTGAAATATAAAAACGTTTCGCTGTTTTTGATATGGAATGGGAAAATTGTAAATCACTTAAATAACGCAGTTGATCGATTCTCATTGATGCGTCTCCTCTCGCTCAAATCTGCCACAACGTCCCGGCGTAACCACACAGGATTATTTTGTAGCCTGCATCTATTTTAAACAAAATCTAACTGTTTGTAAATTATGAAAATTATAAATTACAATTGAAGCATGAAATAACGTTGCAATCGATTTTTTTTATGAGATATGGAGGAGTCAAAAATGCCTAAAGCAGAAAAAATTGCCGTTCTTGGTGTAGATGCAATGGATCCACGCCTAACAAGAAAATATGTGGACATGGGCATCATGCCAAATGTCAAAAAACTCATCGAATCTGGTTCAGCACGTCATGACCTGATGCTCTTGGGTGCGCTGCCAACCGTTACCCCACCACAGTGGACCACCTTGGCAACCGGCGCATATCCATCGACCCACGGGATCACCGCTTTCTATCGCCAGGGTGGCGACCTGGATATGGTCAATCTGAACTTTAGCTCAGAAAATTGCCTGGCTGAACAGCTTTGGAATGTGACCGCAGAAGCGGGCAAGAAAACTCTCGTTTGGCACTGGCCAGGGAGCGCTTGGCCACCAAGCAGCGACAGCCCAAATCTGCACGTCGTCGATGGGACATCCCCAGGGGGCGTCAACATGAGTTCTGCACAGGTTGACGTCGAGTTCCTCGTCATTGCCAACGAAGAAAACGACACCATCGCTTATCGCTCCGGTGCCATGACCTCCGATGCAAAAGTGCCTTGCGTTGTCACTGGCTTGGGCGATGAAAAGAAGCAAAAGAAAAACACCGGTATGGCCGGTCTGATGCAGAGAAAAATGGACAATGGCTTCCGCCTCTACATTATGGACCCTTGGAAAGACGGCCAGGGTGGTTCCAACCGAATCCCTGCCGACGTTGCCTACTCTTCCCTGAAGCCAGCACAAAAATGGGCCTTCGACGTACCGGAAGGCGCCAAGGAATTTGTGATTTTGCTCTCCGGTGGTTTGATCAGACGTCCAGCGCTGGTGCTGAAAAACGAAGATGGCATCTATGACCACGTAGCCATCTACAAGAACAAGAAAACTGAAGAGCCAATGGTCACCATCAAGAATCGCGAATATGTCCGCGACATCATTGATGACTGCGTCAAGGATGACGACATGATCAAGGCCTCCAGAGACATGCGTGTGCTGGAAATTGCCGAAGATGGTTCGAAGGTTAGAATGTGGGTTTCCGCATCGATGAACATCAGCGCCGACATGATGTGGTCGCCAAAGAGCCTCTACAAAGAAGTTGTCGACAATGTCGGTTATCCATCCCCATGCTCGACCTTGGGCTTTGGTGATTTTGAGCTGATCTACGACTGCATGCATCAATGCTGGCAGCACGTTGCCGACTTCCAGGCAGATGCGCTGAACTATCTGATGGAAAACGACGGCTACGAAGTGGTCTTCTCTCACTTCCACGCACCAGACCTGCAGAAGCACATGTTCATTCGTGACCTGGCAAAGGGTACCGAAAATGTCACCCCAGATCAGTATGAATTCATCATGGAAGCCATCTATAAGCAAACCGACGAATACATTGGTAAATTCATGCACTTCCTCGATGAAGGCTGGACCCTCATGGTCGTCTCTGACCACGCACAGGTTTGCCCTAAATATGGCCTACGCGGCCTCGGCGACACCGGTATGAACGTTCAGATCATGGAAGACCTCGGCTACACCGTGCTCCAGGTCAACGAAGAAACCGGCAAGAAGAAAAAACGCGTCGACTGGACCAAGACCAAGGCTGTTGCAAACCGCGAAATGCACATCTACCTCAATATCAAGGGCCGCAACCAGCACAAGGTTGGCGATGAAATCATCGATGGTCTCGTAGATCCAGAGGATCAGTACGAATTGGAAGAACAGATCATCACCGACCTCTACAATATCAAGGACAAGGAATCCGGCAAGCGCATCATCGCTTGGGCACTGCGTAGAAAGGATGCCCTGCCACTCGGCCTTGGAGGCACCTATCCAGAATGCGGCGACATTATCTACT
>JAUNGU010000107.1 GCA_030524315.1 Peptococcaceae bacterium
AGGGATGCCCCTGCGTTCCCTCTATGAGATTGCCTCCGGTGGCGAAATGAGCCGCATTATGCTGGCCATCAAAACCATTCTCAGCGGACGCAACAGCGTCGAAACCTTGATCTTCGATGAAATCGACACGGGCATCGGCGGCCTGGTGCTATCAACCGTTGCCGACAAGCTCGAAGCTCTCAGTCAACGGGAGCAGGTCATCTGTGTGACACACGCCACGAGCATTGCAGCACGCGCCGATCAGAATTTTTACATCCAAAAATACGCAGAAAATGGCATGACAGAAACCCACGTTCAAGCGCTGGATTCAGAGGATGCTGTCATCAGAGAGCTGGCGCGCATGAGCGGGAGCACAGAAAGCTGGCAGCTAGAAAATGCGGCGCGGGTGCGAGCGCAAAAAAAATTCCATCACTAATTTTTCAGCCTACAGGCAGCGAGCGAAAGTGGCCGCTGCTTGTAGGTTTTTTTATTCCTTTGAGGATTTTCAAAAGAATGCTAGAAGTGGTCATAATATTGCTGGTTTTAAATTTTGGCTATTGCTAGAATAAAAATGTCTTTTGAATAGATCATTTCAAAAAAATTTTTGGAGGTTTAACAATGAGTGAAGTAAAATACGATCTTATTATTTTAGGTGGCGGTCCTGCAGGGCTTGCAGCTGGGATTTATGGTGGTCGTGCGCGCCTGAACACCTTGATTCTTGAAAAGGGGACGATTGGTGGTCGCGCGGAAACAACTCGCGAAATCGTTAACTACCCTGGTGTTCCTCAGACAACTGGTCCAGATCTGACCAACACCATGCGCGAACATGCAGAAAAATTTGGTGTGACGATTCTGAAGGAATCTCCAAAGGAAGTTATTCTTGAAGGCGAAGAAAAAGTCGTCAAGACCCGCAAAAATACCTACACTGCACCAGCCATTATTCTGGCGACTGGGACCTCTGCAAGAATCCTCGGCATCCCTGGTGAAAAGGAATTTGCCGGCGCCGGTGTCGCTTATTGCGCAACCTGCGATGCAGAATTCTTCCAGGATCAGCGTGTCTGTGTCATCGGTAGCGGCGACCAGGCCATCGAAGAAAGTATGTTCATTGCAAAATTTGCCAGCGAAGTCACCATCATCGTGCTCCACGAAGAAGGCGTTCTCGACTGCAACAAGGTTGCTGCTGAAAAAGCCTTTGCACATCCTAAGCTCAAATTCGTTTGGAACTCTGTACCAAATGCCATCCTCGGCGACGATGATGTCAACACCTTGCAGGTCAAGAATGTCAAGACCGACGAGTTGACCGACATTCCTTGCGAAGGCGTCTTCTTCTTTGTTGGTCAGGTACCAGAAACCAAGGGCCTTACCGAAACGGGTCTGAAATTTGATGAACGCGGTTACATTCTCACCAACGATCGTATGGAAACCAATCTCGAAGGGGTTTACGCCGTTGGTGACGTCCGTCAGAAATATCTCCGTCAGGTTGTGACCTCTGCGGCCGATGGTGCCATTGCAGCCACTGCTGCTGAACGCTACATCGAAGAAGTCAAAGACTTCAACACCCGCATCCTCGGTTCTGACAAGCCAGTGCTTCTCGCTTTCTGGAGCCAGGAATATGACGGCAGTCTGGAAGCCATTCAGGCAGTGGATGCCAAGAATGCCCAGACCGGTGATCGCATGTTTGTCGAAGTTGACTACATGAGAAAGAAAACTCTCGCCAAGAAGTTTGACATCACCCTGAGCGAAGAAAAGCCAGCTGTGATCATCGAACTCGTTAACGGCAAAATGACCCGCGAAGTCACTGCCGACACCCTTTAATTTGTAACATCCTAAAAATTGAAAGGCATGTGTAGCTGTTACACATGCCTTTTTTCTTGATAGCCAATCGTTTATTATAGCCATTAACGTGCAAGCGTTCTTGATGAAAATGGATTGAAATCCCATTCATATTAGACTATAATATTTTTTATATGGGTAGATTTAGTTCATAGCTTAGGAGGAACTTACAATGAGCGAAATTATTTCTAATATTATGGAAAAAGATGTGTATTGTGCTCGCGAAGATGATACCATCGCAACCGTGTTAAAAAAATTAGTCGATAAAAAAATCAGTGGGCTGCCGATCGTCGATGGCGATGATAAGGTCGTCGGCTTTATCAGCGATGGCGACATCATGAAATTCATTGCCAAGCAGGATCCACGTATCATCGATATGACCAGCTTCATCACTGTTTGGTACGATTCGGAAAGCTTCGACCAAAAAATGGACGACCTCTTGAATATCAACGTCATGGAACTGGCAACCACGAAGGTCATTTCGGCAGAGCCTGACGAGGACGTGGACGAAGTGGCACGTACCCTCGGCAAAAAGAAAATCAAGAAATTGCCGGTCATCGATGAAAACGGCAAGCTGATCGGCGTGATCAGCCGTCACAACATCATTCGTTACATCATTTCCTATCATCTGAAGCAAGGAGAATAATTAATGAGCGAACAGCAGCAAAAGGCAGTTATTACCGTAACAGGTCTCGATAAAAAGGGCATCATCGCACGTATTACTGGCATGCTCGCTGAGCACAATGTCAATGTTTTGGACATCAGTCAGACCATCTTGGGTGAATATTTCAATATGATCATGCTCGTGAACATCACTGATTGCGACATCGCTTTGCAGGAGCTTGTCGATGAGTGCAATGCCATTGGCAAGGACATGGAGCTGGATGTGCGTTGTCAGCATGAAAATATTTTCAGATTCATGCATCAGGTCTAATATGGAGAAAAACTATGGCATTTTCATTTGACACATCAGAAATTTTTGAAACGATACACATGATTTCTGAGGAAAATCTCGACATTCGTACCACGACCATGGGGATTTCCTTGAAGGATTGTGTATCCGAATCTACTAAGACAACCTGCGATAAAATTTACGATAAAATCACTCGTCTGGCCGAAAATCTCGTGCCAACAGGGGAAGCCATCTCTAAGGAATTTGGTATTCCGATCATTCACAAGCGCATTGCTGTCACGCCAATTTCGATGATTGGTGAGGCTTGCGCTGATAGAGATTATGTGGCCATTGCAAAGACGCTGGACCGTGCCGCTAAGGATGTTGGTGTCAACTTCATCGGTGGTTATAGCGCTCTTGTGCAAAAGGGCATCACCGATGCAGAACGCGAATTCCTCGCCTCGATTCCAGAGACCCTGGCATCGACAGAGCTTGTTTGCTCCTCGGTCAACGTCGGTAGCAGCAAGGCTGGCATCAATATGGATGCGGTCGCAATTCTCGGACGCATTATCAAAGAAACTGCAGAACGCACCGCAAGCCAGGATGGCCTTGGCTGCGCCAAGTTTGTGGCCTTTTGCAATGCCGTCGAAGACAATCCGTTCATGGCGGGCGCCTTCCACGGCGTTGGCGAAGGGGAAACCTGCTTGAGTGTCGGCGTCAGCGGTCCTGGCGTTGTGCTCAATGCCATCAAGGGCAGAGAGCATCTGCCATTTGACGAGCTGGCCGAACTCATCAAGCGCACGGCCTTCAAAATCACGCGCTCTGGGGAAATGGTTGGCCGTGAAGCTGCCAAGCGCCTGGGTGTGCCATTTGGCATTGTCGATTTGTCCTTGGCTCCAACACCGGCCGTTGGCGATTCGGTTGCCGATATTCTTGAAGCCTTTGGCTTGGAACGCTGTGGGACCCACGGCACGACGGCTGCCTTGGCCATGCTCAACGACGCTGTCAAAAAAGGTGGTGCCATGGCATCGAGCCATGTTGGCGGCTTGAGCGGTGCCTTCATTCCTGTCAGCGAAGATGCTGGCATGATTCGTGCCGTTGAGGACAACAGCCTCTGCTACGACAAGCTCGAAGCGATGACCTGCGTCTGCTCGGTTGGTATTGACATGGTCGCCATTCCTGGTGATACGCCGGCAGAAAGCATCTCCGGCATGATTGCCGACGAGGCTGCCATCGGCATGATCAACAAGAAAACCACCGCCGTACGTGTCATCCCTGTGCCAGGTAAAAAGGTTGGCGAAATGGTCGAATTTGGTGGGCTTTTGGGCTATGCGCCAATTATGGAGGTCCATCCATTCTCTTCCAAAACCTTTGTCGAACGCGGCGGACAAATCCCAGCACCAATTCATGCGTTGAACAACTAACGGAAGCTCTGCCTATGGAACAAGATAAGCAAAATCCTCAGACCGTTGAAGAACAGTCAGCGTCTCCAAAAAGACCGATTGGACGATTGCTCATTAAGGCCAGCGCCAGACGCAAATATCGGGTCAGGCAAAAGAAAACCATCCAGCAATCCATGGTGGATTCCATGGAGCGCACGCGCTTGGCAGAATACGCCATGTATTTTGAGCAGCCGTGGCGACTCTTGGGAATCAATTTCTTGATTGGACTTTCTCGTGGCTTGGGCGCGACGCTTGGGTTGGCGCTTGTATTGTCGTTGCTCGTCTATTTGGCTCAGCAGGTGATTTCTGCTAATTTGCCAGGTATCAGTCAGTGGATCGCTGATTTGATCAACATTGTCAATAGTTATAACGTAGGATAAATGATGAAGAAACTCTTATCACCCTTTCTAATAATTTGCGTGGTCCTTTTGGATCAGTGGAGCGAATATATGGTACGCCAGAATATG
>JAUNGU010000015.1 GCA_030524315.1 Peptococcaceae bacterium
CGACCATGTTCAGCGGCTTTTATCTGGCGCTGTTCCTGATTTTGGTGACGCTGATTTTGCGTTGCACAGGCATTGAATTCCGTAGCCAATTGCCAGGTCTCGCTTGGCGCAAAAATTGGGACATGGTCATTGCCGTGTGCTCCATTTTATCGGCAGTGCTCTGGGGCGTGGCCGTTTCCAATCTGGTCATCGGTGTGCCAATTGACGAAAACATGCAGTATGCAGGGAGCTTCTTTACCCTCCTGCGTCCATTCTGCCTCCTTGGTGGCGTGATGCTGGCGCTGATCTTCCTGTATCATGGCGCTTGCTTCCTGATGCTCAAGGCTGGCGAGCAAACCGTCCTCGATCGTGTGCAGGCCCTCGCTAATAAGCTCGGTCCAATCATGATTGTCGTCACGGTGCTCTGGGTGGTCTGGGCCTTCTTTGCCAGCGACATGTTCAAGAGCATGCTCGCCCTTGTAGCGGTTGCCCTGGCTGCAGTCTGCATGATTCTTTCGGTGCTCTTCACCCGTCAGAAAGCATCCGGCAAGGCCTTCATCTTCATCGGCTTGGCCATTGCCTTCTGTGTGGTCGGTGTTTTTGCCGGGATGTTCCCGAACATCATGATTTCGACCATCGATCCATCCTATAGCTTGGATATTTACAATGCAGCGTCCTCTCCTAAGACGCTGGGCTTAATGACCAAGGTGGCCTTTGCCCTGGTACCAATTGTGCTCGTTTATCAAATTTGGTCCTTCTATGTGTTCCGCAAGCGCGTGACCAAGAAGACCCTCAAATATTGATGCAAAATCTGAGCGCCTCTCTGAGGAGAGGCGCTTTTATTATATGTAGATTTATGAAAGGAGGCCCGCATGATTGACAAAAAACTTGCTGCAGAAATGCGCCGCCAAAAGGGGCTGTTTGTCCTGACGATTCTCACCGCCCTGGGATCAGCGGCGGCGATTCTCTGGCAGACCTGGTCGGTGGCGGTGATTGTCGACGGGCTGTTTTTGCAAAAGGCGTCGGCAGAGATGCTCAAGCCAGCCTTTGTGACGGCGCTCGTGGCGCTGGGTGTGCGCATCGGGCTGGATCTTTTGGAGGAGTGGAGCGCCCTTAGGCTGGCGACGGTGATCCAGGGAGATTTGCGTAGCCGCTTGGTGGCCCACGTTGGCAGGCTCTCGCCGGTGCAGCTTGAGGGCATGGAAAAGGGCGGCCTCCTGCATCTCTTGTACGACGGCATCGACACGCTGGAGAGCTATTTCAGCGGCTATTTGCCACAGCTTTACAAGGCGGTGTTCATTCCCGTACTCTTTCTCGTGGTGATTTTTCCGCGAGATGCGCTGAGCGCCGTGATCATGCTCATTACGATTCCCTTGATTCCGATGTTCATGGTGCTCATTGGCAAGTGGACCAAGCGCGAGAGCGTGCGCCAATGGATTGTTCTGACAAAGTTTTCGGCCTTCCTTCAGGATGTCCTCGAGGGGCTTGTGACCCTCAAGAGCCTGGGCCGCAGCAAAAAGCAGAGCGAAAAAATTGGCGAGATCAGCGAGGCCTATCGCCGCGCGACCTTCCAGGTGCAAAAATGGGCGTTTATTTCCTCGCTGGCGCTGGAGCTGGTGGCAACGATTTCCATTGCCATGGTGGCGGTGGGGCTGGGCCTGCGCCTGTGCGAAGGCAGACTCGATTTCTTGATTGGCTTCTATATTTTGCTCCTGGCGCCGGAATACTATCAGCCGATGCGCACCCTGGGGCAATTTTTCCATGCGGGTATCAACGCTCAGGAGGCGAGCAAGAGCCTCTATGCCTTCCTCGAGACGCCAAGCTGGCGCGAGGTCGATGGCGAATTTGCAGCCAGCACGGTGCAGTCGATTCGCTTTGACCACGTGTGCTACCGCTATCCCGGTGCCAGCGAGGATGCAGTCAAGGATGTGTCGCTGACCCTCAAGGCGGGGCAGTCGCTGGCCCTCATTGGCGAAAGCGGCAGTGGCAAGACGACGCTGATGATGCTGGCGATGGGCTTTCTTTCGCCGACGTCCGGCACCGTTTATGTCAACGACGTGCCTTTGGACAATTGGCAGCTGGCGGCTTATCACGGGCGGGTCAACGCCGTCTTGCAGCGGCCGTATATTTTTCAGGGGACGGTGCTGGAAAACATTGTCTTTCACACGGCGCCGTCCCCTGAAGAAGCCGCGCGCGCCCAGCGCATTGCCGAGACGGTCGGCCTCACCCACCTCCTGCGGACGCTGCCGACGGGCCTTGAGACGCGGCTGGGCCAGGGCGGCCAGAAGCTCTCCGGTGGCCAGACGGCGCTCTTAATGACGGCGCGGGCCCTCTATACCGATAGCGACGTGCTCTTTTTGGATGAGATGACCGACAACCTCGATTTGGAAAGCGAGCGCGCCCTCGTGGACAATCTCTCCCAGCTCATGCAAGATCGCATGGCCTGGATCATTGCCCACCGCCTGCAAACCCTGCGCCAGGTTGACCATATCTATCAAATGGCGGAAGGGCGCGTCGTGGCCAGCGGCAGCTATGCAGAGCTTGTCGGCGAAGGTCAGCAAATGAAATGGAAGGGAGGCGCGATCGATGCGTGAAACTGGTAAATGGCTATTGGCGCTGTTGCGGCCATACCGCGGCGCGGTCTTTGCGGGAAGCCTTCTGGTGGCGCTGACGGTTTTGGGCAATGCGGGGCTTTTGGCGACCTCGGGCTTGCTACTCTCCAAGGCGGCGCTGGAGCCGGAGGTGCTGCTCCTCATGCCGCTCATCACAGGGGTGCGCTTTTTTGGCATCGGCCGGGCGCTGATGCGTTATGCAGAGCGGCTCATCAACCACAGCATAGCCTTCCGCATCCTCGGCCACCTGCGCAAGGATTTCTACGACCACCTCGAGCCGCTGGTGCCGGATGCCTTGCCGCGCTACAGCCAGGGCAAGCTCTACAACCAGTTCGTCTCGGATATTAATGTGCTCCAATATTTTTACCTCAAGGCTGTCTCTGTACCCTTGGGGTCGCTTATGGTTTATCTGGTCTGTGCCTTGTTCCTGGCATTTTACGTGCCGGTGCTCATTCCTGTGCTGCTCCTGGGGCATCTGGTGGCAGGCCTCGTAGTGCCTGGCTTAAGCCTTTCTGGCGGCCGCGCGCAAAAATATCAGCTGGCAGATTTGCAGACGCAAATCTCTGAGCAGTTTCCAGAATACAAGAGCGGCATGGCAGATTTGCGCCTCTTTGGCAAGCTTGCGGATGTGCAGCAGGCTCTCAAGGCGCAGGTCGAGCAGCTCACCTGGCTTGCCTATCGCATGAGTCTGCGCAAGCGGCTGATTTCGCGCCTCGTCTTTGCGCTGAGCCATCTGAGCATGCTCCTGGCGCTCTGGCTGATGATGCCGTCGGTCACATCTGGCGCCCTGCCGGGGGTCGACGTGGCAATGATTGGCTTGCTCGTGCTCGCAAGCTATGAGGCAGTGCTGCAAATGCCGGAGGCGGTGCTGCAAATGGACGAGTCGCTGGCGGCGGCCAGCGCCCTGCGAGAGGTGTATACGAAGACGCCGTATCCGCGCTCTGGCGTACAAGCGCAGCCGAAAGGCGCGGAGCTTGTCTGCCGCGACGTGGATTTTCACTATCACCAGGCGGGGCGGCGCTTCATCGAGCATCTCGACCTGACCATCCCCGAAGGGGCGCACGTGGCCCTTGTCGGCGAAAGCGGCAGCGGCAAGTCGTCGCTGGCGAAGATTCTCTCAGGGCTCTGGCAGATTGACGGCGGCAGCCTCACCGTCGGCGGCGCAGAGCTTGGCGCGCTGGATGAGGGGACGCTGCACGAAATGATCGCCAGCGTCGACCAGGACAGCTATTTTTTCCATGCGACGATTCGCGAAAATCTCCAGCTGGCGCGCGCCGACGCCACGGACGAGGCAATTTGGCAGGCGCTGGCCATGGTCGAGATGGACGGTGTCGTGAAGGGCTTGGCCCAGGGGTTGGACACGGTGATGACAGAAAATGGCGCCGATTTTTCCGGCGGCCAGCGTCAGCGTCTGGCCATTGCGCGGGTGATTTTGCAGGACACGCCGGTGGTGATTTTGGACGAAGCCCTGCAAAAGCTCGACAAAAAAATGGCCCAGCGGATTTTCGCGCGGCTAGAAAATTGGGCCCAGGGGCGGACGCTCATTGTCATCAGCCACAGCCTTCTGCTCGTCGAGGCCCTCAGCTTTACTTATGTAATGGCCTATGGTAGAATCATCGAGAAAGGTTCGAGGCAAGCACTTTTGGCACTGCCTGATGGACATTATAGAGCGCTCTATGAGATTGAGCGCGGGCAATTTTAAGGGGTGAGAAAATGTATCAATTAAAAACAAACAACGGCATGGTGTGGGTCAGCGCCGATGCGCTTGCGGCTCAGGAGGGGTTGGTGCATGCTTTTTCCACGCGCCATGGTGGCAAGAGCACTTTTCCCTATGCGAGCCTCAATCTCGGGCTGCACACTGGTGACAATATCTCGACGGTGCGCGACAATCGCGACCGGTTTTTGCGAGAATTTGGCATCAGCCCAGGGGAAGCCGTCAGTCTGCACTTTATTCATTCCAATCATGTGCTGCCGGTTTCTGAGCGAGACGGCGGCAAGGGCTATCACACTGGCGACGACGCCCTGGGCAATGCCGATGGCATGATCACCAATATTCCCAGACGCGCCCTGGTCATCACCTATGCCGATTGCATCCCGATCCTTTTTTATGATCCAGCGCACCGCGCCATTGGCGCCTGCCACGCAGGCTGGCGCGGCACGGCAGCAGGCATTGCCATGGAGACGGTCAAGACCATGCAGCGCATCTATGGCACCAATCCTGCGGATCTTTTGGCAGCGGTGGGCCCCGGCATTGACCCCGATCATTTCGAGGTGGGCCAGGATGTCTACGATGCTGTTAGCGTGCACACGCCAAATCCGGCGCGACTCTTTCGCGATAAGGGTGGCGGTAAGTATTTGTTTGACATTTGGCAGGCAAATATCGATCAGCTGACCACCACAGGCGTGCCGCGCGCGCAGATCACCCTCATAGATCTTTCGACCTACAGCCGCGACGACCTGTTCTTTTCCCATCGCCGCCGCTTGGGTGGCAATGTGGGCAGACAGGCTGCCTTCATCATGCTGAGCTAAGGAGTGGCGAGATGCTATCAAAACGACTGGAGACAGTGGCGCAGCTGGTGCCGGCCGGCACGCGTATGGCAGACATTGGCTGTGACCATGGCTATTTGCCGCTTGCGCTGGTGAACCGCGGCCAGGTGACGCACGCCATCTGCTGTGATGTCAACGCGGGGCCGTTGGCAGGCGCGCGAGAAAACGCTCGGCGTCTGGGAAGCGATGTCGCAAAGCTCAATTTTCGTCTGGGCGATGGGCTTTCGGTGCTCGCACCGGGCGAGGTCGACGTGGTGACGCTTGCGGGCATGGGCGCAGGGCTCATGCGCGATATTTTGGACGCGGCGCCTGCGGTAGTCGAAGGGCTATCGATGATTGTCACCTCGCCAAACGTTGCACCGTGGATTCTGCGCCAGTGGGCCATGGACCACGCCTTTGCTGTGGCATCTGAGACCGTCATTTTTGAGGGCGGTCATTTTTATGAGGTGATGGCCCTTGTGCCAGCGGATGCGCCGGTGCAGTATTCGCCGTTTGATTTGTATTTCGGCGTGCAGCTGCCAGCGCAAGAGGATGCGGTCGCCGCTGCCTACTTTGCCCACAGACGCCAGCACGACAAGCGGCTCTTGGATGCCTGGGCGGCGGTGCGCGCAAAACGCGCCGATGTGGCTGAGCGTTATGACGCGCTCACTGCGCTATGGAAAGAATGGGAGGAACACCATGCTGGTTAATGACATTACGCGCGAAATGGAGCGCTGGGCACCGGCCCATCTCAAGGAGGATTGGGACAACGTTGGCTTGCATTTGGGCGACCGACAGGCGACTGTGAAACGCGTGCTCTTGGCGCTGACGCCCTCAGAGGCAGTGGTGGCCGAGGCGGTGCGTAAAAACGCGGACCTGATCATCACCCACCATCCGTTTTTCTTCAAGGGGGCCAAGGCCATCAATTCAGACTCGGCGACAGGGCGCATGGCGCTGGCGTGCATTCGCAACAATATTGCGCTGTTTTGCGCCCACACCAATCTGGACATTGCCGAGGGCGGTGTGAACGATGCGCTGGCTGAGCGCCTGGGCCTGGAAAATGTGCGGGGGCTGGCAGAAACGGCGCGACGCCCGCGCTACAAGGTCGTCGTCTTTGTGCCGGAGGATCACCTCGAGGCTGTCAAGGGTGCGATGCTTGCCGCGGGTGCCGGACGCCAGGGGGCCTACAGCGATTGCGCCTGGTCGGTGGCTGGCGAAGGCCAGTTCCGGCCGCTGGATGGTGCCGAGCCTTTCCTCGGCCAAGTTGGCGCCGTGGAAAGGGTGCGTGAGGCGCGGCTAGAGCTGCTCGTCGATCAGGCAGACCTGCCTGCCGTACTTGCGGCCATGAGCGCTGCCCATCCCTACGAAGAGGTCGCCTACGACGTCTTCGAAAACCAGAGCCAGCCGGAGCGCGCCTATCTGGGTCGCGTTGGCGAGCTCGCCGAACCTGTGCGCCTGGGCGATTGGCTCGGGGATGTCAAAGCAGCGCTGGGCACCAGCCACCTCAAGGTGGCTGGTGATCTGCAGACG
The DNA here is from genome assembly GCA_030524315.1 of Peptococcaceae bacterium. Classification (GTDB taxonomy): domain Bacteria; phylum Bacillota; class Peptococcia; order Peptococcales; family Peptococcaceae; genus UMGS1590. Next base: position 6,648 of record JAUNGU010000015.1, read on the forward strand.
ATGGTGCGTCGCGTGGCCCTCTGTGGCGGCAGTGCCTGTGAATACATGGGTGCTGCTAAGGCAGCCGGTGCCGACGTCTACATCACCGGCGACATGAAATACCATGACGCCCAGCGCGCGCTAGAGCTTGGCATTCCGGTGGTGGATGTGTCCCACTACGCTGGCGAGCGGCCAGTGCTGGAACAAATTCGCGCGCGTCTCAACGCCGCCTTCCCAGATGCGCTGGATATCACCATTTCCCAAGATGAAGAAAACTTTATGATGGACCTTTAAGGAGAGAGAAGATGAATTTCAAAAAGAAGCTTTGTGCAATTGGTCTTTGCTGCGTGATGGGCCTGGGCATGGTTGCCTGCGGCAACAGCAGCGCCCCATCGTCGTCGGCTGAATCGGCTGCCAAGGAAGCACCGGTTTCCGCACCAGCCGAAAAAAGCGACGACACGACCATCCGCGTCGGCGTCCTCAACATTGCCGACAGTCTGCCGGTCTTTGCCGCTGAGCAGGAGGGCATGTTTGAAGATGCGGGGCTCAACGTGGAAGTCTATCCATTCAAGAGCAGCTCCGACCAATCCAAAGCCCTGGAAGCTGGCGAGCTGGATGTGGTCATGAACGATATGATTGTCCAGAGCCTGATGAAAAAAGCGGGCACCGATACCAAGGTCGTCAGCATGGCCTTTGGCGCCACTCCTGAGGAAGGGCGCTTCGTGGTCGTCGCTGCGCCAAACAGCGGCATCGAAAAGCCAGAGGATCTCGAAGGCAAGCGTGTCGCCATTTCCACCAACACGATGATGGAATACCTCATGAACCAGTACGAAAATTATTACAAGCTTGACGCCGACAGCATCGAGCTGGTCAACATGCCAGACCTCATGCTGCGCGTGGAAACCTTGCTCCAGGGCAAGGACATTGATGCAGCCATTCTGCCGGATCCATTGGCAGCCTTCGCCATTTCCAAGGGCGGCATCAGCGTCATCGATGACACCACCCTCGATGAAAACTTCTCCCAGTCGGTGTATCTGGCAAGCAACGATTTCATCACCGAGCACAAGGGCGCGCTGGACGAATTTATGAAGGTACTCTTTGCCAGCATGGAAGACATCAACGCCAATCCGGATAAGTACAAGGATCTCCTCATCGAAAAGGCCAACGTGCCGGATGATCTCGCTGCCGACTACCCAATGCCAACCTTCACGCCAGGCTCAGTGCCAACTGAAAAAGAAGTCACTCGCCTAGAGGCTTGGATGGTGGAAACCCAGATGATCGACAAGGTCTACAGCTATCAGGATCTGATCGACACCGACTACGTGAAAGAAGGCGACAAGTGATTTACACGCTAAAGGACGTCTCCTATGCCTACACTCAGGCAAAGGAGGCGGTCCTTGACGCCTTTGACTGGCAGATTGCGCCTCACGAGCGCTGGGGCTTGGTGGGGCCGTCCGGCTGTGGCAAAACGACCCTGCTCTATCTTTTGGCAGGGCTCAAGCAGCCAGATCGTGGGACTTGTCACTATAATGGCAAGCCTTGCCTGGCGCCGGTGGAGGGCGTGAGCTTTATTCAACAAAATTACGGCCTTTTTCGCTGGAAAACCGTGCGGCAGAATCTCAGTCTGCCGCTTTTGCTTGCCAAAATGCCGCGGGCAGAAATCACCGCGCGGGTGGATGCGATGACGGCGCGGCTCGGGCTTTCGGGCTTGGCGGATCAATACCCTGCTCAGCTTTCCGGCGGCCAGTGTCAGCGTGTGGCCATCGGTCGCGCCCTCATCAACGCGCCCAAGGTGCTGCTCATGGACGAGCCCTTCTCGGCGCTGGATGCAATGACGCGAGAGGGTCTACAGGAGGAAATGCTCGCCCTGTCTCTGGACAGTGGCGTCACCCTGGTCCTCGTGACCCACAGCATTGAGGAGGCAGTGTACATGTGCGACAAGCTCCTGGTCTATGCAAAAAACAGCGCCGCGCCGTTGGTGGTCGACAACAGTGCCACCTCCCACGATCGCTACGCTGCGGATTTTGTCAAGCAATGCGCCCGTGTCAAGGCCATGCTGGAGGGACGTCCTGATGAAAAATAAAGTCTTGCCGATTCTCGTGGCTTCGCTGGCGCTGCTCCTCCTCTGGCAGGGAGCAAGCCTGGCGCTGGACAAGGCCTTCTTGCCAACGCCAGGTGCATCCTTTGCGGCCTTTGTGGGGCTCTGTGCAGATGGCGAGATGTGGCCCGCCTTTCGCATCAGCGCCCTGCGCGTCATTGTGAGTACCCTCCTCGGCGTGGCGCTGGCGGTGCCGCTGGGGATGGTCTGCGGGCGCTCGGCGCTCCTTTACCGGATCGCCAGCCCCCTGGTGGCAGTGCTCTATCCCTTGCCAAAGATTGTCTTTCTGCCGATTCTCGTCGTGCTCTTTGGGCTGGGCAATTTGCCAAAGATCATTTTGATCACGCTGATCATTTTCTTTCAGATCTTCGTCGTGGTTGCAGATGCCGCCTATCAGCTGCCCCAGGAAAGCGTCGATGCCATGTACACCCTGACGCGCAAGCGCTGGGCGATTTTTCGCCACCTGCTCTTGCCGGCGTGCTTGCCCTCGGTGCTGACCTCCCTGCGCATTTCTGTCGGCACCTCCATCGCCGTGCTCTTTTTTGCCGAAACCTTCGCCTCCTTTGACGGGCTGGGCTATCTGATTCTCGACGGCATGGAGCGACGCGAATATGCGGACATGTTTGCGGGCATCATCGGCATGGCGCTCCTCGGGATTCTCCTCTACGAATGCTTGCAGCTCATCGAAAAACGCTGCTGCCGTTGGCTTTGAGCGGCGGGCGGCGAACGAAAAATTTTCGCCGGTGCAATAATTTTGCGCCGGTGTTTTTTATTGGCAAAAATTTGTCGCTTTTTTCGGGGGAATATTGTAATTTAGTGATAATTGCGCGGAACCCCTTCACGAAAAATCATTTGTGAGCTATGATAGAGGATGGAAAAAATAGGATAGGAGGAAACATGAAAAAAACAACGTTATTATTACTGGCGACGCTGTGCGCATTTTTGCTCAGCGGCTGCTCGCTGATGTTGGAAGATCCGTCGACGTTGATATTTCCTCCCGCAAAGGATCCGGATCAATATGTGGAGCGCAGATTGATCAACTTGGTCCTGACAAACGATGAGCATCTGCAGGTGCCGGATGAAATGGAGGACCCGGCGGCCTATATTCGGGTGGATGTCAATGGCGACGGCAAGAATGAAAAGCTCGTGTTCTGGTCCAAGAACAACGGCTACGAGGTAGGGGCCCTGATCATGCAGGAATCCTCCGACGGCAACTGGGAGGTGCTCGATCAGGTGCACCAGTATGGCAGCGCCATCGATTATTTCAAAATGGTGGATGTGGATGGCGATGGCACAAGGGAAGCCTGCATGGGCGTCAACATCGGCGGCTATAATGTGCTCTATATTTACAAGCTGAGCGAGGACGGCTTCACGCCGGTGGAGCAAATCGACTATTCCCAGCTCAACATTGTTGAAAGCAGCGAGGACGACAAGGACAACATCATCCTCACAGCCCTCAACGATATCAATGCGACGACGCCGACGACCACCGTCTATGCCTATCTCTGCAACAAGAATCTGGAACAGATCTACAAAGAAAAATTTGATGGCAACTGTGTCGAGCTCAAATTTGGCGAGGTGGGCAAAAACAAGAAGGGCCTCTATGTGGTGCGCTCCAGCGACTACACCAATTTCAACGTGGACCTGCTTTTGCCAAGCAAGGAAAAGGGCTTTGAGGATCAGCTGACAGAGCGCATCTATTCTGTCGATGCCTCCGGTGATTACAACGCCATCATCGAAGACGTCACAGGCGATGGTATCCTCGACGTGCAAAGCATGCTCCGACCGATTGACTCGACCAAGCGCGATTCCGGCGACTTCATCAAAATCTGGAAAAGCTGGGACGGCAAGGACAAGCTGAGCAACGTCTACGGCATCCTGGAAAACAACACCGATGGCTACATCTACGTGTTGCCAACCTATTCGCTGAGCACCGTCCGCTACCAATTCATCACCGAAAAGAGCAACAGCCAGGTGCGATTTTTTGATGGCAATGCCGAGGAGCCGGCGGTCATTCTCTATACGCACACCGCCTCGTCGGCAGAGCGCCTGAAGAAAAAAGAAGGACTTATTTCTCTGGGCAGCTCGCCAAGTCAACAGCGTGTGTACTATGCCCTTCGCAACAGCGACGAATTTGCAGGCCACAAAATCAGTGACAACACGATAAAAGAGGCCTTCCAAATTGAAGGAGGATCATGATATGACAAATAAAATTTTAGTGGTTGAAGACGAAGAAGCCATTCGCGGCTTTATCAAGGTCAACCTCAAACGCAACAATTTTGAGGTCATTGAGGCCGGCAGTGGCGAAGAAGCCCTGGAAAAGCTCGATGATTCTGTAGACATTGTGCTACTGGACGTGATGCTACCGGGGATCAACGGCTATGAGGTTTGCGCCCGCGCCCGCGAAGCCTTTCCACAGCTTGGTGTGATCATTCTCACTGCCAAGGGCCAGGAGGAAAACAAAATCGAGGGCCTGGAGGCCGGTGCCGACGACTACATCGTCAAGCCATTCAGCCCAAAGGAGCTCTTGGCGCGCATCAATTCGCTCCTGCGTCGCCTCTCCATCCAGGTGGATGAAAGCAACGAGGACGTCAAGGAATTGACCACTGGCATCTTTACGATGAACGTCGACGAGCGCCGCTTCCTCAAAAACGGCGAGGAAATCGAGCTCACACCAATTGAGTTTTCCCTCGTCAAATATTTCATGGAAAACGCCAACAAGGCCGTCCACCGCGACGAAATTCTCAACAACGTCTGGGGCTACAACTATGTGGGCGATTTCAAAATTGTCGACGTCAACATCCGCCGCATTCGTCAAAAAATCGAAGAGGACCCATCCAAGCCAAAATACATCGAGAAGGTTTGGGGCTACGGGTATCGCTGGTGGGGTGGTGAGTAATTGTGTCTTCAGGGCTAGGCACAAAGCTGACGTTAAGCTACGTGCTCATTAGTGTCATTACCCTGATTATCATGGAAGGCTTGTTCTTCTTCGCCATCTATCAGTATTATGTATCGGGCATGGAGCAGCGGCTGACCAACAACGCCGAAGCCGCTGCCACGATGTATAGCAAATATGCACCGTCGGGGGATATCGAGAATAAGGAAACCTTTATTTTCGAGAACATGAGCAGCCAAGAAAATGCGCTGGTCGAGGTGTATGACACAAAAGGGAATTTTATTATCAATAACAACGGGGAAACCAAGGGCGGCACCGAGCTCACCCAGGATTATCAAGCGGCCAAGGATGGCAAGAGCGATTCCTGGCGCGGCAAAATCGACACCCACGAATCGGTCATGTCTGTGTCGGAGCCGATTTATGACGGGGACAAGGTCGTCGGTGTTTTGCGCTATGTTTCCAGCATGTCGATGGCCCACGAGCTCTTGCGCTCGAATTTCATGGTCGTGCTTTTCTTGGGGCTCATTATTTTGCTCTTGGCGACGGTCATTGGCTACATTATGAGCGTGCGCATTCTGACGCCGATTCGCAACCTCATCCAGGTCACCCAGGAAATTGCCAGCGGCAATCTCAACGCCAGGGCCAGGGTCTACAAAAACGACGAAATCGGCCACCTGTCCAAGGCCGTCAACCACATGGCGGGGGAAATTTCCCTCTCCTACAAGGCGAAAAACGATTTTATCTCGAGCATCTCTCACGAGCTGCGCACGCCGCTGACGTCCATCAACGGCTGGGCAGAAACCCTGGAGGATTGCGAGGACGATCCGGAAACCACGCGCATGGGGCTGGAGATTATCACGCGCGAAACCAAGCGCATGATCAAAATGGTCAACGACCTCTTGGATTTTGCCAAGCTCCAATCCTCGCGCATCGAGCTGGAGCTGAGCCCAGTGTGGCTGGATGAATTCCTCGAGGGCATCTACCATCAGTTCCTGCCGCGCGCCCTCCAAGAGGAAACCGTGCTGCGCTTGCATCTGGGCAATATGAACGTTGAGCTCATGGCCGACGAAAACCGTTTGCGTCAGGTTTTTGTCAACGTCATGGACAACGCCTTCAAATTTGTGCGCGGTCGCGCGCGTCCAGAGGTCATCATCCAGAGCCATCTCTTAGATGACCAGGTCGTCATCACCGTCGAAGACAACGGCCCGGGCATGTCCAGCGAAGAGGTCATGCGCGTCAAGGAAAAATTCTACAAGGGCTCGAGCAAGCAAAGTGGCACAGGCTTGGGGCTGTCGATTGTCAACGAGATTGTCAATTTGCACAACGGGACCTTCTATATTGACAGCATTCGCGGCGTCGGCACCAAGGTCTCGATCATTCTGCCCTTTGAAAAACGCACCCTTCACGAGGAGCAGTTTGAGCTTCAGAGCGACGCAGATGCAGAATAAACAATCAACACCTGTTGGGTTTCACTCAACAGGTGTTTTTATATGCGCGAAAAAAATACGTTATCTTTGGAAAAAGGCACTGCGTCCTCTGTGTCAACCTCTGAAAGCCGCTGACAGACGGACGCAGCGCCCTTTGTCTGAAAAGTGTTTTATAACAGAGAAATAAAAATTCTGCTGTTATAAAACATTATGCCAATAAAGGGTTGCATTCTGCGAAAATCACGCTATACTATAGATAACGGTTCTTAACTGACAAGCGTACAGCGCTAAGATGAATGAAAAAAAGAAGGTGTGAATAGGCGTGATAGGAGCAGATATTTTGTTGTCTTGCTTGGAAAAGCAGGGCGTGGATTTGGTCTTTGGCTTGCCAGGAGGTGCAGTCATTCCATTGTATGACCGCCTCAAAAATTTTGAGCTCAAGCACATCCTCATGCGTCATGAGCAGGGGGCTGTTCATGCGGCTGATGGCTATGCACGTGCCACAGGAAAGGTTGGCGTTTGCTTTGCCACCAGCGGCCCGGGGGCTGCCAATATGATGACAGGCCTGGGCACAGCGGCGATGGATTCGATTCCGCTGGTGATGATCAGCGGTCAGGTGGCGCGTTCCCTCCTTGGTAAGGACAGCTTCCAGGAAGCGTACGTCACAGGGATGAGCGATGCGGTGACGAAAAACAGTGTGATGGTCACCGATGCCAAGCAAATTCCGCAGGTCATTGCCGATGCATTTTTGATTGCATCCTCTGGTCGTCCGGGGCCGGTGCTTGTGGATATTCCAAAGGACGTTTTCCAGCAGAATGTGGAAAACATCAACCTCGATGCCGAGCCAAGAGAACGTTATCGTCGTAAACTCAAAAACAGCGTGATCACCCGCGAACAAATTCGCAAGGTGCGCTTCATGTTAAACGAGGCCAAAAAGCCACTGATCATCATCGGTGGCGGGGTCAACACCACCGACAGTGTGCGTAAAAACATTCTCCAGGTGGTACGGACACTGGATGTGCCAATTTCTCAGACCCTTATGGCCAATGGCGTGATCCCAGATGACGATCCCCATTTTGTGGGCATGGTCGGGATGCACGGCACCACCGATGGCAACTACGCCATCCAGAATTGTGACCTGCTCTTGGCCGTGGGGATGCGTTTTGACGACCGTGTCACCAGTGATACCAAGCGTTTTTCGACCAAGTCGAAAAAAATCCATGTGGACATTGATTCCTCAGAAATTGGCAAAAATGTGCAGGTGGATCTGCCGATTGTTGGCGATGCCGAAGAATTCTTCGAGCTTCTTGCCAATGATTGTGAGGACGAGACCCTCGATCACAGCGCTTGGCGCCAGGAGATTGCGGACCACTATCGTCCGCTGCGTCACGGCGATGCCAAGACCCTCCCACCAATGGAGCTCTACGGTGTCATCAACGACGCCATCGATGAAAACACCATCGTCGTTACCGACGTTGGCCAGCACCAAATGTGGGCGGCCTTGTTCCTGCATCCAAAGGGACCACGTCGCTTCATCACCTCAGGTGGCTTGGGCACCATGGGCTACGGCCTGCCAGCCGCCATCGGCGCACAGTTTGGCAAGCGCAAGGACAAGGTCTTCCTAATCACCGGTGATGGGAGCTTCCAGATGAATCTGCAGGAGCTCTGCATTATCAAGGAATTCAACGTCCCTGTGAAGATTCTCTTGATGAACAATGGCTACTTGGGCATGGTGCGTCAGTGGCAAGAAATGTTCAACAACGCCAATTACGCAGCGACCACCCTGGACGTTGGTCCGGATTGGGAAAAGCTGGCGGCGGCGTACGACATTCCATACCATTGCATTGAGCATCTTGACGACGCCAAGGAGAAGTTGCCGGCACTTTTGAACAGCGATGGACCAGAATTCATTGATTGCAGAATCAATAAATTCTCCAATGTCTATCCAATGATTCCTGCTGGTAGCTCCTTAGATGAAATAGTGGGGGAATTTGAAGATGAAGCATAAATTAGCCGTAACCGTTGAAAACACCCCTGGGGTTCTGTCGCGTGTCTCCGGTCTCTTTTCGAGACGCGGCTACAATATCGACAGCCTCGTTGTTAGTGATACAGAGGATCCAACCGTTTCCCGCATGACCATCGTGGTGCGTGGCGATGAGGTGACCATTGAACAGGTCACTAAGCAGCTTCACAAGTTGATTGACGTTATCAAGGTCAACGACATCACCCACGAGGACATTGTTGAGCGCCAGCTTTTGATGATTCGTGTGTCCTGTGACCACGAAACCCGCGGGGAAATCAAAACCCTGATGGATATCTTCCATGCGCGCATCATTGACGTCGGCCGCCGCTCGATGATCATCGAAGCCACCGGCGATGACGACAAGATCGACGCGATTATCAAAACCCTGCGCCCATTTGGTGTACAGGAAATTGTCAAAACCGGGGTCAGCGCCTTGGTGCGTAGCCCTAAGGAAAAGTAAGAATCAACCGAGATTTCTCGGTGATTTAATAAATTAAAATGATTATATTTTAGGAGGAAATGAAAAATGGCAGCAAAAGTTTATTACAAGACAGATGTACCTGAAAATGTATTGAGTGGCAAGCAGTTGTGCGTTGTAGGTTATGGCTCCCAGGGTCATGCCCATGCAAAGAACCTGCGTGACAGCGGCTACAATGTCATCGTTGGTATCCGTGAAGGTAAGTCTGCTCAGGCAGCTAGAGAAGACGGCTTCGATGTTTATCCAGTTGCAGAAGCTGTTAAGAAGAGCGACATCATCATGATCCTCGCTCCAGATGAAATCCAACCAGACCTCTATAAGAACGAAATCGAACCAAACCTCGAAGCAGGCAACGCTGTTGGTTTTGGCCACGGCTTTAACATCCATTTTGGCTACATCAAGGTTCCTGAAACCGTTGACGTCTTCATGTGCGCACCTAAGGGCCCAGGCCACATCGTTCGTCGTGAATTCGTCAAGGGCTCCGCTGTTCCTGACCTGGTTGCAGTTGCTCAGGATGCTACCGGCAATGCACGTCAGATCGCTCTGTCTTGGGCTGACGGCATCGGCGGTACCCGCGTAGGTGTCATCGAAACCACCTTCAAGGAAGAAACCGAAACCGACCTCTTTGGTGAACAGGCTGTTCTCTGCGGCGGTATCACTTCCCTGATCGAAGCAGGCTTTGAAACCCTCGTTGAAGCTGGCTACCAGCCAGAAATGGCATACTTCGAATGCTGCCATGAAATGCGCATGATCGTTGACCTGATCTACGAAGGCGGCATGGACAAGATGCGTAAATCCATTTCCAACACTGCAGAATATGGCGATTATGTTGCCGGCCCACGTGTCATCACCGAAGCCAGCAAGCAGGGCATGAAGGACATTCTGTCCGACATCCAGAGCGGCAAATTCGCTAAGGAATTCCGCGCAGACTATGCAAACAACTTCAAGGAATTCTATGCAATGCGCGAAAAAGAAGCTGGCCATCAGATCGAAGAAGTTGGCGCTCAGCTCCGCAGCATGATGCCATTCATCAACGCTAACCCACAAAACGACTAATTTGATACTTTCGTACAAACGCATATCTTGAAAAAAAGGACGGTGTTTCTATTGAACGGCGCAGAAATTTTGGTGCAAGCACTTCTTAACGAGGGTGTGACCGATGTCTTTGGTTACCCTGGCGGCGCATTGTTGGAAATCTTCGATGCCCTCGCCGATAGCCCTATCAACAATATCCTCGTTCGCCAGGAACAGGGCGCAGTGCATGAAGCCAGTGGCTACGCACGGGCAAAGAACACCGTCGGCGTTTGTATTGCGACCAGCGGTCCCGGGGCGACGAATATGGTCACAGGGATTGCCACCGCGCAAATCGATTCGATTCCGGTGGTGGCGATTACCGGCAACGTGGCCAAGCACCTGATTGGCACCGATGCCTTTCAGGAAATTGACATCACAGGCATTTCCACGCCGATTACCAAGCACAACGTGCTCGTCAAAAACGCCGAGGATTTGCCACAGATCATTGCCGAAGCCTTCTATATTGCCAAGTCGGGGCGTCCGGGTCCGGTGCTCATCGATATTCCACGCGATGTCTCCCAGCAAAAGGTCGAGGCCTTTGAGCCTTGGCGACAGGTGGACATCCGCAGCTACAAGCCAACCATCTATGGCCACGCCGGAATGATTAAGCGCGCCGCCAAGAAAATCATCGAGGCCGAGCGCTTGGTGATCATTGCCGGTGGCGGGGTCAATACCTCTGGCGCCGGTGAGGATGTGCTGGCCCTTGCCAAGGCCAAAAATTGCCCGATTGTCTGCACGATGATGGGCTTGGGCAGTGTGCCATCAAGCGAACCACATGTCGTGGGCATGCTCGGTACCTATGGCAACCAGGAGGCCAATACCCTGGTGCGTCAGGCCGACGTGATTCTTGCCATTGGTACGCGTTTTGACGATCGCATCATCAACGCGCCAAATCTCTTTGCGCCGAATAGCTTCATTATTCATGTGGACGTCGACCCGGCGGAAATCGGCAAAAACATTCAGCCGGATATTCCGATTGTTGGCGATGCCAAGCATGTCATGGCGCAGCTGGCGGAAGCCGTACAGCGTAACGATGAAAAAATGGTGGGCTGTGGCTATTTAGAAAAACCGCATCTGCCAGTGGTGCCGGATCGCATTGTGCCAAAGGTGTTGGATGCACTGAGCAAGCTTGTCGATCCCGAAAAGAGCTTCTATACAACGGATGTTGGTCAGCACCAGGTGTGGGCCGCCAATTATCTAAAGTGTGAACGCCCGCACCAGTTTATTTCCTCCTGCGGTCTGGGGACTATGGGCTACGGGGTGCCAGCGGCTGTTGGCGCGCAGGTGGCTTGTCCGGACAGCACCGTGGTGGTCATCACTGGTGATGGCAGCTTCCAAATGGGCATGTATGAGCTCGGGACGATCATGGAACAGGATTTGCCGGTGAAGATTTTGCTCTTCAACAATCATACCCTCGGGATGGTGCGGCAGCTCCAGTATCATTACGTTGGCAAGCGCTATTCCAACGTCAAGTTTGGCTGTGCCATTGATTTCTCGAAAATTTTTGAGGCCTATGGTTTCAACACCTATCGCATCAATTCTGAGGACGAGATCGAGGATGCCCTCAAGGCAGCCTTGGCAGATCCAAAATGTGCGCTCATCGAATGCGTCGTGCCAATGGAAGACAATTGCTCGCCGATCACCTTGGCGGGGGCAAATATCGACGACATGGTCGAATGCTAAAAGAATTTTAGGACTGCAGCACTTCGGTGCTGCAGTTTTTATATGCTAAAAAAATCTCCAGACAATTAGCAATCATTCAATATTATTTTTCTGTGGGCAAGCCCTTGACAAGGACGTTTGCTTAGATTAATATCCATGAGTGAAGGATTTTAATCCACGAAAATGAGACGAAGAGGTGTGCCGAAATGAAGGATAATTCGAAGGCCAAGCGCTTTATTGTCGACGAGCGCATTTTGCCGAATGCGATTAAAAAAACTGCGCAAACCAAGGAGCTCTTGGCAAAATTCAAGGGATTGACGATCAACGAAGCCGTCAAGCAGGTGGGGCTGAGCCGCAGTGCATTCTATAAATATCGAGACGGCGTTTTTCCATTTTATGAAGCCGTCAAGGAAAAAATCGTCACCATTCAGATCAACATGGAGCATGAGGTGGGGATTCTCTCTAACTGCTTGAACACGGTGGCGTCAACGGGTGCCAACATCCTGACCATCAATCAGGGCATTCCGACGGAGGGCATTGCCCGCGTGACGATTTCTTTTGAGCTGCGAGGCGACGAGCGCTACGATCTGGAGATGATGCTCGAATCTCTGTATGACATTGCAGGGGTCATCAGCGTCGAGCCGATTGGTCAAAACTAAGGGGCTGTCCCTGGCGGCAGTCGATGGAGGAAAGCTATGGAACAAAAAAAAATAAAGGTTGCAATGATCGGCATGGGGACGGTGGGCTCCGGCGTCTATGAGGTCATCGAAAGGCTTCAGAAGGACAAGCTGGCGCACAAGGTTGGCGCAGCGGTCGAGGTCGCCAAAATTCTCGTGCGTTCACCGGAAAAATACCAATCCCAGGTGGCCGCGCACACACAGCTCACCACTGATTGGCAGGATATTGTCTCAGACGAGAGCATCGACATTGTCGTCGAGGTCATGGGCGGCATCGAGCCGGCGCAAACCTATCTGACCGAGGCCCTGCGCGCAGGCAAGAGCATTGTCAGCGCCAACAAGGACCTGATTGCGGTGCACGGCAGCGAGCTTGAAGCCTTGGCCAAGGAAATGAAAAAGGACTTCCGCTACGAAGCGTCCTGTTTGGGGGCGGTGCCAATCGTCCAGCCTCTCAAGGAAAACATGGCGGCCAACAATTTCTCGGAGCTGGTCGGCATCATGAACGGCACCACCAATTTCATCCTCACCAATATGAGCGAGAAGGGCTTGGGCTTTGATGAAGCCCTGGCTGAGGCGACGCGATTGGGCTATGCCGAGGCCGATCCGACAGCAGATATTGAGGGCTTGGACGCGGGGCGCAAGGTGGCCATCCTCGCCAACCTCGCCTTCCACACCAAGGCGGTCTTTGACGATGTGCACGTCGAAGGCATCACCAAGATTTCGGCGCTCGATATGAAATACGCTGATTCCATTAACTGCGTGGTCAAGCTGCTGGGCATTGCCACCAAGGAGGAGGATGGGCTGGTGCTTGGCGTTTATCCGGCGATCCTTGCCAAGAGCCATCCTCTGGCCAGCGTCGGCGGCTCCTTCAACGCCGTCTTTGTCAAGGGCGACGCCATTGACGAGGCCATGTTCTACGGCCGCGGCGCCGGCAAATTGCCAACGGCCAGCGCCGTGGTCGGTGATGTCATCGACGTGTGCCGCGATATTATGGCTGGCTGCGAAGGACGCATCGGCGATTACACCTATGAGGCGATTCCGATCAAGCCCCTGGAAAAAATGGAAAGCCGCTTCTATGTGCGTCTGCTCATTGCCGATCATCCCGGCGTCCTCGAAGAGGTCGGTGGCTGCTTTGGCCGCCACGGCGTGAGCATCGCCCAAGCGCTGCAAAAGGGCTCGGTGCATGCCGGTCAGGCGGAATTTGTCATCATCACCCACGAGGTCATGGAAGAAAAATTCAACAAGGCCATTGAGGAGCTCGCCAAAGCCAAGAGCGTGGGCCGCGTTGAAAACGTCATTAGAATTTATGGGGGGCTGCCACAATGAACAAGGAAGAATGGTTTGGTGATGCGCCCCAGCTCGTCATCAAAACACCGGCGACCTCGGCCAATATGGGGCCGGGCTTTGACTGCCTGGGCATGGCGGTCAATCTCCACAACGAGCTGTGGATCAAGGCGCTTCCCGAAGGGGCGACCTCGACCATCAGCGTCGAAGGCTACGGCGAGGGACAGTCGGAGAGTCTCGACAATCTGATTTACACGACCTATCTTGATGCCTTTGCCAAGCTCGGCAAAAAGGCGCCTGCCATTGCTCTGCACTGCATCAACCGCATTCCTTTCGCCCGCGGCCTCGGCTCGAGCTCGGCGGCAGCCGTCAGCGGGCTGGCAGCGGCGCAGATCATGAGCGGCATGGCCTTTAGCGAGGAAGCCCTCATGCAGATGGCGACGGCTTCTGACGGCCATCCCGACAACGTTCTGCCAGCCCTCTTGGGCGGCATTGTCATCGCCTGCATGACCGAGGATGGCCTCGTGCACGCCAGCAAAATCGCCCCGCTGAAAAATATGCACGCCTACGCCCTCATTCCCGATTATCCCCTGGCGACGGCAGACGCGCGCGCAGCCATGCCGGAAAGCTACAGCCGTCAGGACGTGGTCTACAATCTCAGCCGCCTGGGGCTGATGATTGCCATGCTATCCAAGGGCGATTTGCAGGGGCTATCGGAGGTATTTTCCGACCGCGTGCATGAGCCCTATCGCCTGCCTCTGATGCCGGGCATCGAGGAGGCAAAAAAAGTCGCCCTGGCGGAGGGCGCATTTGCCGCAGTGGTCAGCGGCGCAGGCTCGACCATGCTCATTCTCTCGGAGACGCCGAAGGATTTTTCAAAAACCAAGGCGCCTTTGGAAGCCCTCGGGTATGGTGCCGAGCTCATGGAGGTGGCGCCAATTATGACTGGCGTTGAATGCTACAAAGATGAAATGGAGTTGAAACTATGGCCTTAATTGTACAAAAATATGGCGGCACATCCGTTGCCGACCCTGATCGTGTCAAATTCGTTGCAGAACACATCGCAAAAACCAAGCGTGCCGGTAACGACGTGGTGGTCGTTGTCTCGGCACCGGCAGGGATGACCGATGATCTCACCCATCGCGCGCTGAAAATCAGCGAGATGCCAAACCCTCGCGAAATGGATATGCTCTTGTCCACCGGCGAGCAGATTTCCATCGCCCTGACAGCGATGGCGTTGCAGGAGCTCGGCGTACCGGCGATTTCCTTCACCGGTCCACAGGTCTGCATCCGCACCGATGACGCTCACCAAAAGGCGCGCATCGTTGACATCAACGCCAACAAAATCGGCAAGGAGCTCAGCGACGGCAAGGTCGTCGTCATCGCCGGCTTCCAGGGCATCGACACCCACGACGAAATCACCACCCTCGGCCGTGGCGGCTCGGACACGACGGCGGTCGCCATTGCTGCTGCCATTGGCGCAGACGTCTGCGAAATCTACACCGACGTTGACGGCGTCTACACCGCCGATCCTCGCGTGGTACCAAATGCGACCAAGCTTGCCAAGATTTCCTACGACGAAATGCTCGAGCTGGCAAGTCTCGGCGCCAAGGTTTTGCACCCACGCTCTGTCGAGGTGGCAAAAATTCATGATGTGAAGCTTGCAGTACGGTCCAGTTTCAATACACACATAGGAGGAACTTACGTGGTTAAATCGGAAGAGCTTGAAAAAGAATATGCGGTGACAGGTCTTGCCTGTGACAAAAATGTAGCGAAGGTCAGCATTTTCGGCGTCGAAGATCGTCCGGGAATTGCTGCGGAAGTGTTCACCGCCCTCGCGCAGGAAAAAATCAGCGTCGACATGATCATCCAGTCGGCCATGGTTGACAACCTCAACGACATCGCCTTCACCATCGCCAAAAGCGACAGCAAGCGCGCCAAGCTGATCCTTGAAAATCTCAAGAGCAGCCTCGGCTATCGCGAAATCCACGTCGACGACAACGTGGTCAAAATTTCTGCCGTCGGCGCAGGTATGGTCGGCGCCCACGGTGTGGCTGCGAGAATGTTTGCAGCGCTGCGCGATGCAGGCGTCAACATTGACCTCATCAGCACCTCTGAGGTGAAAATTTCTGTGGTCATCGCCTATGACGATGAGAACCTCAAAAAAGCCATGCAGGCCATCCACGATGCCTTCGAGCTGGAGAATATTGAATAAAAATTTTTGAACGAGAATAGTGTGATGATAAATGTTTGTACGAGAACTTTATCGTCACACTATTTTTTGTTGATGATTTTTGCATAAGATTTTTTTGATGAAAGATGATAGATTTGCTGTTATAATAGCTACTGTTGTATAGTAAATAGACTGGCAAAAGGAGGAGTTATGGGAAAATATTTTCACAAACCGGACAATGTGCGGGAAACCCTGCGAATGACCAAGCTGCTCTTTATGGCGCAGGTCAAACCTATCAGAAGCAACTGGGCCGCAGTTTTGGTCATGATCGGGTTGTTGTTTTTGCCGCCACTGTACGCCTGGTTTAATATTGCTGCCAACTGGAATCCCTACGGCCTCACCTCTAATCTCAAGGTGGCGGTGACCAACTTGGATGAAGGCACGGAACTCGAAGGGGTCAAAATGAATGTCGGTGACAAAATCGTCGACGCCCTCAAGGCCAACGACAGCATCGGCTGGCAATTTGTGTCCTACGAGGAAGGCCAGCAGGGGGTCAACTCGGGCAAATATTACGCCGCCCTGGTCGTGCCGAAAGATTTTTCGGAGACGATCACCGGATTTTTGAACGGTAGCACCAAGACGGCGGCCATTGAATACTATATCAACGAGAAGGAAAACGCGATTTCCACCAAAATCATGGGCACGGGCATGGACACCGTCAGCAACGAAATCGATAAAACCTTCGTCAAAACGGTGACGACCATTGTCCTCGACAGCCTCAAGGTTGCCGACACCGAGTACGAAAAATACAAGCCGCAGCTCTCAAAAATGGTCGACATGATGGACCTGGCGAGCCAGAACATGGCGCTCTTTGTTGACAATATGGATGATGTGGAGAATATGCTGGACCAATTGGACACCTTGTCCAACAGTACGGAGGATGTACTACCAGCGACTCAAAAAGCGCTGGAAAGCGCGTCGGATTTGACCAAGAGCGCACAGAGCACCCTCAAATCTTCTCAGGAAAGTGTAGACAATATTCGTGGGTTGCTTGCGCAAAATGTCTCGGCCCTCAACGCATATGGCAACGAGATGGCTGCCCTTGGCAACCAGCTCCAGTCCCTGGGTGCCGATGATGTGGAGACGGCCCAGAGCTATATTTCTGATTTGCTCAATACTGTTTCGCAGTTAGAAAGTCACATCACGACTTTGGCAGATAATATACAAAGCTTCAATCAAATGCTGCCAAAACCGCTGACCGGGCTGGAAAGTTTTGTCAGCAGGCTCAACAATTTGGCCAGCCTCGTGGCTCAGAGCGAAAACCGCCTGCAGGATCTGAGCGACAGCTTGGCCGATGGCAGCGCGGACGTTTCATCTGTGGCCAGTGATGCCATCGCGTTGATTAACGACCTTAATGGTCAAATTTCTAGTACCTGGAATGCTTATAATAATGGCGCCAGTGCATCGCTCAATAGCGCGGCCAATCAATTAAATGAGACCCTCAGCAGCACCAACGGAATGCTTGAAAGCTTTGCGGCGCTTTTGCCGGCAGTGAACAGTGTCCAGTCCTCCCTCGATGACATGGACCCAGTGAGCACCAAGACGGTGCGTCAGCTCAAGGCACTCATTCAAAGCTCTCAGAAAATGCTCGAGGAACAGGTCGGTGAGCTCAAAGAGCTCTCAGAGGATGAGCAAATGGACAAACTCTTGGATTTCATTCAAGAAGACGCCGAGAAACAGGCTAAGTTCCTCTCGAGCCCTGTCAAAATGGAAACCAATCGCCTCTATCCGGTGGCCAATTACGGCAGCGGCATGTCGCCGTTTTATTCGACCTTGGCGATTTGGGTCGGCTGCCTCTTGATGATGTCGATGATCAGCACCATCAACGAAAAGGGCCTGGAAAAATATCCCAACGCCAAGCTTACGCCGATGTATCTCTCGAGGCTCTTCCTCTATCAGATCATCTCGTTTTTCCAGAGCATCATCATTGCCTGCGGGGATCTCTTCCTCTTGCATGTCGAGTGTGTACACCCGTGGATATTTGTGCTACTGTGTATCTGTATCGGGCAGATATTTGCAATCTTTGTGTTCTCGCTGGTCTTTACCTTTGCAGGCATCGGCAAGGCCTTGTCCATTGTCATCCTTGTTTTGCAGATTGCCGCCAGCGGCGGGACCTTCCCGATTGAAATGACGCCAACCTTCTTCCAGCTCATTCATCCGCTCCTGCCGTTTACCTACTGCATTGGCGCGATGCGCGAGATCTGCTTCGGCGTCTACGAGCCAGCGCTGCTCAAGGATTTGGCGGTGATGGTGTCGATTCCGGTGTGCTCGGTGATCATGGTCATCATCTTTGGCCCAATCCTCAGACGATTTGTCAATAAGTTCGAGGCGTCCATGAAACGCAGCGGCTTGATGTAAAAAAGAAAGGACTAGAAACATGGCAACAAAAAAATCCAGAACCGGCAAAAAAAAGAGACCCCAATACGGTCCCCAAGGCAAAAAAACCAATGAAGCGCCACAAATGAGCGCCGAGGAGCTCAACAATTACAAGCAGGCGCGCCGCGCCAACTACGCCGCCATCGGCCTCTTGCTCGTGGCCATGGTGCTCCTCCTCGTTTCGCCAAACTCCCTGGGTGGCACCGTCGCCCAAAGCATCGTCGTCATCATCGCCTACGCCGTCACCATCGTCGCCGGGGCGCTGATCCTCTACACCAAAAAATACGTCGTCCCTGGCCGCGAAAAAATGACCGGCATCACCGGCTGGGTCATGGTCGGCGTCGGCATCTGCGGCCTGCTCCTGACCGCCTACGGGCTTTTCGGCATGGCGTGACATTTTGCTGATAGGCGATTTGTAAGCGTGCGTGAAATAAACGGTTATCATTGAGTGGCGCCCACCATTTGGACAGCAACGTCCAAATGGCGGGCGCTTTTTTATTTTCGAGCGTAAAAATAAACCACTGGTTCATTTTTTGGCCGGAAAGTAGAAAATGATGCCATTGTGGTATATTGAGAGGACTGATATAATTTTAGCAAAGAACAAAGGAGGGCTTTATTATGACAATTGGTGAAATTATTCGCACGAAACGCAAGGCGTTATCTTTGACCCAGGAGCAAATTGCCTCACATCTCGGAGTGTCAGCGTCGGCGGTCTACAAATGGGAGAAGGGTGCCAGCTATCCGGAAATAACCTTATTGGCGCCGCTGGCACGTTTATTGAAAATAGATATCAATGCACTCATGTCGTTTCAGGACGAACCAAATGAGGCGGAAATAACAAAGTTTATAGTAAATGGCTATCTTGAAGCGAGTCGACTAAAAGATTTTTCTGACGTTTATGATGACTTTTTCAACAAGTCCATGGATAAGATTCGTGAGTTTCCCAACTGTGAGATGCTCATTTTCGCGGTGCTTTATATTTGTGATATCGGGGACTACCTTACAGGATCCGACAAACAGACGCATTACCAAGAAACCTTTGACAAGCTGTACCAACAGCTGAGCACGAGTAAGAAAGAGTGGATAAAGGCCTTTGGGTTAGAAGGGGTCACAGGCGAAGACCAGCATTGGGAGGCTGTGCTAGAGCGAACTGAGAACGAGAAGGCTTTAACTGAATATCGTGTTATGATGCTAGCATGTAATGCTGCAGCTGGAAATCTGAAGTCTTTGACAGATAATGATAAGGACAGTCTTATTGCAGGATTATTCACTTGGGGGGTGCTCAGTAATCTTGCACGTATAAATGGATTGACAAAAGAAGAGCTTAAACAGGGCTTTTTAAAAAAATCCTAACGTGACCAGCAGGTGCCAACCCGAGTGAGATAGGCCCTTCATGAGAAGTAGCGCCCATAAAAAAACTGAGACTTCCGCGAGGAGGTCTCAGTTTTTTTATGGGCGCGTGAGGAGGTGGGCAGAGGGGGTGATGATTTCCGGCAGGGTGAAATCGGTGGCTTCGGCTGGCAGGCGGTCGCCCACGAGTTGGCAATCGAAGCCTGCGGCGAGGATCGTGCAAGCGGGTGAGAGCTTGCGCAAAAAGCGGTCGTAATAGCCGGCGCCGTAGCCGAGGCGGTGGCCGTAGGGGTCAAAGAGGAGCCCGGGCACGAGGCAGAGATCAATAGCGAGGGTGTCCACCGGCACGCGCGCCTCGGGGGCGATTTCCCGGAGATGGCCGATGGTCGTGACCAGCGGCGTCGTTTCGTCATAGCGGCAGGGCTGCATCTCGTAATGGTCGAGGCAAACGGTCAGGGCGACGGTTTTATTTTGCGCCCAGGCGGCGTGGATGAGCGTCTGGGTGTCCCACTCGCTGCCAAAGCTCAGAAAAAGCAGCACCGTCTGCGCGCGTTGCCAGCGCGGATCGCGCAAAATCTCGCTACAAATGAGCGCCGTCTGGCGGCTGCGGTCGCTCATGGAGAGGGATTGTCTATCAGCCTTGGCGCGGGCGCGCCATTCATTTTTTGTCATGTGATCACTTCCTTGCCTTCAGTATAAAATAGCCGCCGAATCCCTTCAAGAAAAAGTCTGCGCGCCGTTGGCTTTTACGAAAATCGAGAGAAAAGGGCTTGCATTTTTTGCGCGATGTGATATGATGTTATCAGTGGTTAGCACTCGAGAATATGGAGTGCTAATAAAAAGTCAAAGCATGAAGGAGGAATTCATTTATGAATATGAAGCCATTGGGTGATAAGGTTGTCGTCAAGCCTGCCAAGGTTGAAGAAAAAACAGAAAGCGGGATCATTCTTCCTGGTTCTGCACAGGAAAAGCCACATCAGGGGACGGTTGTTGCTGTCGGCCCTGGGCTCAGAGATAAAGATGGCAATCATATGCCACTCGACGTCAAGGAAGGCGATCGTATCGTCTACGGAAAATTTGGCGGCGTCGATTTGAAATACGATAATGAAGAATACGTTGTCCTTTCGGAAAGCGACATTCTCGTCGTTTTAGACTAATTGTCAGGAGGCTACTATAATTATGGCAAAAGAAATTCGTTTTGATGCAGAAGCACGTGCTGCTTTGGAAACCGGCGTCAATGCTGTTGCAGACGCTGTTCGCGTGACCCTCGGGCCTAAGGGCCGCAATGTGGTGCTCTCCCGTCCTTACGGCGCACCAGTCATTACCAACGATGGTGTGACCATCGCTCGTGAAATTGATCTGGAAGATCCATTCGAAAACATGGGCGCTCAGCTCTTGAAGGAAGTGTCCATCAAGACCAACGACGTCGCTGGTGATGGTACCACCACCGCTACCGTTCTTGCTCAGGCGATGGTTCGCGAAGGCCTTAAGAACATTGCTGCCGGTGCCAATCCAATGATTCTCCGCAAGGGGATGCAGGAAGCATGCAGCCGTGCCGTTGAAGAAATTGGCAAAATTAGCCAGCCAATCAAGGGCAAGGACGCCATCGCTCAGGTTGCAGCCATTTCTTCCGCAGATGAACAAATCGGTCAGCTGATTGCTGACGCCATGGAAGTGGTTGGCAACGACGGTGTCATCACCGTTGAAGATTCCAAGACCTTCGGCACCTCCATGGAAGTGGTTGAAGGGATGCAGTTTGACCGTGGCTACATTTCCCCATACATGGTGACCAACACCGAAAAAATGGTGGCTAGCCTCGAAGAACCATACATTCTCGTCACCGACAAGAAGATTACCAACATCCAAGAAGTGCTGCCTGTCCTTGAACAAATCGTCAAGACCGGCAAGGCCCTCTTGATCATCGCCGAAGACGTTGAAGGCGAAGCTCTCACCACCATGATCCTCAACCGTCTGCGCGGCACCTTCACCTGCGTGGCTGTCAAGGCCCCTGGCTTTGGCGATCGCCGCAAGGAAATGCTCAAGGACATTGCCGCTCTGACCGGTGCCACCGTCGTTACCGACGAGCTCGGCTACAAGCTCGAGGAAACCTCTCTGGAAATGCTCGGCAGCGCCCGTCAGGTCACCGTTGACAAGGACAACACCACCATCGTCGACGGCCGTGGCGACAAGGCAGCCATCGACGCCCGCGTCGACCAGCTGCATCGCCTGATCGAAGAAACCACCTCTGATTTCGACAGAGAAAAATATCAGGAACGTCTCGCTAAGCTCGCTGGCGGCGTCGCAGTGCTCCAGGTTGGGGCAGCCACCGAAACCGAGCTCACCGAAAAGAAGCATCGCATCGAGGATGCCCTCTCTGCCACCAAGGCCGCTGTTGAAGAAGGCATCGTTGCCGGTGGCGGTACCGCCCTCTTGAACATCCTTGCTGCCCTGAATGACCTCGGCATCGAAGAAGCCGACGCTGTGACCGGTGCCAACATTGTCAAGAAGGCGCTGGAAGCTCCTGTTCGTCAAATCGCCGAAAACGCCGGTGTTGAAGGCAGCGTCGTCTGCGAACACGTCAAGACCCTGGCTGCCGGCGAAGGCTACAACGCCCTCAAGGGTTGCTATGAAAACATGATCGACGCTGGCGTCATCGACCCTGCCAAGGTTACCAGAAGCGCCCTGCAAAATGCAGTCAGCATTGCCAGCATGATTCTCACCACCGAAACCCTCGTGGCCGACACCTCCAAGGAGGACCCAATGGCTCAGGCTGGCGGCGCCGGTGGCATGGGCATGATGTAATCACCCCCCACGGATTTAACATAGGAAGCACACAACAAGCGGAGAAACTATCCGCTTGTTGTTTTATACAAAGGATAGAAACGGAAGGAGATACACTATGAGTCAATGTGAAGGATGTGCCTCTGCATCCAGCTGCGGCGGCTCCTGCCCAAGCCAGGAACCAACCCTCACCGATGCGCAAAAGCACACCAATATCAAGCACGTCATTGTCTGCATGAGCGGCAAGGGCGGCGTCGGTAAATCCAGCTTCTCATCGATTTTGGCCATTGCCCTGAAAAATCGCGGCTTTGCCGTTGGCCTGATGGATGCGGACATCACCGGCCCAAGTATTCCGAAGCTGTTTGGCGTCAACGAACAGCCGCAGGTTGGCGAGTTTGGCGTGGAGCCTGTCAAGAGCAAGAAGGGGATTTCCCTCATGAGCATGAATTTCCTCCTGCCACACGACGATGACCCTGTCGTTTGGCGCGGGGCCATGATCACCGGCGTGGTGCAGCAATTCATCACCGACATTTGCTGGGGCGATCTCGACTATCTCGTCGTCGACCTGCCACCGGGAACCGGCGACGTGCCACTGACCGTCATGCAAAATCTGAACGTCAGCGGCGCCCTCATTGTCACCACCCCACAGGGCCTGTCCAATATGGTCGTGCGCAAGGGCCTCAAGATGCTCGATCTCATGAATGTGCCGGCCCTGGGTATTGCCGAAAACATGAGCTACATTCGTTGCGGTAACTGCGGCGAAGAAATCAAGCTCTTTGGCGAAAGCCACGTCCAGGAAACCTGCGACCAATTCCAGCTGCCACTGGTGGGCCAATTCCCGCTGGACCCACAGCTCTCAGAAATGGGTGACGCCGGCAAGATCGAAGACTACGACGGCGAGGTGCTCTCGCTCCTCACAGAAAATCTCGACGTCCTCCTCAAGGGCGCCGACGAAAAATAATTTGCGCGCACATCCCCTCGCTACAAATTGTGGCGAGGGGATTTTTTCTTGCGTGCATGGTTAAAATGCCCCCTTGTGTAGGTGTAAATGTTTTGCTATCATAGTTCGAGAGGGGAATGTTACTTTTTTGTAATTTTGTGTGGTTTTAGAGAAGGATTTACAAATGTGGAGGTTTTAATATATGTGTGGTTTTGTAGGATATTTGCCGGGAGAAAACCATCCCTACGATGATGCTGCGGTCATCGGCGAGATGATGGACACGATCATTCATCGTGGACCGGACAGTGGCGGATTTCACGTGGCCGACCGGGCCGTGTTGGGCTTCCGCCGCCTGACAATTATCGACTTATCAGACGCTGGCAACCAGCCGCTCTTTGACGAAAGCGGTCGCTACACGCTGGTGTTTAACGGAGAAATTTACAATCACAAGGACATTCGCGCCGAGCTGGAGGAAAAGGGCTACCATTTCAAGTCCCACACCGACAGCGAGGTGCTGGTACACGGTTATGCCGAATGGCAAGAGGGTGTGCTCGACAAGGTACGCGGCATGTTTGCCTTTGCCATTTGGGATGATGAGGACAAGAGCCTGTTTTTGGCACGAGACATGTTTGGCATCAAGCCGCTATATTACGGCAAGGCCAGCGACGACGGGACGTTTTTCTTTGGCTCGGAAATCAAAAGCTTCCTGCCGCATCCGTCCTTCCGCAAGCAGGTGAATAAAAATGCGGTTTTGCCGTATCTCACCTTCCAATACCCTGTGACCAACGAAACATTTTTTAAGGATATCTACAAATTAGAGCCGGGCACCTGGATGCGTGTCGACAAAAATGGCTACATGACGCGCAAGCGTTACTGGGATTTTGAATTCGACGCCACCGACGATTCCCTCGAGCAGTACATGGACGCCATCACCAATTCCCTGAAGGAATCGGTCGCCGTCCACAAGATTGCCGACGTGCCTGTGGGCGCCTTCCTCTCTGGCGGCATTGACTCGAGCTTTATCACGGCGCTGTTCAAGCCGGAAAACACCTTCTCGGTGGGCTTCGGCGATTACGAAGGGCGCTTCAACGAAACCGACCAGGCCAAGCGCCTGTCGGAAATTTTGGGCTTCAAGCATCACGTGCGTCTGATCGGCGCAGAGGATTTCTTCGGTGCGCTGCCGGACATTCAGTACCATCTCGACGAGCCTCAGTCCAACCTTTCGACGGTGCCGCTGTTTTTCCTGGCCCAGCTGGCCAGTGAGCATGTCACCGTGGTGCTCTCGGGCGAAGGGGCCGACGAGCTCTTTGGCGGCTACGAAAGCTACATGCGCACGCCGCATCTGAAGAAGTATGACAAGCTCGTGCCAAAGGGCATGCGTCGCAGACTCTGCAAGGCGGCGCGCCATCTGCCAAACAACCGCGTCACCGATTTCCTCGTGCGCGGCGGCCAGACGCCGGAAGAATATTTCATCGGCCAGGCCAAGGTCTTTCCTGAAGACGAGGCCGTCAGCGTCCTCAAGCCGGAATTTCGCCATGGCACCACCGTCAGCGAATTGACGGCGCCTGTTTACAAAACCGTCGCCGACAAGGACGACGTCACCAAGATGATGACTGTCGACATGCGCCTGTGGCTGCCGGGTGACATTCTGCTTAAGGCCGACAAAATGAGCTCGGCCCATTCCCTGGAGCTGCGCGTGCCATTTCTCGACAAGGAAGTCATGAAGGTCGCAGAAACCATTCCAACCAAGTTCCGCATCAAAGACGGCCTGAGCAAGTACGCCCTGCGCAAGGCCGCGTTGGCAGAGCTGCCGGAAGAATGGGCCAAGCGTCCAAAGAACGGCTTTCCGGTGCCAATCCGCGACTGGCTCAAGCAGGAAAAATATTATAATGTCGTCAAGGAGATTTTCACCTCGCCAGAGGCGGGCATCTTCTTTGATCAGGACAAGCTCCTGACCTACCTCGACGAGCATTATCAGGGCAAGGCCATGCGCCAGCGCTACATCTACACGGCCATGTCGTTGATTCTCTGGTACCGCGAATATTTCATCAAGCGCTGATTTTTGCCGCTCCCGAACGCCGGGAGCGGTTTTTTCGCGGCCAAAAATTCTCGCGCGTCAGGGATTTTTGGCTGGCAAATCATTGCTGCGTGTTTGCCATTAACTGGGCGATCTGTCATAATAGAGACCACGGAGGTTGTAAAAATGGGCAAGCATTATGTCTATTTGCTGGCGTGTCGCGACGGGAGCTATTATTGTGGCTATTCCACCGATCCTGTGGCGCGCGCCGAGACGCACAATCGGGGCAAGGGCGCAAAATATACGCGCAGCCGCCTGCCTGTGCGCCTCGTTTACACTGAAAGCTATGAATCAAAGGAAGCGGCCATGTCCAGAGAATGGCATTTGAAACGGCTGAGCCACAGCCAAAAAGCTCAGCTCGTCAGAGACTTTGCCGCCGAAGGAGAGAAAGAATAATGAGTACCTTTTTAATGATAGATGGCAACAGCATGGCCAATCGCGCTTTTTACGGCGTGCCGCATCTGTCCAACGCCCAGGGCGTGCCGACCAATGCGGTGCACGGATTTTTGAACATGCTGCAATCGATGCTGGAGCGATTTAAGCCAGAGAATGTCTTTGTGGCCTTTGACATTTCGAAGAAGGTTTTCCGCCACGAAAAATTCGCCGATTACAAGGGCACGCGCACGGGCATGCCCGAAGACCTGCGCACGCAGATTCCGCTGATCCGCCAAGCGCTGGATCTCATGTTCATCGAAAACTTCGGCGTGGAGGGCTATGAGGCTGACGATCTCTTGGGCACCATGAGCCGCATTTTTAGCGCCAAGGGTGAGGATTGCATCATCATTAGCGGCGACCGCGACCTTTTCCAGCTCGTCGGCGACCACGTCACCGTCGGCTTTCCAAAGGGCAAGGGTGGCGACATGGAAATCGTCACGCCGGAATTTTTGTGGGCGCATTATCATCTCACGCCGGCACGCGTCATTGAGCTCAAGGGCCTCATGGGCGACAAGAGCGACAACATTCCCGGCATCACCGGCGTCGGCGAAAAAACGGCGCAGAAGCTCCTGGACGATTACGGTGACATTGACGGGCTTTATGCGCATCTGGAGGATCTCAAGGGCAAGAAGCTCTACGACAAGCTCCTGGCAGGCAAGGACGACGCCTATCTGAGCCGTGAGCTGGCGACGATCAACCGCGACGTGCCATTTTCTTTTGAGGATTGCGACTACAGTCTTGATACGCCGTTTATTTCCAAGCTGACGGCTTTTTACAAGGAATACGGTCTGACCGGTCAGCTCAAGCGCCTGGAGGCCGAATATGGCACGACGACGCTGGATGACGAGGCGGCGCTGGACGCGCCAGAATGGGATGGCACCGGCACCGTGTTTGCGAGCATCAGCGAGGCGGCAGATAGCTTGGCCCAGCTTGTGCCGAGTCGCTACGAGATGCTCATCGAAGAGGACAAGGAGGGGCGGATCACCCGCCTGGCCTGGCGCGACGGCGAGGAAAATTTTGCAGTGGACGTGAGCGCGCCGGAGGATTGGCAGACCCTTGTGGATGCCATGAAGGGGCTACTCACCTCTCACAGCACCTATATTTTGACCGACGACGCCAAAAAGCTCACCCGCGCCCTGATCAGCGCCGGGGCACCAACCCACACCATCATCTGGGACGCGGCCTTAAATGATTATCTCCTTCAGCCAGAGGGCAACGACCATGTGCTCAGTCGCATGACCGAGACGTATCTGGGCAAGAGCCTGCCAGAGGAAGGGGACGAGCCTGCTTTCTACGCCCTCGAAGCCATCGGCGAGCTGCGCACACCAATGAAGCAGCGCCTGAGCGAGACGGGATGCCTGTCTCTCTACCGTGAGGTCGAGCTGCCGCTGGCGTCGGTGCTGGCCAAGATGGAAATCGAAGGGGTGCGTGTTGACACGCCGTATCTCAAGGCCCTGCAAAAGGAACTGGGCGCGCGCATTGAGACCATCGAAAAGGATATCGAGACCATGGCGGGCGAGCCCGTCAACCCCAACTCGCCAAAGCAGCTGGGGCACATCCTCTTTGAGGTGCTCGAGTTGCCAGTCGTCAAAAAAACCAAGACCGGCTATTCTACCAGCGCCGAGGTGCTGGAAACCCTGCGCGACAGTCATCCGATCGTCGGCCGTGTCCTCGACTATCGCCAGCTGGCCAAGCTCAAGAGCACCTATGTGGATGGCCTCCTCAAGCTCGCCGATGCCAATGAATGCGTGCACACCTCCTTTAACCAGACGGTGACGGCGACGGGCCGCTTGTCGAGCACAGCGCCAAATCTGCAAAACATTCCTGTGCGCACCGACGAGGGCAAGCGCATTCGCCGCGCCTTCATTCCCCTTCACGAGGAGAACCTCCTCATCAGCGCCGACTATTCGCAAATCGAGCTGCGTGTCCTCGCCCATCTCAGCGGCGACGACACCCTCATGAATGCCTTCCTGGAGGATATGGACATTCATCGCCACACGGCCTCCGAGGTCTTCCATGTGCCGATGGATGCGGTCACGCCGGAGCAGCGTCGCACCGCCAAGGCCGTCAATTTTGGCATTATCTATGGTCAGACCGACTACGGCCTATCGCGGGAGCTGGGCATCAGCCGCAAGGAGGCGGAAGCGTACATCAACCTCTATTTTTCTCGCTATCCACTGGTTGAGACCTTCATTCAGGACACCATCGCCAAAACTCGCGAGGACGGCTATGTCACCACCATGCTCGGCCGTCGCCGCTACATCAAAGACATTAACAGCCGCAATCGCAATCTGCGCCAATTTGCCGAGCGCACCGCTGTCAATTCGCCAATCCAGGGCACAGCCGCCGACATCATCAAGCTCGCCATGCTGCGCTGCGATCAGGCCATCCGCGACAACGACATCAACGCCAAGATGCTTCTGCAGGTCCACGACGAATTGATTTTCGAGGTGTCCAAGGAGGACGCCATGAGCCTGGGGCAAATCGTCCGTGAGTGCATGGAAGGGGCCGTCAAGCTCAACGTGCCTCTCAAGGTTGACCTCAAGGCCGGTTTCAACTGGCAGGAAATGGAGAAAATCTGATGCCGGAGCTGCCAGAGGTCGAAACGGTCTGCGCGGGCCTGCGCCGTCATCTCCTGGGGCGACGCATCACGGGCGTTCACATCTACAACGAGGCGGTGATTCACACTTGCCCCGGCGGCGCGGCACAGTTTGCGGCACGCATCCGGGGCAAGACCATTTGCGCCATTACGCGACGCGGCAAATACATCCTCATTGCGCTAAGTGAGGGCTGGCTCGTCTGCCACCTGCGCATGACGGGCAAGCTCCTGGTGCGCGCAGGCGATGCGGCGCGTGGCAAGCACGACCACGTCGTCTTTGAGCTGGACGATGGCCGAAAGCTTTTCTATGAGGATGTGCGTCGCTTTGGCGGCTTTGCCTATCACGCGAGTGATCCCCTGCAAATGCCACCCTTGGCGGATCTTGGCCCAGAGCCGCTGAGCGCGGATTTTTCAGGCGAGGTCCTTTGGCGAAACGCTCGCGGTCGCAAGCGGCCCGTCAAGGCGCAGCTTTTGGACCAGCATGTGGTGGCAGGCATTGGCAATATTTACGCCGATGAGATTCTCTTTCGTGCCGGTATCCGCCCACGCAAAGGCGCTGATCGCCTGACCAAGGCCGAGTGTGCGCGCATCGCCCAAGCCACCAAGGTGGTTCTCGCGGAAGCTATTCAGGCAGGTGGCAGCACCATCCGCGACTATGTGGACAGCGACGCCCAGGCGGGGCACTTCCAGCTGGCGCACCAGGTCTATGGCCGCGCAGGAGCGCCTTGCCGTGTTTGCGGCAGCATCCTCAAATCGGTGCAGGTGGCGGGACGTACGAGTGTCTATTGTCCCCATTGTCAAAAAAGCTAGGAGGTTACGATGATCATTGGACTCACAGGTGGCATCGCCTCGGGCAAAAGCCTCGCCAGCGCTTATTTGGCCGAGCAGGGCTATGCGATTGTCGACTGCGACGTGCTGGCGCGGGAGATCATGCAGCCCGGCCAGCCGACGCTTGCGGCTGTCGCCAATCACTTTGGTCCGGAAATTCTGACCGCAGATGGCACGCTGGATCGCGGGGCCTTGGCGCAAATTATTTTTCACGATGCTGCCGCACGCCAGTGGCTGGACAGTCGCGCTCATCCGGCCATCGCTGCCCTGGCAGAGGAAAAATTTGCCGATCTCGCCAAAGACCATGCGCTGATTTTTTTTGTTGTGCCACTCCTTTTTGAAAGCGGTATGGATAAATTGTGCGACGAAACCTGGCTCGTGCACGCCGAAGACAGCGTGCGCAAAAAGCGCCTGGCGGCGCGGGATCAGATCGATGGCGACTATGCCGCCAAAAAAATCGCCTCACAAATGCCCGAGGCAGAGCGCCTGGCGCGTGCCACGCGGGTGCTTAAAAATGACGGTGAGCCAGAGGCCCTGTATGCACAAATCGACGATTTTTTAAAAAAGATGTAAAAAACAGTTGACGAGGGCCAAGGATTTTCGTATAATAAATCTCGTCGCTGAGAGATACAAAGCGACGGACCTCGCGGTGGTGGCGGAATTGGCATACGCGCACGTTTGAGGGGCGTGTGAGGCAACTCGTACGGGTTCAAGTCCCGTCCACCGCATCAAGACAATAGATCGAAGATCTGTTGTCTTTTTTTATATATTGGGTTGTTGACAATAATATATAAAAAGGATACAATCAAACCATTGGTAATACGATCACCACAGTTGCCAAGTGCCATCATTATCGGATAATCCAAGGAGGAAATTTATAATGGCAAAAGAACAATATCAACGTACAAAACCACACGTAAACATTGGTACCA
>JAUNGU010000108.1 GCA_030524315.1 Peptococcaceae bacterium
CTGCCATGACAGACTTGGCGACGTCGTCGATTTCTCCGCGGAGGATTTCCACTTCCTTTGGATCGATGACCAGAGGAATTTCGATTTCTACATGAATGTCCTTGCCTTCCTTGATGAGCTGAGCCGTTGCCTGGAGAATGGCGCGGGCCTGCATTCTGTAGATGTCTGGGAAAGAGATACCGAGACGGCAGCCGCGATGGCCGAGCATTGGGTTCATTTCATGCAGGGCCTTGACCTTCTTGAGGAGCTCCTGCTTTTCGGCGATGACGGCTGCGTCGCCGCCAGTGTGCTGGAGGTCGTTGATTTCGAGCATGAGCTTTTCCATGTTTGGCAGGAATTCATGCAGCGGTGGGTCCAGGAGACGGATCGTCGTTGGCAGCCCCTGCATGGCATCGAGAATGCCGTAAAAGTCGCCCTGCTGGAATTCGAGGAGCTTGGCCAGTGGCGCCTTGCGGGCTTCTTCGTTTTCAGCGAGAATCATTTCCTGGACGATTGGCAGACGTTCCACTTCCATAAACATGTGCTCTGTACGGCAGAGGCCAATGCCCGTTGCGCCAAATTCGCGCGCCTTACGTGCATCACGAGGATTGTCAGCATTAGCATGGACGCCCAGGCCCTTATCAGCGGTGATTTCGTCGCACCATGCGAGAATCTGCTGGAAGTCTTCGCCCAATTCCGGTGGAATAACCGGCACTTCGCCGAGGATGACGTTACCGGTGGAGCCATCAATGGTGAGGATATCCTCTTTGCCCAGAACGCGATCGCCGACGGTGAGGGTTTCGTTTTCAGCGTCAATCTTCAGCGCGTCGCAGCCGCAAACGCAGCAACGGCCCATGCCGCGAGCAACAACGGCCGCGTGGCTGGTCATGCCGCCACGGCTGGTGAGTACACCCTGCGCCATGACAATGCCGTGAATGTCATCCGGCGTGGTTTCATTGCGCACGAGGATGACTTTTTCGCCAAGCTCGCCGCGTTTTTCTGCCTCGTCGGCATTGAAGACAATGGCGCCGCTGCCAGCCCCAGGAGATGCAGGCAGACCCGTGGCGATAACGTTGAGGTCGGCGTTTGGATCGATGCTTGGATGCAGGAGCTGATCGAGCTGGGTTGGATCGATGCGCAGTACGGCAGCTTCCTTATCAAGAATGCCTTCCTTGTACATATCTACAGCGCAGCGAACAGCAGCGGCCGTGGTGCGCTTGGCGTTACGGGTTTGCAGAATGTAGAGATGGCCATTTTCGATGGTAAACTCAATGTCCTGCATATCCTGATAATGCTTTTCCAAAAGCTGGCAGGTCTCGTTGAACTGCTCGAAGGCTTCCGGCAGATCTTGCTCCAGACGAGAAATGTGCTGTGGCGTGCGCACGCCAGAAACGACGTCCTCGCCCTGAGCGTTAATCAGATATTCGCCGTAGAGCTCCTTGACGCCCGTCGCTGGGTTTCTCGTAAAGGCAACGCCAGTGCCAGAGGTGGCACCCATGTTGCCAAAGACCATCGACTGCACGTTGACGGCGGTGCCGATGTCATCTGGAATTTTGTTGATGCGGCGATAGACAATCGCACGGTTATTGCCCCAGGATTCGAAAACGGCGGTGATCGCCAAGGTCAGCTGTTCCTTTGGATCCTGTGGGAAATCAAAGCCCTTTTCCTTGTGAACGAGGGCCTTATAGAGATCAATGAGCTCTGTCAGATGCTCAGCGTTGAGCTCGTAGTCGTCCTTGACGCCCTGTTCCGATTTGACGCGTTCGATGATGTTGTCAAATTTGTAAGAATCGATGCCCATGACGACGTTGGAGTACATTTGAATGAAGCGGCGATAGCAATCCAGCGCAAAACGATCGTCGCCGGTGAGCGCCGCAAAGCCCTTAACAGTCACGTCGTTGAGGCCCAGGTTCAAGACCGTATCCATCATCCCCGGCATGGAAATGGCCGCACCGGAACGCACAGAGACGAGAAGCGGATTGGCATCGTCGCCAAATTTCTTGGCGGTTTTTTCTTCGAGAATGGCGAGCTTTTCCCAAACCTCGTCCAAAAGCCCTTCCGGCAGCTGCTTTTCTGCATCAAAGAAGGCATTGCAGGCTTCGGTAGTGATCGTGAAGCCCTGTGGCACCGGCAGACCGATGTTGGTCATTTCCGCGAGGTTTGCACCCTTGCCGCCGAGCAGGGCGCGCATGTCTTTGTTGCCTTCATTAAATAAGTATACGTATTTCTTAGCCAATGATATTCTCTCCTCTGCCTAAATAGATTTGTAGAATCACGCTTGCTGTTTCTTCTACCGCTTTGTGAGTCACATCAATAACCGGACAGCCGATGCGTTTCATGATGCCTTCGGCATAATCCAGCTCGTCGAGAATGCGTCCCAGATCCGTGTAATCCGTTGGGCTGGCAACGCCAAGCCCACGCACACGCTCCTGACGAATCTCGCCCAGCGCATCCGGTTGAATGGTCAGTCCAATAATTTTATTCTTAGGAATTTCAAACAATCTGTCGTTGACCTTAACCTCCGGCACCAGCGGCACATTGGCCACCTTGATGCCACGATAGGCCATATACATCGACAGCGGCGTTTTGGAGGTACGCGAGACGCCAATCAGCACCAAATCTGCCGTGTTGATCCCGGTCACATCCTTGCCATCGTCGTATTTGATGGCAAACTCCATGGCTTCAATTTTTTTGAAATAGCTTTCATCCATGCGCTGAATCAGCCCAGGATGACCGGCCGGCATCTGCCCCGTGAGATTTTCCAGCGCCACAAAGGGACTGGCCAATACATCCACACAGCCAATGCCACGGCTCTGGCAGTACTCCACCACATAGCGGCGCAGCTTTTCCACCACCAGCGTAAACATGAGAATGCTGTTTTCGGGATCAATCTGCTCCAGCACCTCTGCCAGATAATCGGCATCCTCCACAAACGGAATGTGCTTGTAGGACACCTCGACGCCAGGAAATTGGTTGGCAGCGGCACGCGCCACATATTGGGCCGTCTCACCAACAGAATCCGATAAAATGTAGATTGCAATTTTTTTGATGTCGTTTGTCATAGTTCATCTCCCGCATAGCCATAACCGATATCAACAAAGGCACGAACGACATTGGTTTTGGTGAAACGGCCGAGAATTTCAAACGCATCCTCGCCCACCTTTTTGACCACCGGCATCCCGTCGATTTCGTGGGTGATGAGCTTTTGGGCTGCATTCCACAGACTCTCGTCCGGCGTCGTCATGATCAGATTTGGCATCCGCGTCATAATCACACTCACGGGAACCTTGTGCATATCCGTCGTGCCAATGGCGAGCTTGAGCAGATCCTTGCGAGAGAGAACCCCCTCCAAAAGCCCATCCTCATTGACAATAAAGAGGGTACCAATATTGTTGATAAAAAGCGACACCAGCGCATCATAGGCAGCGGCCTTTTCGTTGACCACCACAGGCATGCTTTGGTAATCGCTCACCGACATTTGAATCATCTTCATGTAAATGTCGTAGCCCTGACGCCCCTGGCTGTAGCAATAGCCCACACGCGGGCGCGCCTCCAGGAGCCCCAGCTGCGTCAAAAACGTCAAATCAGAGCGCAATGCAGCACGCGTCGTCTGCATTTGGGAGGCTATTTTTTCGCCTGTTATCGGACTTTGCAGCTTGACAATGTCCAATATTTGTAGCTGTTTGTCATTGAGTCGAATAAGCCTTCTCTCCCTTCCTAACGTCGTCCAAAAATCTCTATCGCCACAAACGGCGATGGCCAGCGAATCCTTGCGCAAAAATCCCCGCAATCCTTCGCTTAACATCTCCATTATGTCTCATAATCCCCCAATTTGCAACAAAAATTTGCCACACACTTGTCAACTATGAGTGACAAATAAAAGAGCCGATGTATTTCTCGTACGATAATACATCGACTCTTTCATTGATATGTTGCATATTATTCAGACAGACTCAAAAAGCCCTGGAAAAATGCACCGGGAAATTGGAATTTCTTGTTTGACTTTCCAAAAGTTACTGTAATCAAACCATCATTAATTTCTTTTACTTTGCCCATACCAAATGCTTTATGTCGTACCTGACAACCAATCACAACCTGTGATACATCTACTTGCTCTCGCGAACATTGATCGGTTAATTGTGAATGTGGTGGTGTTTCTTTTATTTCTGTTGTCCGCTTTTTATATTGAGGTGTATTTTCTGCGGCTTTAATTAAATCTTGTTGCGTCAATTCGGAATGATCTGATTCTCGTACAGATTTCTCAAAAGGCACCACCGTTGTTTCCTGTGAATGGTCCATCGAAGAAATCGTCACTTCCATTGAAGCCTGTTGCAGGGCAAACATGCTATTATAATCGTCATCTGAAATAACAGTATCCCAACCACCACGGTTCTCACCTTCATGTCGATTAAGTCCAGTATAGCTCAGACTGGCATCTTCATATCGCTTAAACTTGTAAACTGCATCATTCATCAGTGAATCATTGAATACGACAAGAGATACTAAAATTTCAAAATATTT
>JAUNGU010000016.1 GCA_030524315.1 Peptococcaceae bacterium
TGGAAAAGAAGTCAGGGTATATCCAAGGATTTATGCACTTTGTCTTCTCGCTTGTGTTGTTCCTGATAGTGGGTATGCCACTGGCAAATATCTTGTTCCCATTCTCGATGTAAAACTCATATACACTAATAAAAGAGGCTAACCGATGAGCGAATGTCGTTCGTTGGTTAGTCTCTTTCTTAATGCAGAAGACGTTTTCAAAAGCTGGTTTATAGAATTTTGAGTGTGGGTGAATGATGGAGCATAGATTACATTACGTCAGTATGGCATGAGAATGGATGCGAGTGGCATTATGAGTACTAAGAAAAGTAATAGGGAGAAAACAAAATGTGAAAAGCCGTGTAGGTACATTTTTGATGTAATGATATTTTCTGCCCCAAACATCATTGCAGAGCTCCAGCTTGCGGCAGGTGTTGTGAAAGCGGCGTTCATTGCAACTGCCAGTGCCAAGAACATGACAAATGGATTGCCGCCCATTTGTACATAGAGTGGACAAAGAAGTGGAATGAAGACGACAATGAGCACCATGTTGTGAATGAACTGCGTAGCTAAGCCTAGTACAACCATGCAAATAATGAGGAAGACGCTTGGTGATAGAGCGGTCAGGAGTGGTGTTACAACTGTCATGATCGATGAGAGAATACCACATTCCTCTGAATTGAATGCAGAAGCTAATGGTTCGGTTGCCACCAACAGCCAGATAATGTTCCATGAAATAGCATTTGCAGCTGTTTGCAGTGAAATATAATGTTCGCCATCGGCTTTTTTGTAAGCTGCCAGAATGGCACAAGCAATGCCTAAGCAGCCTGAGAGACCGAGGGTGGTGAAGACCTTGGTAATAGCCCATCCATCCGGAAGAAATTGTGGGCTGACCATAGCAACAATGAAGGCAATGAGAATGGCGAGACAGAATTTTTGATCAGGCAACATTTTGGTCTTGCCTTGATAGGTGGTCGATAAATCGACATTAGCAATTGCGGAAAGATCAGGGCGTAGAATAAATTTAATGAGGAGAGGCCAAGCAATACAGTAAATTAGGCAATAGCATGCCCAGATCACAAACCAACCGACGAATGGAATTTCTGCATCTGGCATCCCGGTGCTAAAGAAGGAAATTTGCATGAGCGGACCGGGCATAAATGGGAAAATATAGCTGGCCCAAACAAAAACGGCGATGGTCGATGCTATGACCATGGTGTTCCAGGTATTCTTTTTAGGGAATCCAGCACGATCAGAAATCGAATAGCTGACGCCCCATAACAAAAATAGCCCAGCATAGTTGCATTGTAACAGCGTCAAAATCGCAAGGGTGATTAACATACCAGATAAGAGTACATAAGGTTTCCCTTTGAAAATTTTGAGTGAAAGAATTTTATCGGCAACATATTGGGTGAGACGACTTTGGGCAATGCCCTCCGCGAAAATAAAACTGAGGATCATTGGTGGAATCGTCTGGAAAGACCAGCCCGAGAGAAAAAGTGCGTCGCCGCCTTCTCCATAACCGATAGCAGCAAGAAAGCAGAGACTCAGAATACTGGTCCAGTCCAACGCAATAAAGCACCAGGCGTAAATAACGCCGAGGAAAACACCGAGCACACGCATGCCGAGTTCTGTGATTTGAGCAAATGGTGGGAGAAATCCAATACCAAAAGTTATGATTAAATAAATTGCTACATGTATATAATACATATTTTTGCGCTTTTCCATTGTCATGACCTCCACTCTATCACGAACTAAAAGTTGTATCAGTCGACCGAATGGCCGACTGATACACAAAAAGTAGTAAACGTTTTTAGCTTTCTAAATCGAAGATTTGATAAACTGGGGCACCCTCACATTGTGCCGGAATTCGCACACCAGCGAGAATGGCCATCGTTGGGGCAATATCCACTTCGCGAATAATGCGATCAGTATAGAAGCCTTTTTTGACACCGGAGCCGCCGATGGCGAAGATTGGAGATTCTGAGGTGTCAGCAAGACCCATATAGGTAGAGAGACTATCCCCATGTACACGGTTGAAGCCTTCTGACAGCCAGTAGACGATATCACCAACTGAGCTGTCATCTTCCTGTGTACCGAGACCAAGCAGTGCAGCATCTTGTTTGCGTAGGGCGAGTGCAACACAGCGTTTGCCATTGTAACGATAGTTGTACAAATCAGTAATGATTTTTTCTTCTAACTCGTACTTATCTGCTGGATCAACAATGCCATGAGGATTGCGGCCCTTGAGATTGATATAAATATACAAACCACGAGGAGCGACAGCAGTTGTCTTTTCCCAATCGATTTCGCGTAATGGTTCACCGTTTTCATCCTTTTTCAGGACAGTATAGCCCATTTCGACCATTGCCTTTGTATTTACGCCAAATGGATCGCCCAATGCAGGTGGCATATCCTCGCGTGCGCAGACAAGGCCGTGGTCAGAAGTGACAATGATCGTCCAATCATCATCTAAGAGATGCATGAATTCGCCAATATAATTGTCGGTTTGAACGTAGGCATATTCCATAACCGCCTGGAATTCTTCCGGAACAGAATTTGGATATTCTTCACGTTTTGCAGCACGTTCCCACATGCAATGACCGATGCAGTCAACATTGTGCAGATGGCTAAAGACAATTTCATATTGATGTTTTTCGATTAAATAATTGATACAATCTGCCTGCCATTTGGCGTAGAAGTCCCAGGATTTGCCTGCGGCGACAAACCAATCTTCTGGCATGGTGCTGGTAGAGAGGATAACGCCTGGTGCAGGACCAACATTATCAAAGATTTCGCGATAGAGTGATTTTGGATGGAACAAATCTGGTAGGTCGGCCTTCATGGCACGACCGACATAGAGGAACACTTCGCTGCCATCTTCTGGTAAGTCAATAATCATATAGGTTTTTGTGACATCGATGCGTTCTTCTTTTTTCAGAACAGTATCTGGTGTTGGTGGTATGATTTCTCGACCTTGAACAACGGCGAGCGGTTCTTCGCTGCGTTTGTTTTTGTAAATCTCGACCTTATCATAGATGCCGTTTTCGTTTGGATAGATGACGCCTAGACGGCGTTCAAGACCGTTGCTCACAGGAATGGTAAATTCTTTGGCACCGGCTGGAAATTCTTTTTTCCAGTTATTGCAAGGTGACAGTTTGACTTTTTCTGCAATCTCGCGGTCGCGCGTTTCAAATTTATCAGCATTGGAATTCTCGCCTTCATATTCAGAAAGCATGATGGCATGTAGGGTGTTAGAGCCTAAGGTGTCCATCGCGTTACCTTGCTTTGGCGCATCATCGTCAACTTCTGCTAAATCGACGCCGGAGATGATACAGCCAGCGCCACTGCTATGGTCTTCTTCTTCCATTTTGTATTCTGCGGCATCGGTGAAGGATTCCTTGGCCCAGATAAATTTATCAAATTCCATGACACCATCAACAAAATTGATATCACTTGGGGTGGTTCCTTCTACAACAGATAGGTTTGGACTATCAGAGGTTGGAGGCCAAGAAGAGCCTGGCCAATGCCAAACGAGGGTGTTTCGTCCTGCTTCAGCAGTGACGTTCCATAGCTGTTCAGCTTTGCAATTACGAGAATCGAGAGAGTAAACAAGGGTGTCGAGCTCAGTAGGGTGTTGATTCCAAAAATCTGTGATACCGTGGGTACCAGGTGTGGCACCGGTAGCAAGTGTTGTCCACATTGGTGGGGTAATCGTTGGTACGCCGCCGAGCATGACCAGGTCTTCTCTGGCAGAGCCGTGTTCAAGTAATTTCTTGAGATTTGGCATTTTGCCAGCATCGAGAAATTTTTTGGCTAGTCGGGCATCCATGCCGTCGACGCCGACGACAATCATTTTTCTTTGCTTGCTCATAAATAAAACCTTCCTTTCAAAAAAGACAGAAAATTAAATGCATTTCTTAATTTTATTGTAATCATAAGGAAGAGGCTTGCATAATTATGGATAGGATGGGGAAAAGGGTATGAGTAATAACAAAAATTCATAACTTACTTTTTGATAAAAGACCAGCGATAATAATTGAGAAAGTGGGTGAATATGGTGAAAATAGAATCACTTGCGTACTTTTTAGATGTCTGCGAAACACAGTCATTGAATCAAAGCGCACGCAGACTTTTTCTGACGCAACCAGGATTAACCAAAAGTATTCAAAAACTAGAGGATGAAATTGGTGTGCCACTTTTTGAGAGGACCCAGTCAGGTGTCTTTTTAACACCATCAGGAAAAGCGTTTAGACCGTATGCAGAGAAAATTGTGACGACCTATAAAGAGGCAATTACAGGAGCATCACAGTTGTGCGCTTTTTCTCAGCCACTCAATATTTTCACTCAGCCTATTTTTTCAGAGCTATGCATGTCGCTTTTTCTAAATGATTTATTTAAACGATTTCCAAATTTGGAAGTCAATCTCGTGGATAATTTGACCTGGACAGAGAGAAAGAATATGTTTTCATTTATTGAAGATCGGCCATGTAATTCGATTATGTTAGTTTCTGGAATTTTGTCTGAATTTGGCACTCAATTAGAGCATTATAATGTCGTCTCTTTGGGGACGGAGGATACTGTTGTGTATATGAACAAGCATCATCCCTTTCGACGAAAGAAAGAGATGACATATGATTTTTTAGTGGAACATAATGCAGAGGTGTGCTTCTGGAATAATCCTTATTTCAATCCGATGCTGCTCCAAACAAATTTTTCTAGCGTAAGCAATCTGACGATACTAAAAAATATGATCTTGAAAAGGGATTTCTTGGTATGTTTCCCGCCTCAAATTGGTGACCGAATTTTTCAAAATGAGGAGGTCATTCATTTACCGCTCAGGGGATTCGATTCTGTGCATTATATGTTGGTTTTTAGCGATGCTTTGTCAAAGGAATTCTATCCAGCGCTGCGTTTGCTCAAAAACGATGCCTTAAATTTTTTTGCCGGTAATGAGCCCGTGTAAGATGGTTTTGCTCAAGAAGCAGATTCGTCGTTTATTTCCCATCCCACGTATCCACCTATGCGTGGGATTTTTTCGTGGGCGGATATCGTCGTGGGAAATTTTCTTGCAGCTTAGGTGGCGGTGGTGTATGCTTGGTTTATGAAATGATAGATGATGTCATGTTATTCAAAGGAGGATGTGTATGTCTAACGGGACGTTTGGGTTTTCGCGGGCGCAGCTGAAGGCGCAGGCGAAGCAGGCGCTTAGTCCGAACTGGCCGCTGGTGATTGCGGTGACGCTGATTTATTTGCTGTGTGCCGGTGCGTATAGCGGGACGAATTACAATAATATCAACGGCGAGCTGACGGTGTACGATGGCTCGTCGGTGGCGAATTTTATCTCCAATCACGCGGGCTGGGTGACGCTGGGGATGCTGTCGGTGGGGCTTGTGGGTCTCATTGGCGGGATCCTTGTAGATGGTGTGTTGAGCTTTGCCTATTCGGCTTGGATGCTGAAAATGGCGGAGCTTGACGCAAGCCGCAAGATCTCCTTTGGCGAATTTGTCGATGGCTTCCGCTTTATTATCAAGGCGGCACTGGCCTATCTCTGGCAGTCGCTGTGGACGTGGATCTGGGGGCTTATGCTGGTGGTGCCGGGGATGATTGTGATGATGCTTGGTTTTGTGGCGTGGGACGGCACGTCGTTTTTGGCGATGTTTGGCGTGGCGCTGATGCTGGCGGCAGTGCTGGCGATGATTTGGGCGGTCACACGCTACAGCTTTCTCTATCAGGTGATTGCCGACAGCCAGGGCAAGGTTGGCGTGTGCGATGCGCTGCGTTATTCGATTGCGATCATTAGCGGCCACGTCGGGGATTTGGTGATGCTCTTCGTTTCCTTTATCCCGTGGATGCTCTTGGGTGGGATCACCTTTGGGCTGGCGTTTTTCTATGTGACGCCGTATATGTCGATGACGCTGGCCATGGCCTATCGCTGGATGCGCGATGAGGCCTTCCGCGAAGGGCGGCTGGACCCGGCGCTCTTGGGCTATATGAAGCGCGACGACGCGCGTCCTGCTGTGGACGCTGCATACGAGGAGGCAGAAATATGAGCGAGTATCAAAAAATCGACGACGCAGAGCAGATGATGCCAGCGCCAAAGCCACCGAAGAAGCACAGCAAATGGCTGATTTTCTTTGGTGTCATCGGTTTTCTCGTGCTCTGCGCAGGCATCTCGATTTATGGCCTTGTCGGCAGCACGAGCGATGGCGCGGAGCCCTTTGCCAGCGGCCAGAAAAATGTCGCCATCATCGATATTGATGGCCAGATCGAGGCGGCAGGCGACACCTACAA
Organism: Peptococcaceae bacterium; assembly: GCA_030524315.1. Classification (GTDB taxonomy): domain Bacteria; phylum Bacillota; class Peptococcia; order Peptococcales; family Peptococcaceae; genus UMGS1590. The sequence continues at coordinate 6,274 of JAUNGU010000016.1, forward strand.
TCAGGAATTTATCAACGCGCAAATCAAAAAGGCGCGCAATGATTCGGACAATGTGGCGATTTTGCTCTTGATTGATTCGCCAGGGGGCGCCGTCTACGAAAGTGACGAGACCTATCTCAAGCTCCTGAGCTACAAAAAGAAAACGGGCCGCCCCGTCTACGCCTATTGCGAGAGCATGGCGGCGTCGGGTGGCTACTACATTGCCTCAGCGGCCGATGAGATTGTCGCCAATCGCAATTCGATGGTTGGCTCCATCGGCGTCATCGGCGGACAATTTGTAGATGCGACGGGCCTCCTCGAAAAGCTCGGCATCGACGTTACCGCCGTCCACAGCGGCGCCAACAAGCTCATGGGCGCCACCTACGAAAAGCCAACCGAGGAGCAGATCGCGATTTTGCAGAGCATCAGCGACGAGGCCTATGAGCAATTTGTCGGCATTGTCGCCAAAAGCCGCGGCATGAGCACGGACGATGTCAAAAAATTGGCTGACGGCCGCGTCTACAGCGCCAAGCAGGCCAAGGCCAACGGCCTCATTGATGGCATTTCGACGCTTTCCAGCTTTGACAAAAAAATCAAGGGCGAGGTCGGCGAGGATGTGGTCTTCTACCATGAATCCTACGAAAATAATTCCTTCGGCAAATGGTTCAGTCAGCTGAGCAGCGTGGCCAAAAATCTCTCGGGCAACAGGAGCGAGCTTTCCGAAAGTCTTGAGGCTCTGGACAAATTGACCTACACCCAGCCGATGTATTTATATCAGTAAACAAGAATTTTGCGGCAACTGGCGCGGGCCAGCTGCCGTTTTTTCTTGACTTCACTGGGTAGACATAATAAAATTAATACAGCTATGAAGGGGCTTTTCAGGGCATTTTCAAGGAGAGAGACGGTGGACGCTGCGAACCGGGTGAAGAGGTGCTGATTTTCCACCCTGGAGCGTTGGTGTAATGGCCACGGCTGACGACCGTTATCCGTCGTCGAGTGATGACATCTGTCATAAGCTGGGTGGTACCGCGGAATTTCTCCGTCCCTATGAGTGGGGGCGGTTTTTTTATTGTATGAAGAATTTTCCGACAGTAGCGGTCGCCATCCTCTGCATAAATGTAAATTTTTTTCCAATCAGGAGGTTGTATTCATGTTAGACATCAAAGAAATTCGTCGAGATCCTGAACGCGTCGCCAAGGCTGTGGGCCGCCGCGGCAAGGAAATCGATATGAAGCCATTTTTGGAGGCCGACGAAAAGAGCCGCCAAATCACCGTCAAGGTTGAGGAGCTGCAGGCCCAGCGCAACGCCAAGAGCAAGGAAATCGGCACCCTCAAGCGCAACGGTGAAAACGCCGACGCCCTCATGCAGGAAGTCAGCGCCATTAACGAAGAAATCAAAAAGCTCGAAGCCGCCAAGGAAGCCGACGAAAAAATCGTCCACGATTTCATCATTAGCCTGCCAAACATGCCCGACGACAGCATCCCAGACGGCGGCGAGGATGATTACGAGGTCCAGCGCACCTGGGGCGAGCCACGCCAGTTTGATTTTGACGCCAAGGCCCATTGGGACCTCGGCGAAAGCCTGAACATCCTCGATTTCAACCGCGCCGCCAAGGTCACCGGCAGCCGCTTTGTTTTCTACAAGGGGCTGGGGGCGCGTCTGGAACGTGCGCTCATTTCCTTTATGATCGACATGCACACCGACAAGCACGGCTACACCGAGCTGATTCCACCATACATGACCAACAGCACCTCGGATTTTGGCACGGGCCAGCTGCCAAAATTTGCCGAGGACATGTTCCATCTCGAAAACACCGATTATTATCTGATCCCTACCGCCGAGGTGCCAGTGACCAACTATCACCGTGACGAAATCCTTTCTGAGAAGGATCTGCCGGTGAAATATTGCGCCTTCAGCCCATGCTTCCGTTCCGAGGCGGGCTCTGCCGGTCGCGACACCCGCGGCATCATCCGCCAGCATCAGTTCCACAAGGTGGAAATGGTCAAGCTCGCCCATCCGGACCACAGCTGGGAAGAGCTCGAAAGCCTGACCCACGACGCCGAAGACATTCTCCAAGCCCTGGGCCTGCCTTATCGCGTCATTGCCCTGGCTGCCGGGGACATTGGCTTCTCCTCGGCCAAGACCTACGATCTCGAGGTTTGGCTGCCAAGCTACAACACCTATCGCGAAATTTCGTCCTGCTCCAACTTTGTGGACTTCCAGGCACGCCGCGCCAATCTGCGCTTCCGTGATGCCGACGGCAAGGTGCGCTTTGTGCATACCTTAAACGGCTCCGGCCTGGCAGTTGGCCGCACCCTGTCGGCCATCATCGAAAACTACCAGAATGCCGATGGCAGCATCACCATTCCAGAAGCGCTTCTTCCATATATGCACGGCTATACGGAAATTCGCTAAGGAATCGAGGCGTGAGAATGAGAGATTTGGATTTTAATCGCATTCATCGCTTTGTCTTTGACGATTTGCACCTGATGCTCGACATTAACAGCGGCTCGGTGCACGTCATCGACGAGGACGTGGATCTTTTCCTCGATGCCCTCGAGGAAGGTCGCTCCTGGGAGGAGGCCCAGGCTGTGACGGCGGCCAAAATTGGCGAGACGGATGCGGCAGATATTGCAGATGCCATTGCAGAGCTCATCGACGGCGGCATGCTCTTTTCTGACATTGATTTTTCGGAGTACACCCCCCACACTGAGCCGATTGTCAAGGCGATGTGTCTGCACATGGCCCACGACTGCAACCTGCGCTGCGGCTACTGCTTTGCCGACAGCGGTGCCTACGGTGGCGGTCGTTCGCTGATGAGCCTAGAGGTGGGCAAGAAGGCCATCGATTTTCTCATGGAAGCGAGCAAGCATCGCACCCATGTGGAGGTCGACTTCTTTGGCGGCGAGCCGCTGCTCAATCTCCAGGTGTGCAAGGAGGTGGCCGCTTATGGCCACGCCCGCGCTAAGGAATTGGGCAAGGTCCTCAAGCTGACCATGACCACCAACGGCGTGCTTTTGGACGACGCCTGCACAAAATGGCTCAACGATGAAAAAATGGACGCCGTCCTCTCCTTGGACGGGCGTCCGGACATTCATGACAACATGCGCCGCTTCGTCGGCGGTCAGCCAAGCTATCAGGTGTGCGCCGATCATTTCAAAAAATTCGTCGCCAGCCGCGACCAGCTGCAATATTATTTGCGCGGCACCTACACCCACTACAACCCGGACTTTGCCCAGGACGTCATCCACATGGCCGACGACCTTGGCTTCAAGGAGCTCTCGATGGAGCCTGTGGTCGCACCGGCAGATATGCCCTACGCCCTGACCGACGACGACAAGCCAATCATCCTCGAAAACTACAACATCCTCGCTCGCCACTATCTCAAGCGCTGGCGCGAGGGCAAGGGCTACAATTTCTTCCATTTCAATGTGGATTTCACCGGCGGCCCTTGTCTGCCAAAGCGTCTGTCGGGCTGTGGCAGCGGCCACGATTATCTGGCCGTGAGCCCAGAGGGGGATCTCTATCCTTGCCACCAATTTGTCGGCGAGGAGGATTACAAAATGGGCACGGTCTTTACCGGTATCGAAAAGCCGGAAATTGCCGAGCGCTTCCAAAAGGCCAACGTCCTCACCAAACCAACCTGTATGAAATGCTGGGCGCGCTTTTTCTGTAGCGGCGGCTGCCACGCCAACAACATTCGTTATGGCGGCGGTATCAACGAGCCCTATGAATACGGCTGCGATTTGCAGCGCAAGCGCATCGAAAGCGCCATCTATGTACAAACCGTGAAGCTTCTCGAAAGCGAAGGAGATGACAACCAATGAGCGAGCTATTGCCAGCTTTTGCCGAACCGATCGAGCATCCGCGCGTGGCCTTCCAGGGCGTGGAGGGCTCCTTTAGCGACGGCGCCTGCGTCAAGGTTTTTGGCGAGGGGGTCGAGCGTCAGGGCATGGACCATTTTCAATACGTGGTCGATGCCGTCGTCGCCGGGGAATACGACTACGGCGTCCTGCCGATTGAAAATTCCTCGACAGGCAGCATCAACGACGTCTACGATTTGCTCTACGATCGCCCTTGCTACATTGTCAATGAAACATCGCTGGAAATCACCCAGAACCTCATGGCCATTCCCGGCACCAAGCTTTCGGATGTGAAGTTCGTCTATTCTCATCCCCAGGGCCTGGGCCAGAGCCAGAAATTTTTGCAGCAGCATGGCATCGAGGCGCGTCCTTATGCCGACACGGCCATGTCGGCCCGCTACATTGCCGAAACCAAGCCGGAAGGCGGCGCCGCCATCGCCTCCAAGCAGGCGGCAGAGGTGTATGGCCTCGAGATTCTCGTGCCCCACGTCAATTTTAATTACTCAAACATCACCCGTTTTGTGGTGATTCGCAACCAGCCGGAGCTGGCGAGCGATCACAACAAGGTCAGCGTCGTCTTCAAGACGGCCCACCGTCCGGGGGCGCTGCTGGAGGCGCTGCGCTACATTGCCGACGGCCACTACGACATGAGCCGCATCGAATCGCGGCCGGTCATCGGCAAGCCTTGGGAATACAGCTTTTACATCGATCTTTTGGGCCAGTGGCACGACGCGGCCTTTATCGATTGCCTGCGCAAGCTGCGCGAGGAAACAGAGGATTTTCGCGTCCTCGGCGTCTACGCCGCAGCCGAGCAGAGCTATCTCTAAAAGGGAGGACTGGATATGAAAGCGCTTTTTGCACCGATTGTCGGCTCTGCCAACGTGCTCGAAAATGAGCCGCTGGCTGCCCACACCACCTTCCGGATTGGCGGGCCTTGCCAGGCGATGGTTTTTCCAAAATCGCCCGAAGAATTGGCCGAGGTCATGGCCCTCTGCAAGCTCAAGGAGCTGCCGACCTTCGTCCTCGGCAAGGGCAGCAATGTGCTCGTGGCCGACACTGGCATTGACGGCGTCGTCATTGCCACCGACCATATTCGCCAGCTCACTGTCGACGGTGAGCGCGTGACGGCGTCGGCGGGACTCTCTCTCATCGACGTGAGCAAGGCCTGCGCCGAGCTCGGCCTCTCGGGGCTGGAATTTGCCAGCGGCATTCCCGGGAGCATCGGCGGCGCGGCGTACATGAACGCCGGCGCCTACGATGGCGAGATGAAGGACGTGGTTATGTCTGTCACCGTCCTGGACGAGGCAGGCGACGTTGTCGAGATTCCTGCCAGCGAGATGAAGTTCAGCTATCGCCACAGCCTGCTCAAGGAGCAGCCGCTGGTCTGCTTGGCAGTGACCATGCAGCTGGCGCGCGCCGACAAGCGCGAGATCCTCGCCAAAATCGCCGACCTCACCGAGCGCCGCACGAGTCGCCAACCCCTGGAATTGCCGAGCGCCGGCAGCACCTTCAAGCGCCCTGTCGGCCACTACGCCGGGCCTCTCATCATTGACGCGGGGCTGCAGGGCTACACCGTCGGCGGTGCTCAGGTCTCGACCAAGCACGCAGGCTTTGTGGTCAACGTGGGCGAGGCCACAGCCGACGATGTGATTCGGCTGATTCATCATGTGCAGCACGAGGTGCGTCGCCAATTTGGCGTCGATCTCGAGACAGAGGTCCGCTTCATTGGCAAATGGCAGGCGCATCCGCTGTTTGATGAGATTTTGCGTGCTGAATAATTCGCTTTGTAAAATAAAACAACTGCTTGGCGCGGTTGTTTTATTTATTTTTCCAGGAAAATCCAGTACAATGGGTGAAAACCTTGAAAGGAAGTGAGCGTTTGAAGAAACAATCGAAAGGCTTGGGCGTGGTGCCGTCGCTGGCGCTCCTTGTGCTCGCAGCGCTGGTGCTCACAGCGGGCGTCATCTGGCTCCAGCCGGGCGATGTGGCGCTGGTGGCGGCAGCCATGCAGGCGCGACCGGTGGCCTTGGTGCTCAACGTGGTGCCGGTGTTTCTGCTTCTGGTGGCGGCGTATTTTTTGCTGGGCAATGTCTGTTGGGCGACGGCCCTCATTGGCGCGCTGGTGCTGGGGCTCTCTCTGGCCAACCGCCTCAAGATTCAGATTCGTGAGGACCCGCTCTCCTTCCAGGATATTTTTCTCTACCGCGAAGCCATGGAGGCAGCGAAAAGCTACCACATTGACTGGCCTTGGGCCCTCGTCGCGGCGGTGGCAGCGTGCGTCCTCGTGGCGATCGTCCTCGGCTTTTTCATCAAGAGCCGCATGCCCCGGCGCAAGCTGGCGCGCATCGCCCTTGTGATTTTGCCGATGGCGCTCCTCGCGCTGATGGTGCAGACGGTCATCGCCGATCGCCACATTTACGACCACATTCCTGTCTCCAACGAGGGCAACATGGCGACGATGTATTGCGAGCGCGGCTATGTCTACAGCTTCCTGCATTACATCACCACCTACAGCGTCGCCGAGCCCGAGGGCTTCGACAAGGCAGAAGCCGCCAGCTGGAACGACGCGGCGACAAGCGACGCCGACGCTGCGGCGGTCAACGTTGTCCTTGTGCAGAACGAGGCCTTTTCGGACATTACCTCCTGGGACGGCTTCGCCTTTGCCGACGGCGACGATCCGCTGGCCAATTTCCACAGCCTGCAAAACGACGCCCACGCCATCAGCGGCCACATTGTCGTGCCGCAATTTGCCGGTGGCACCGCCAACACCGAGTTCGACGTGCTCACAGGGATGCAGACCATCAACACGGCGTCGTCGGCCTTCCGCGCCCTGCATCACAACACGGGCTCTCTCTATCGCGTCTTTGACGACGAGGATTACGAGACGAGCATGTTCCACCCTGGCGAGGCTTGGTTCTACAACCGCGAAAACGTCTACCGTTGGTTCGGTAGCGAGGACATTCGCTTCAAGGAGGACATGCCGGGGCTCGCCGAGGAAGGCGGCTGGACGATGGACACGAGCTTTGCCGATGTGATCATCGACAACCTCAACACCCAGACGGCGGCGGGCAAGCACGTCTTTAACGAGAGCGTCACCATCCAAAACCACATGTCCTACACCAACGACAAGTATGGCGATGTTGCCATTCCTGAGGTGCCGCTGTCTGTCGAAATGAGTCAGGCCGATCACGACATGCTCTCGGTCTACACCAAGGGCGTGCGCGATGCCGACGCCATGCTCAAAAAACTGACCGACGCCTATCGCGACAGCGAGACGCCGGTGGTCTTTGCCTTCTACGGCGACCATCTGCCATATCTGGGCGACGACCAGCGTATTTACAAGCTTTTGGGCAAGAACTTTTCCGGCGACAATCCGACAGACGCCGCGAGTCTCCAGGCCTACGAGACGCCGTTCATTATCTGGGCCAACGACGCCGCTGCCGACGCCCTCGGCTGGGATGCGGCGGTGCAGAAATTGTCTCTGCCAGAAAATCCCACCATCAGCGCCTGTTACCTGGGCGCGACGGTGCTCGAGCTCACCGGGCGCAAGGACGCCGACCCATGGTTTTCCTTCCTCGCCGATTTGCGCAAGACCTACCCCGTGCTCACAACCGACGTCGTCATGACCGCCGACGGCAGCCTGCGCGCCACCAGCGACCTGAGCGAGGCGGAAGCAGCGCCCATCAACAAAATGAAACAATGGTCCTACTATCGGCTCAAATACGACAAGCCACAGGATTGATTTTTTGCCGCTGGCAGCTATCTGCCAGCGGCTTTTTTGCGGCTGTCATCTGGCTATGGCGAAAAATTTGCAAGTGGTCATTTTAGAATGTTCAGATCGGCGTATAATGTGACAAAGAACAACCGATCAAGGAGGATTTTTCATGAAACGCGTACTCAGCATCCAAGATATTTCCTGCTTCGGCAAATGCTCGACCACCGTCGCCCTGCCAATTATTTCGGCCATGGGCGTGGAGACGACGATTTTGCCAACGGCAGTGCTTTCGACCCATACCATGTTCCCAGGCTTCACTGTCAAGGATTTGACCGACGAGCTGCCAAAAATTCTCGACCACTGGAAAACCCAGGACATTCATTTTGACGCCATTTACACCGGTTACCTCGGCACCGTCGAGCAGATGGATATTGTGCGTCGAATTTTTGCTGATTTCAAGGACGAGGACACCATCGCCTTTGTCGATCCCGTCATGGCCGACCACGGCAAACTCTATCCCGCCTTTGACGAGGCCTACGCCAAGGAAAACGCCAAGTTCTGCGGCGCCGCCGACATCATCGTGCCAAACCTCACCGAGGCTTGCTTCATGACCGACACCGAATATCGCGAGGATATTGACGAAGCCTACGTCAAGGACCTTCTGCAAAAGCTCGCTGCCCTCGGCGCAAAAATCGTCGTCCTCACAGGCATCGGCCTGGCACCGGGCAAAAATGGCATCTACGGCCTCGACACCACCACCGGCGAGTATTTCACCTACCAAAACGACAACGTCGACGCCACCTACCACGGCACCGGCGACGTTTTCTCGAGCGTCTCCGTCGGCGGCCTCGTCCGCGGCCTCTCGCTGACCGACGCCTTCGCCCTCGCCGCCGATTACACCGTCGACACCATCCGCGAAACCATGAAAAATCCCGACAAGCCATGGTACGGCGTCGATTTTGAAACCACCATCCCAAGCCTCGTCCAGGGCTTGCAGGCAAAACTGAATAAGTAAGGGCGACCCTCGCCCATCAAAAAAAGCCACCGAATTCGGTGGCTTTTTTATACGCGCAGAGTGATGCTGACGATTTCGTTGCTCGAGCCGAGGCGCAGGGGCATCCAAAAATAACCGGCCCCAGCAGAAACGACGATGTGGGTCTGGCCGATGGTGGCGTGGCCGTAGAAGCCGTCCTTGGGGCTGGCCAGGCGCGTGAAGAGGTTGAGGGGGAAGAATTGGCCGCGGTGGGTGTGGCCGCAGAGAACGAGATCGGCACCGGCGCCCACGGCCTCGGGAATACCGGCGGGATTGTGGTCGATGACGATGAGCGGGCGCGCGGGATCCTCGCGGTGGATCTCGCGCAACGCTGGTCGCGGCAGGGCGATGTGAAAGAGGTCGTTGCGGCCGAGGAGGTCAAAGCGCGGATGCTGGTAGATGTCGTTAAAGAGCAGGGTGATGCCCGCGCGCTCGAAAAAGTCGCGCATCAGCGCATCCGTTGCCAGGGGATCGTGGTTGCCGACGACGGCAAAGATGCCATCGGGGGCGTGGAGCGCGCGAAAAATATCGGCAAAGGCGTCGGGATCCTCGCATTCGTCGACACGGCCGTCGTTGAAAATATCGCCGGCGAGAATGACCATGTCGGGATTTTCGGCGTTGATGGCGCGAGCGATGCGACCCAGGGCGCGGATATCGACGCAGCTCCCCAGATGGAGGTCGCTTGCGAGGACGAGCTTGTAGGGCGCGCCGTCTGCGCACAGGGTGAGATCATAATGGACGGTGACGAGTTCTGTCTGGGCGCGGAGAATGCCGATGCCCGTCGCCGCCAGCGCCGCAAAGAGGGCTGCCAGATAGAGGGCCTGGGGATGGTCGGGGAGCGCCAAGGCGAGGAGACGCGCGATGGCCAGCGCCAGGATGAAATAAAAGACGAAGGCGCCGATCCTGCCGCCAACGCGAATGATGCGGCGGCCGAGGGGCGTGAAGTGAGCGGCGCGGCGGGCGATTTGCACCGCCACGAGAATCGCCAGGAGCACGGCGAACACCACCGGCCCCACATGCACGCCGCCGAGGGAGGCGACAAAGGCGTCGGTCTCGGCGCTGACAAAGGCGAGGAGGGCGAGAATGAGGACGACGAGAAAGCCCCAGAAAAGGCGGATGGCAAGGGAGCGCTGTTTTTTCATTGATGCGCAGGACCTTTGCAGGCGCAGCCCACGATCGGCCCATCGCCAAAGACCTGCCGCCGCAGCTTTTCGCCCGTCGGCGTCGTTGCCAGGCCGCCATCGGCGGTTTCGCGCAAGGCCACAGGCATGAGATCGCCGACGCGCTTCATGGCGACGATGACCTCGTCGGCGGGAATGTGGCTAGTGATGCCCGCCAGCGCCATTTCTGCTGCCATGAAGGCGGTGGTGACGCCGCTGGCATTGCGCTTGATGCAGGGAATTTCCACAAGCCCTGCCACAGGATCGCAGACGAGGCCGAGGGTGCATTTGAGGACGATGGCCACGGCGTGATCGACCATTTCCGGCGAGCCGCCTGCCATTTCCACAATCGCTGCTGCTGCCATCGCCGAGGCTGAGCCGCATTCTGCCTGGCAGCCGCCGGAGGCTCCCGCCAGCGAGGCGTTGTTGGCGATGACCATGCCCACGGCAGAGGCGGTGAAGAGACTCATGACGCAGTTGAATTCGCTGATGTTGTGCTCCTCGCGCATGGTCGCCACTGCCGCTGGCAAAATTCCGCAGCTCCCTGCCGTCGGCGCAGCGACAATGCGCCCCATCGAGGCATTGAGCTCGCTCACAGCGAGCGCCCGCCAGATGGCGCCGCTCATAAAGGACCCCGTCAACGTGCGCTTGCGCTGGTAAGCTTGGTGGAGCTTGGCGGCGTCGCCGCCGGTGAGACCGCTGGTGCTTTTGAGGTTGGGATCGGTGCCCTTGTCGATGCTTTCCATCATCACCTGGTAATTGTGCAGCATCTTGTCATAGAGGGCCTGGGGAATGTCCTCGGCCTGGGCCGCCTGGTCGATGATGACCACATCCGAGATGCGCTCCTTGCGCGCCTGGGCGAGGGCGACGAGCTCGGCCAGGGAGGTGTATTTGAGAGAATCCATAGCTTCCACCTTTCTCAGCCAATGGGCTGAATCGAAATACAAGAATCGATGCCAGGAAGGGCGTCGATTTTTTTGCAAAGGGCCGCGCCGGTGTCGGCGTCGATGCTGTCAACCGAAATGCTCATGACCGCCTCGCCGCCGCGCGACTGGCGCGAAAGGTCAAAGTGACAAATGTTGGCGCCCGCCTCGCTGAGGAGGTCGGTGACGGCGGCAATCGCCCCCGGCACGTCGCGGTGGATGACGATGAGGGTGTAGTACTCGCCCGACAGCGACACCGGCAGGCCGTTGATGCGGCTGATGTGGATATTGCCACCGCCGATGCTCTCGCCACGCATCGACGAGGTGTGGCCGCTGGCATCAGTGAGATGGATCTCGGCGGTGTTGGGATGGGCGTCGTCAAAATCCGTGGGGATGAATTGCACGCCCATGCCCGCCTCCTCTGCCAGAGTGAGGGCGTCGCGCAGACGCTCGTCGTCGGGCCGCATGCCAAGAATCCCTGCCACCAGCGCGCGGTCGGTGCCGTGGCCCTTGTAGGTCTTGGCAAAGGAGCCGTGGAGATAGATGGTCGCGGCCACCGGCGCCTCGCCGGCAAGCCTGCGCGCCACGAGACCAAGCCGCGCCGCACCGGCTGTGTGGGAGCTAGATGGGCCAATCATCACCGGCCCGAGAATATCAAAGACGTTCATCAGTTATCGCCTCCTCAGATTTTTCTAATGAAAGCATAGCATCTCCCGCCAAAACCTGCAACGTCCGTGCTTTGGCGCAAAAAAAAATCCACCGAGCATCCTCGGTGGAAAATATTAGCGATTGGCCAGTCGATTGACCGAAAGAAAGCTTGCCACAAAGGCGCAGCACTGGAGCACCAGCGGCATTGGATCAGCAAACAGCGCCGAAAGCGACAGCACGAGGGTGCCGCGGGCGTTCAGCCAGAGCAGCACAAAGGGCCCGATTGCCACCAGCCAAAACAGCGCCAGCGTCGGCGCGGGCACCGCCACGCGGCTGCGCACGCAGAGATTGAGCATGATGCCGCAGATGATCCAGCCCGGCAGCGTCGGCACGACGTTGGCCGCCAACGCCATCGAGGTGCCGCTGCTGAAGGTCGCAAAGAGGGCATCGAGAAAGCTGTAGATCGCCGCGCTCAGGGCAAAGCCCGCGTAGCAGAAAACGAGAAAGAGCGCAAAGCGCAACATATTTTTCATGAAAGGCCTCCTTTGTCGCCGCTAATCGCGATGGAGGAGCTTTTCCTTCAGGGCTTGGACGCGCCGATCCTTTTTCGCGAGAATGACAGCGATGAGCGTCGTGCCCACAAAGACCACCACCGTCGTCAGAAAAATCGTCACCCCATAATATGGGAAGACGGCGTCGATGCGGTCCTGGAGCAGAAAATCGTAGGTAAAAATCAAAAGCGGCGAAATAATGAATATCCGCAGTGTATGCTTGGAGAGCGTCTGCACAGCCTGGGATGCGTGATAATTGCGGCAAATGAATTTGAGCATGTAGAGCACGGCCCCCGCCATGAGCAGCTCGCTATAGTCGTTGAAAAACGGCATCGCCAGCGCCCCGGCCAAGGTTGGCGCGTGGGAGAGCTGATAGGCGCGTAGGCTCACGCCGAGCCCCAGCGCCAGCCCCGAGATGATCGCTAGATTTTGGTGATGCGGCAGCCGCGCGATCCAGGCCCCGAGCAGAAAATAAAAGAGCACATTGTTTGGTGTCACCAAGGTTAGGTTCGAGAGAATGTATTGCAGACATTCAGGAAAATACGGCGTAAACGGCCGCAGAATATAATTGAGCACAAAGACCAGAAGCAGCGTGTAGGTCAGCGTCTGCAAATCCTTGAGCTTTGACAGCACAGGCATGAGAATGTAAAAGCCCATGAGCATCAAGAGATACCAAAAATGGTACGGCCCGCGGATCCAGGTCACCAGCATTTGCGCCGGTGTGAGCAGCGGCGCGCCGGAGAGATAGCAGCCCAGCTGCTTGCCCAGCATGAAAATTAGTGCCCAAATAATGTAGTTGTTGAGAATGAAGAAAAATTTCTTGGCGAATTTGAATTTGTACTGCTCGCGCAGGAGCAAAACCCCCGACATCATCATAAACATCGGCAGGGCAATGCGCGTGTAGCCATTGATGACGTATGGTGCGAGCGCCGGTGCATCCAGCGGCCGCAGATTCATATCCACATAGAGCGCCGATACGTGCAGGAAAATAATCAAAAACGTCGCCAAAATTTTCAGCACGTCAATATAAGACAGACGTGGCAAGTTTGAACGAGACATTGTCTTCCCCCCTCGTTTTTTAGACAATATGATTATAGTAACAGTTTACCGGAGCACGGGCAATATTTTTTGCAAGCCCGCGCGCAAAAAATCGAATTGGTAACAAGCCCTTGCCAGCGGGTGTATAATAGAGATGGAATTGTCACGTTGCTGTTGTGAACTCTAAAAGAAAAGGGGCTAAAATAACAGGTGTCAATTCAAGCAGACAGACAAAGGAGGAACTGTTTTGAAAGCAATCCGCAAAAATATTTTGACGCGCCTGTTGGCTTGTGCCCTCATGATTCTCGTCGTGGGCAGCTGCATCGCCAGCCCGGCGCACGCAGAAACCACCACTGAAACCACCGGCGCGCAGCGCATCGTCCTCACCATCGGCGAGGGCAATATGGAAGTCGACCGCACCCAGGTGCAGATCGATGGTGCCGTACCGCTCATTAACAACGGCCGCACCTATATTCCATTGCGCGCCGTCGCCGAAGCCTTTGGCGCTGAGGTCGATTACCAGGGTGCCAGTGGCGACATCATCATCGAAAACGACGGCAGCAAGGTCGTCATGAATACGCTTGCCAGCGTCTACAGCGTCAACGGCGTCCTCAAATGGATGGACATGGCGCCATACGTCAACAGCGACGACCGCACCATGGTGCCGGTGCGCTTCGTCTCCGAAGGCCTCGGCTACAACGTCGAGACCGAGAAGAACGACGCCGGCAAAATCCAATTCATCATCATCACCCGCACCGCCGGCGACCAGTGAGCCAAAAAAACTCACATATCAAAAAATCTTCGCTCAGAACCCCCGGGCGAAGATTTTTTTGTTGGCGCAAATTTTCCAGCCGAAAATCTGCGCCCCTTGTCAGCGATTGATAAGAATTTTACCAGCAATAAGGGATGATAATAAAAAAATATAAAAATAAAGCTATTCATTCCTCAAGAAATCAGTATAATAATAGAGGATGATTTAGTAGCTAAACTTTCGCTTGAGAGAGGAGTGGGTGATCGCGCAAAAGGATTTGTACATCACCGCCTATCGCTTGATCAACAAATACAACGCAAAGACCAAACAGCCCAAGAGCTTCGGCACTGCCCAATCTGTGTGCGGCTCTGAGGCCCAGGTCTTGGATGTGCTTTCAAATGAAGGAGATATGAGCGCATCCCGGCTCGCCCAAACCCTTGGCATCACCAAGGGTGCCGTCTCCCAAACCCTGGCCAAGCTCGAGGCTAAAAATTTGGTGAGCCGCAAAAGCGTGCACAGAGGTGGCAACACCACCGATATTTGTTTGACGCCGGCGGGAAAAGAGATTTTAGTGAATTATTATGCGTATAGAAATTGTAGACTGAGAAAGGTGATCGCGACCGCCCAGTCGTTGCCGCCGGAAAGTGCGGCGGCTATGGTCACCATGCTAGAGGCCTTTGAGGAGGCCCTCGATCAATATTAAACAGTAGAGGAGAGTTCGTCTATGCTGAAGTTAGAACACATTTCCTACGGGGTTGAGGAACGCCCAAATATTCTCGACGATGTCAATCTCGAGATCGACCAACCCTTCGTTGCCATCACCGGCCCAAACGGCAGCGGCAAGAGCACCCTGGTCAAGGTCATTGCTGGCATCATCAAGCCAACGAGCGGCCGCATCTATTATGATGGCAAGGACATCACCGATTTGTCCATCACCGAGCGCGCCAATCTGGGCATCAGCTATGCCTTCCAAAAACCGGTGTCCTTCAAGGGGCTGCGGGTCATCGATTTGCTGACCTTGGCCGCTGGCAAGGGCACGACCCTCACCGAAGCCTGCGATTATTTGAGCGAAGTGGGTCTATGCGCCCGCGATTACATCAACCGCGAGCTCAACGACAGCCTCAGCGGTGGCGAAATGAAGCGCATCGAAATCGCCATGATTTTGGCGCGCAGCACCGGTCTGTCCCTCTTTGACGAGCCGGAAGCCGGCATCGATCTCTGGAGCTTCCAGAATTTGATTCAGGTGTTTGAAAAAATGAACGCCCAGACCGAGGGCAACATTCTCATCATCAGCCATCAGGAACGCATTCTCAACATTGCCAACAACATCATCATGATGCAGGACGGCAAGGTCGTTCGTCAGGGCACGCCGGAAGAGGTCATGCCGCACATTTTGAACACCGGCTGCACGAAAATCATGGACAAGCTCGCTCAGTAAGGAGGAAGGACAATGGATGCAATTCAGAAACGTTTATTAAAAGAAGTCGCCGATCTCGACAGCCTGCCAGTGGGCGCCTATAATATTCGCGCCGATGGGGAAAGCGCCGGCCGCCGCTCCACCGAAAACATTGAAATCGTCTCCCAAAAGGGCCGCCCAGGCATCGAAATCCACGTCAAGGATGGCACCGTCAATGAATCGATGCACATTCCTGTCATCATGGAGCAGAGCGGGCTCAAGGATCTCGTGTACAACGATTTTTACATCGGCGAAAATTGCGATGTGACCATTGTCGCCGGTTGCGGCATTCACAACTGCGGCGGCGAAAACAGCCAGCACGACGGGATTCACACCTTCTACATTGGCAAAAATTCCAAGGTCAAATATTATGAAAAGCACTTTGGTGAAGGCGACGGCCGCGCCAAGCAGATTATGAATCCAACCACCGTCGTCCATCTCGAAGAAAACGCCGATTTTGAAATGGAAACGGCGCAGATTGGCGGCATCGACGACACCATTCGCGAAACCACCGGCGATCTCAAGGACGGCGCCACCCTCATCGTCAAGGAAAAAATTCTCACTACCGGCGATCAGGTCGCCAAGACCCACTTCTCGGTGGATCTCGACGGCGAGCATTGCAGCACCAATGTCATCTCCCGCAGCGTCGCTCGCGACCAATCCCGCCAGGAATTTGTCTCCCGCATCAACGGCAACACCGAATGCTACGGCCACACCGAATGTGACGCCATCATCATGGACGATGCCCACGTCACCGCATCGCCAGAGCTGGCTGCCAACTGCGTCGAAGCCAGCCTCATTCACGAAGCCGCCATCGGCAAAATTGCCGGTGAGCAGCTCATCAAGCTCATGACCCTCGGCCTCACTGAGCAAGAAGCAGAAGCCCAAATCATCAACGGCTTCCTCAAATAAGAGGGTTATCACGCAAAGCGCACACGCCGCCGAGGCGACAGCAATCTGTCGCCTCGGCGGCGTTTTTTTGATGCCAAGGACGGCTTTTCTTGACAAGGCGCGGAATAAGGGGTAGCCTGGAAGAGAATTATAAATTGATTATTAAAAGGAGGACACCTGCATGAAATATGTGGTTGAATTATCGCACCTCAAAAAATCTTTTGGCAAGGTGACGGCGCTCGAGGATGTGTCCTTTGCGGTGGCGCCCGGCGAGGTGCTGGGATTCATCGGTCCCAACGGCGCAGGCAAATCGACGACCCTGCGCGTGCTTTTGGGCAGCATCCGCCGCGATGGCGGCGAGGCGAGGATTTTTGAACGGGATGTGTGGCGCGACAAGCTAGAGATTCATCGCAGGCTTGCCTATGTGCCGGGGGATGTGGCGCTCTGGCCCAATCTCACCGGCGCAGAAATTCTGCGCTTGCTGCTCAAATTGCACGGCAATGTCGACGAAAAGCGGTGCAAGACGCTGATCAGCGCCTTTGAGCTGGACGTGCGCAAAAAGGCCAAGTCCTATTCCAAGGGCAATCGGCAAAAGGTGGGGCTGATTGCGGCGCTGGCGACGGCGTCGGATCTGTATATTTTTGATGAGCCTACAAGCGGACTCGATCCCCTCATGGAGCGCGTCTTTCAGGAGGAGGTGCTACGGCTCAAGGCCCAGGGCAAGACGGTGATTCTCTCCTCCCACATTCTGAGCGAGGTCGACAAGCTGGCCGATTCGGTGGCGGTCATTCGCCAAGGACGCATTGTCGAGGCGGGCAATCTCGACGCCCTGCGCCATCTGACGCGCACCCGCGTACATTTGCAGACGCTAGACGACGCCGCTTTTTTGGCGAAGGTGGACGGCGTGCACGATTTTTCGCAGCAGGGGATGCGCGTCGCCTTTGCCGCAGACGGCGGCGCAATGTCTGCCATTCTGGCAGCGACGGCGCAGCTTGCGATTGTGCAATTTGAGGCGGCGCCGCCGACCCTCGAGGATTTGTTCATGACCCACTACGAGCGAGGCGGTGAGCCATCATGACGAGCGCCTTTTATCATTGGCCGCTGCTCTTGCGCGATGCCCTCAAACGCGATTGGCGGCTCCTGACCCTCTGGGTGATCGGCCTCGCCGCCTTCGCCGGGGGATTTGTGCCCGCCTTTACAGCCATTGGCAAGGGGGACGGCCTCGTCGCCTTTTATGAAACCATGAAAAATCCTGCGATGGTGGCGATCACCGGGCCAACGTCCGTGAAAACGGCAGCGGATTACACCGTTGGTGCCATGTACAGCCAGACGATGCTCCTGTATTCGGCGCTCATCGCGGCAATTGTCGCGGCCCTATTTGTGGTAGCGCATACGCGCCGCGAGGAGGAGCAGGGCCTCAGCGAATATTTGTGCAGCTTCCAGCTGGGGCGGCAGGCGGGGCTTTTGGCGCTCGCGGTGGAGTTGCTAATCGTGCACGTCTTGCTGGCCCTTGCCATCTGCGGCCTCATGATGGCCTTTGGCGAGGACTCGATGCCTGCAGAGGGCTGCCTTCTCTTTGCGCTGGGCGTAAGCCTGGGCGGGCTCTTGGGCGGGGCGATGGCCGCCTTCTTTGCCCAGCTTGTGCCGACGGCATCGGCCGCCAGTGGCGCGAGCCTGGCAGTGATCGGTGCGCTCTATCTCTTGCGCGCCCTCAGCGATATTGCAAGCGAATCCCTCTCGCGCGTCAATCCCTTGGGCAGCCTGGTTTACACCTACCCCTTCACAGAAAATGCCCGCGTGCCGCTTGTCTGGCCGCTCTTGGCGATGGGCATCTTGCTGGCTTTGGCATTTCTGCTCCAGGGGCGGCGGGATTTTGGCAGCGCCTATTTTTACGGACGCGCAGCCAAGGGCCTCGGATGCTTCTCGCCACAGAGCGCCGCTGGTCTGCTCGTGCGTCTCAATTGCGGCACCATGCTGGCGTGGCTTGCGACCCTGGCGATACTCGGCGCGGCCTATGGCTCCATCTATGGCGACATGGAAAAATTCCTCAACAGCAGCCCGCTGGTACAGGCCCTCTTTGCGGTCCAGGGCCAGTCGCCGGAGGAAGCCTTTACAGCGACGATTCTCGTGGTGCTCATGGGGGTGGCGGCGATTTTGCCCGTCGTTGTCGTCAACAAGCTCTGCAGCGAAGAGGCTGCCGGTCACCTGGTGCAGCTCTTGGCGACCAGGACCTCGCGCCGCAAGCTCTACGTCAGTGCGCTGGCGCTGGCGGTTGCTTGCGCCGTGGCGGGCTGTCTGCTTGCGGCGGCCAGCCTTGGCGCCGTCGGCATCGCCTCCATGCAGCAGACATCGCTGACCCTGCAAGCGGTCGTCCTGGCGGGACTCAATGTGCTGCCAGCCATGCTGGTGGTGCTGGGCCTGGCGGCGGTGCTTTGCGGCTTTCGGCCGCGGCTGCGCCTGCTGAGCTATTGCTACCTGGTTTACGCCTTCATGCTCGCCTATTTTCAGCAGCTCCTCGATTTGCCAACGTGGCTCAACCGCACGTCGGTCTTCACCTGGCTGCCAGAGATGCCACTGGCGGATTTTGACGGTCGCACTTGGAGCGGCATGCTGGCGCTGGCGATGCTGCTCATGATTACCGGCGGCATCGGCTACGAGCGGCGAGATTTTCGTGAAAACGAGACATAAAAAAAGATCCCTGCTTAGTCTTCTTTCGGAAGATGATCGCAGGGATCTTTTTTCTCGCAGTGGTGTCAATCCGCCAGCGCCGCCAGCGCCGCCGCAAGATCGTCACGGCAGACATTGTATTGCTCGATTTCCGGCGGCGCGAAGGTGCCGTCCTCGATGAGGGCTTCGAGCTCGGCCTGGGTGACCCAGCGCCAGTCGACGGTTTCTCCGGGCTGGAGGACGATGGCGTCGGGGTTGATGTCAGTGAGATAGATGTAGCAATCGATAAAGGCGGTGGGAATGCGCAGGGTCTGGATGTGCGCGAGATCGGCAGTGTGACAATCCATGCCCGTCTCCTCACGCACCTCGCGAGCGGCGCCCTCGGCGCTCGTCTCGCCAGCGAGAATCGAACCGCCGGTGTTTTCCCAGACGTTCGGGCAGACCGATTTTTCCGGGCTGCGCTTGGTGACGAGGATGCGCCCGAGGTGACGGTGGATGGTCCAGACGCCGATCACTGTGTGGTAGCGGCCCGCTGGCATCTCGTCGCCACGGCGCAGGGTTTCGCCGGTGGGTTGTCGCGCCTCATCCACCAGATCCCAGTACTCGGCCATCAGTGCTCGCCCCTTTTCAGCCGCTTTGGCTGGCCCTTGCTCTTGCGCTGCTTGGCGCGGGTCTTCTGATGCTTCTGCGCGGGTTTTGTGGCGTGGGATTTTTTCTTTGTGGCCTTTTCCGCCCTATCCGGCTTTTCCGGCGCGCCAACGACGACGGCGCCACCGGCGAGATGCACCTCGGTGAAGCTGATGCCCAAATCGCGGTGGTAGATGCGAATGGCCGCCTCGTCCTGGTCAGAGACAAAGGAGAGGGCCGCGCCTTCGCGATCGCCGCGGGCCGTGCGGCCGACGCGGTGCACGTAGGTCAGGGGATCATGCGGAAAATCCATGTTGATGACCTGATCGATGTCGTCAATGTCCAGCCCGCGGGCGCTGAGATCGCTGGAAATGAGAATGCCCTCGACGCCCTTGCGAAAATCGTGCATCGCCTTCTGGCGATCGAGCTTCTTCATGTCCGCTGAGAGGGCCGCCACTTCGATGTGGTGATAGGCCAGGCGGTCCTGGAGATGGAGAATCTCCTCGTCGCCGTTGAGGAAGATCAGCGTCTTGCCATCCATAGCAGCGAGGACACGGCGCAGGTTGTCGAATTTTTTGCGCGCCTCACAGCGCAGAACAAAGTGGCCAATATTCGGATTGAGAGCCGCCGCCTCGCTGCTCACGAGAAAGGCGGGGTCGTCGAGACTCTCGCGCAAATAGGCTTGCACACCGTCGGGAATCGAGGCGGAGACGGCGATGGTCTGGGTCGATTGGCGCAGCGCCTTGCGCACAAGCTTGAGCAAGCGGCCGTTTTCCTGGGCGCTGATGGCATCAACCTCGTCAAAGACGACGGCCTCGATGGTCTGTCCATTGATTTTGCGCCGGTCAAAGAGCTCGAGGACGCGCCCCGGTGTGCCGATGAGGACCTGCGGGCGGCTCTTGAGCTTGTCGATTTGGTGGTTGATGTTGGCGCCGCCGCCGAGAAGCGCCAGGCTGTAGGCGACAGGGAGCGCCGCGTTGAGGGCGCGCAGGACGTTCGCGATTTGCACCGCGAGCTCTTGAGTCGGTGCGAGCACAAGCAGGCGATTGCCCGCCTCCCCCGGCGTCAGGCGCGCCAACAGCGGCAGGAGATAGGCAAGTGTCTTGCCGCTGCCTGTGCGCGACTGCATGACGACGTTGCGGCCGTCATGAATGAGGCCGTAGCTAGCCGATTGAATCTCCGTCGGCTCGCTGATATGAAAAGCTGCGGCCAGGCCGTCAGCCAAGGCCTGTGGTAAAGCATCAAAAGAAAAATCCATTCTATCCTCCATTTAGTTGAGTGTGATCACGTCGAGATCATCCGGCGCATACACCGGCCCGTCAAAATGGGTGCGCGCTTCGGCGGTGTAGCGCGCTTTGCGCGTGTCAAGCCCTGTGTCCTCGCCGTGGAAGAGAATCAGCGCCCCGGCACCGGCGCGGGTCGCATTATCTGCCGCATCGACGACCGTCGAATGCTTGATGCGATGCGGATGGTAGATCTCCTCCTCGCTGGCCAGGCACATTGCCTCGTGCACGAGATAGTCGGCGCCCGCAGCCCACGGCAGGTCTGCCTCGCGCATCGGCTCATCGCCGAGGAAAACCAGCGTCTTGCCGTTGGTGAGCGTCGCCCGCCAGCCGTATTGGGTCGTCTTGAGAGCGCCTGTGTCAAAGAAGGTCACCTGCCATGGTCCAATGGCGCAGGTGTCGCCGTCGGCCACCGCGTGAAAAATAATCTCCTTGTCAAAATGCGCCACCACCGATTGGGGCACAATCAGGCTGCAAATCTCGCGCAATGTCGCCAACACACTCTCGTGACCATAGATCGTCAGCGGCGCCGTGCGCCCGCCGCGGTCAAATTGATGGCCGATGACGCGCACCAGCCAAATGGCGCCGACGAGGTGATCGGTGTGAATATGAGAGACAAAGAGGTCTGTCACCTTCTCCGTCGCCACCTCGGCGCGCTCCATTTGCAAGAGCACATTGTTGCCGCCACCGGCGTCGGTCATAAAATAGTGGTCCTCGTTGTTGAGCACCAGACAGGTTGTATAGCAATGATAGGCCAGGGCGTGGCCTGTGCCTAGAAAAATCAGTTTATCCATTGTTGGCATCCTCCTTTGAAAGGGTCAATCGCAGCTTGTTGCTGCGCGGAAATTCGCGCCGGGCGATGGGCTTGATCGCCTTGAGCACCTGGGCGCGTGAAAGCCCCTCCTGCACGCCGCTCGCAAAGCCATCCTCCGCCAGACGAAACACATCCGCCCCCACACACGTAATCGCCAGCCCGCGATCATTTTTCCATGTGCGAATCCTCAGCACCTCGCCCACCTGCATCTTCTTCAACCGTGATTGACACTCATCCTGTAAACGATCCCGCGCAATCATCCCATCACCCACTTTCTTGACACATTATAGCATATTTTCGCGCATGCGGGCGCGGTTTGCGCGAGTGGGGAGGGATCAAAAACCATGGGATCATTTCTGGAAATGGAGGATGGCATAAAAATCGTTTCATTTATTTGTAGCATGACTTTTGATTTTTTCGGCGTGTAGTTTGAATAGAACCCTTACATGCTTCCATTTATCTACGATTGTTCAATAAAACGCGTGTTGTTGAAAATTATTATAATCCACAGTATAATAATCTTGAGAATAAAAAGGAGGTGAGAAGCATGGAGAAATTTATCGACAGAACGGACGAAATGGCCACGCTCCAACATGAATACGAGCGAAAAGGCAGTGCGCTGGTGATTTTATACGGACGCCGCCGCGTTGGCAAAACGACACTCATTTCTGAGTTTATCAAGGATAAAAAGGCGCTCTTCTTTTTGGCCAGTGAGGAATCGGAATCGCAAAATCGTATGGCGTTCAAGGACAAGGCCGCTGAATTTATTGACAGCGACCTGCTCAGGCATGCGGATGTGAAGGATTGGGATACGATTTTCAAGGCGATCCTGGACGCGCGATTTGACAGCAAGCCTGTGATTGTCCTTGACGAGTTTCAGTACATTGGCAAATCGAATGCGGCTTTTCCTTCCATTTTTCAACGTATTTGGGAAGAAACCCTCAAGGACAAAGAGGTGATGGTCATTCTTTGTGGCTCGTTGATTTCCATGATGAAGTCTCAAACCCTTGATTATAGCAGCCCTCTGTATGGTCGTCGCACGGCGCAAATTCGTCTCAAGCAAATTCCCTTCCGCTATTATGACGAATTTTTCCCAGACAAAGCTCACCGTGAGCTGATCGATTTATACGCCATCACTGGCGGCGTGCCAAAATACATCGAATTGTTTGCAGAGGACACAGACCTCTACACAGCCATCCAGCACAATATTTTGAACACGTCCAGCTACCTGTACGATGAGCCGGAGTTTCTCTTGCAGCAGGAAGTTTCCGAGGTCGGCACGTATTTTTCTGTCATCAAAGCGATTGCTGCGGGCCATAGTAAATTGTCTGCCATTGCAACGGCATTGGAGATCAAGCAGACCAATCTCACCAAATATCTAAAAATCCTGATTGACCTGGATATTTTGGAGCGTGAGGTTCCTGTCACCGTCGATCATCCGGAAAAAAGTAAGATGGGCCTCTATAAAATCAAGGACAATTATTTGCGCTTCTGGTTTGCTTTCGTCTATCCAAACCGCAGCTATATTGAAAGCGGCAACAGTACTATTGTCATGGACAAAATTCGCCAGAATTTGATAGATCATCACATTGCCTATGTGTATGAGGATGTGTGCCGTGAAAAAATGTGGACATTGAATGCAGAGGGTAAGTGGCCTTTTTCCTTTGCAAAAGTCGGACGTTGGTGGGACAAAAACAATGAGATTGATATTGTCGCCCTAGATCCCGAAAGCAATAATCTCATCCTTGGCGAATGTAAGTATTGGCAAAACGAAGTCGGTACCAGTGTCCTGCGAGATCTTGAAGCAAAAACTGCCCATGTCAAATGGCAGAATGACAACCGCCGGACTTGGTACATTCTCTTCAGCATCTCCGGTTTCACCGGCGAGCTCAAAGCCATCGCTGAAAATCGCAGTGATGTGATGTTGTGCGAGTGACAAGCTTACGGTTAAAAAAGGGGCGCAACCGTTGGTGCAGCACTATAAAGGTTGGGATTATGGTTCTGAACTTGCAATAAACCACACCTTCATTCAATAATAAGCCCTTTTAATTTGCACTTTCTTCAATCCGGGACTACAATATAGGCGAATTCAAGGGAAGGAAGCGCAAGTATCATGAATAACGATCTCTATGAAGAAGGCTGCAAAAATGCTGAGCGCGTGGCTTCAAAGTTTGGCTATTACACGGCGCTCTGTGATGACGAAGTGGCCGAGCCTGAAAAGCCTGTTTCCGCTGATTGCGCCCATGCGAAAAAAGCCGTTTCAAAATATGGTATCACCCTCGTTTGTGAATAAGCATAATAAAATCCCCGTTTAGTAAGATGACGACGTGTCTTTTCCTGAACGGGGATTTTTTGCAGTTGTGAGATTCTAGAGCTGGTCAGTAAGATCCGGCAGGAGTGCTCGCATTTGCGCCAGATCAGCCGGATCAATCGCCAGGGTCAGGGCGCTGGCGTTGTCTTCGACCTGCGCTGGTTTGCGGGCGCCGCAGAGCACGTGGAGGCCGTCGATCATTTGGGATGTGAGCACAATCACCAGAGCCGCCGGCGAGCAGTGATATTTTTCGCAGAAGGGCGCCAGCGCTTCGACAAAGGCAATGCCCTGGGCGCGAATGGCTGGCTGCCAGCATGGATTGCCGTTGCGCACGTCGCCCGGCGCAAGCACCGTGTCCATGCGTGCCTTGCCGGTGAAGAGCCCTTGCTCCAGTGGCGAATAGGCCTGAATCGAAATGCCCAGCTCCTGGCAGACAGGCACCAGCGCCTTTTCGATGCGGCGGGTAAAGAGGCTGTATTTTTCCTGGATGACGTCCAGCTGCCCCGCCGCCGTGTAGGCGCGAATGTGCTCAGGCGTCACGTTAGAGGCGCCAATGGCGCGAAGCTTGCCCTCGCGCTTGAGCGTCTCTAGCGCATCCATCGTCTCGGCAATCGGATAGAGATTTTGATCCGGCGACTGCCAGTGGGTGTAAATCACATCAATATAATCGGTGCCCAGTCTGCGCAGGCTCGCCTCCACATCCTCGCGGATGCTAGCTGGCGAAAGATCCCGGTAGACATCCGTCCCGTCCACCGTCTTGTGAAAAATCGGTGTCCCGTGGCGCCACTCTAACCCGCACTTGGTCGACAGCACCACCTTGTCGCGCTTGCCCTTGAGGGCCTGGCCAACGACATTCTCGCTGTGGTAGCGGCCATAAATTGGCGCCGTATCCACCCAGACAATCCCGCGATCAATCGCCTCATGGATGGCACGAATCGACAACGCATCATCATTGTCGCCCCACCAGCTGCCACCACCAATCGCCCAAGTCCCAAGCCCCAAAAAAGGCACCGCAATACCACTCTGGCCAATCTCACGCATCACATTCATCATAACGCACCTCTTTCATAGTAATTTGTTACCGCTATTATCCCCCGTCCGCAGAGAATTTGTCAACGTGGGGAATGCGATAGAATAGCCCCACCATCCAATCATCACCTCAAACCTACCCAACCACTAAAATTTAATTGCAATAGCAACGGGGGCGGTGTATAATCGTGTCAGCAGGAAATGGCGATGCCATTTCTATTTGCTGAAGAAGGCATTGGCGAGCGAGCGTGGACGCGCGTCAATGCCTTTTTATTTTGCAAATGCCAAGAAATGGTGACAACCTACCCTGGGCGGTGGGAATTTTTTTGACGAAGTTAGGCACGCATGATATACTTTAGAAAACGTCGTCATAGACAATAAATGTTGAAGCAATGCCGGTGTAGCTCAGAGGATAGAGCAGTGGTTTCCTAAACCATGTGCCGCAGGTTCGACTCCTGTCACTGGCGTTATAGAAAACAGGAGGATGTAAAATATGGTAGATGTAGCAATTATTGGCGCAGGGCCTGCAGGGCTGACAGCTAGTGTGTACGCGCGTCGCGCAGGCTATTCTGTGCTCGTCTTTGAAATGGGGATGCCTGGTGGCCAGGCGTCGACGACTGATTTGGTCGAAAATTTCCCTGGCTATCCGCAGGGGATCGCTGGCGCGGAGCTTGGCATGAAATTTTACGAGCATGCCCAGGCTTTTGAAGCCGAATTTGTTTTTGAACCGGTGGTGCGCCTGGAAGCGCAAGGGGATGTCAAAAAAGTCATCACCAACAACGGCACCGAGGAAAAAGAATATGAGGCCAAGGTTCTCATCATTGCCACTGGCGCCCATCCGCGCAAGCTTGGCGTGCCAAATGAAGACAAGTTCCGCGGCCACGGTGTCAGCTATTGTGGCACCTGCGATGGGTTCTTCTTCCGCGGCAAGGATGTCTGCGTCGTCGGCGGCGGCGATGTGGCGGTTGAGGATGCCATTTATTTGGCCAACATGTGCAACAGTGTCACTGTTTTCCATCGCCGAGATGAATTACGTGCCAACAAGCGCAGCCAGGAAGCGGCCTTTGCCAACGACAAGATTACCTTTGTCTGGGATACGGTCGTGGAACGCTTAGATGGCGACGAGCAGCTCAGCACCGTCGTGACCAAAAACGTCAAGACCGGCGAGGAAAAAGAGTGGCACTTTGATGGTTGCTTCATCTTTGTCGGCTACGACCCAAACAAGGATGCCTATCCAGAAGGCCTCAAGGTCGACGATCGCGGCTATGTGATCACCGATGAACGCATGGCCACCAACATTCCTGGCGTCTACGCCGTTGGCGACGTGCGTCAAAAGATTGTGCGCCAGGTGGCCACAGCCGTTGGCGATGGCGGCATCGTCATGACAGATATTGAACGCTATTTCAGAGAAGGGGCCCATTAATGAGAAAGAGTCAAAACAAGCTGACACGTATTTTTGTGATTGTGCTCGTGGTGCTCCTTTGTGTAGGATTGCTTTTACCATCCTTTATGTCGGTTTCCGGTTATTGGTGAGCCGACAGAGGATGTGCAAAATAAATTTTATTTAAGGAGGAAACGCAGATGAGTGAAGAAAAAGATATGAGAATTTATCAGTGCCAAATGGCATCCTGCGGCTACATGTACATGCCATCCAAGGGCGACAGAAAAGGGAAGATTCCTCCAGGAACTTCTTTTGAAGATCTGCCAGATACCTGGAGATGCCCACTTTGTGGTGCAACCAAGGCTGCATTTAAGCCACTTGACGACTAAGCTTCATTGAGATACACCAAAACCGCTGGCGCATGGCGTCGGCGGTTTTGCTATTTTTGGGGAGGCGTCTTGCAAGAAAAATCTTATCGCCAAAATGTATTAACGTCCTTGCATTTGTTGCCTTGACATGGTATGATATTTCCTGTTAAATCGCTCGAATAGAGTAAAAATTGCCATGGGGGAGGTGTTCGCATTGGCAAACATCAAATCTGCAAAGAAGCGCGCTAAAACTGCTCAGGTTCGTCGTCTTCGTAACGCTAGCGCAATGAGCGCTGTTCGTTCCGCTGTTAAGGCTTTCGATCAGGCTGTTGAAGCCAACGATAAGGCAAAGGCTGCCGAAACTATGGCAGTTGCTGTCAAGAAACTGGATCAGGCTGGTTCCAAGGGTCTGTTGCACAAAAACAATGTTGCAAACAAAAAATCCAGAATCATGAAGGCTTACAATAAGATGGCGTAAGTTCAAATAGAAGAAGCTGCCGGTGGGTGGCTTTTTTTATTAGAAAGAATGTGATGAGGATGCACATGAAAAAGTGGCTGCTGGCGTTTATCCTGCTCCTTTTTGTGGGTGGCATGACAGCTTGCGCCAGCGAGGAAGCAACTGCCGTCAAAGCGCAAACCGTGACCATCACCGTGCCGCGGGGACTGCTTGCGGGGCAAACGAATCAAGAAATCGAGAAAAATGCACAGGATGAGGATATCAGCGTGCACATCAATGACGATGATACCATCACCTACAAAATGACTGAGGAGAAACAACAAGAGCTGCTCCTTGGCTACAAAACCCATTTTGAAGAGGTCCTGCAAAAGGACATGGATGACGGCAAGCTGCCAGGCGTGGTGGACGTCACCTACAGCGATGATATGAAAACCTTCGATGTTTCGGTCAATGCTTCTGCCTATCAGGCAGAGGGTGGCCGGCTCGATATGGATTTATTTTATTCGACGGGCACTGGCTATCAGCTGTTTTCGGGCATTGATGAAAAATCCATCGACGTACAGGTCAATATCATCGATCAGGACAGCGGGCAAACCATCGACACCATGAGCATGCGCGAAAGCTTCGTTAACGAACAGTCGCCAGGTGACGGCGCCGATTGAGAAAAAAGAACTTGCGAGAAGCAGGTTCTTTTTTTGTGCGCGTGGCGACGAAAAGAAAAATACGCCGCGCGCCATCGATAGACAAACCATGCAATAGACGATATAATGAAACATAACAGACAAAATCAGGAGGCGTGAAAAATGCCAGACAAAGAAACCCTATTTCCCCAAGCGGAAAATCAAAAATTTAACGTCAGTAACGTCTTAAATGATGGCAGTGGCGCACGCGTAGACAAGCAGCCAGAAACGCCCGACGAAAATCCCGACATTAATATTGAAGAAGGCGCGCCATTTACAGATGGCATTGATCCGGAGGCAAAGATCAGCGACTATGTGCGTCTGAACGAAGAAGAGGACCTGCAAGAGGAGCAAGCGCCACAAGAGCCTGCAGAGGAAGCGCCGCCACAACCGGCCGCGCCGAGCGCATCAGCAAAGCGGGAAACCCTGCAAAGCGCCGTCATTCGCAAGCAAGCCCAACGCGCGCGGGCGTCATTCTTGCAAGATTTGCGCTCCCTGGATGATGAGCCAGCCATTCAGCGGCTGAACCAAGTGGACCACACAGACGACGAAGAAGATCCGGTGGCCGCAGTGGATCAGGCAATCGAAGAAAAAGTGGCTGCCGAGCCGGAAGACGCAGAAGAAACACCTGATGAAGCCCCGGTAGAAGCACCAGAACCAGAAGATACAGATGAAGATGAACCGGAGCAGCTCACCTTCAAGGACCTGCTGGCACCGGCCAGTCGCCTCGTCAAAAAACCTCGATTTTCGCAAAAGCATGAGGATGACGCAGAGGCAGAGGAAGAAACTGAAGAAAAGCCTGCAGCAGAAGCGTTTGCCGACGATGCACCGCGCGACGATATTGACGATGAAGAGACGGCGATCAGCGACGATATCATGAAGGAAAAAGTTGACGCTCAGGAAGAAACCGAGGAAGAGTACTACGAGGACGAGCTTGCCGAAGCGCGTGCCGCGCAGCAAAAAGGCCATTCCATTTGCGACGATCTCTATCAGCTCCAAAGCATCCTCGAAGAAGCCAAATCACCGATGTTCCACAAAACGGAAGTCCTCGTGCCTCGTGAGAAAACCCTGCGCCTCGTGCGATCCCTCACAGCCATTTGCGAAGTGGACCCTTCCTATATAGATGGTGGCGCAGAGGATAAGCTCGTCGATCGACTCGTCAGCGAGCATTCCGACGAGGATTACGAACCTCTTAAACGCGCCCGTAATCGCGCTCAAAGCATCATCAAAAACGCCACTGACCACGCCGATACCATCGTCAACGATGCAAAAATCCTGGCCACTCAGCTATTGACCGAGACAGAGGCAGAGATCAAAGAGAAATACGATGCCGCAGACGATCGCATCTCTCTGCGTATGACCACGGCAAAAGAAGAAAGCTCTAAGAAGCTCAACCAAGCCCGTGAGGAATTGACCATCAGCCGTCAACGCAGCGTAGAAATCCTCAGCAAATATCTCGAAAAAGCCGAGGACGACTATCAAGGCTATTGGGAACGCGCAGAAAATACCGTCGTTGCCTCATTGGAGCAGAGCGAATCCATTCTCAAAAAAGCCGAAGAAATCTATCAAAGAGAGCTCGATGCCATTCGCCAGGATCGAGATGAGCTCGACGAAATCCTCGAGCACCTTAAACGCTACAAAAAATTCTAAAAACACGCACCACTCACAGAGAAACGCTCAAGTGAGTGGTGCGATTTTATTTAACGGCGAATTGTCAAGTCAAGTGCAACATAGTTGAATAATATACTTCATACGGAGT
>JAUNGU010000017.1 GCA_030524315.1 Peptococcaceae bacterium
CCTCTACCGATGGCAGCACCTCCACTGTCATCGACTAAATATCCTGAGACAGCCCCCCTTCGGCTGTCTTTTTTTTTGTGTGGGCGCAAAATTTTTCGCTGGGAGGCGTTGACAGGAAAAAAGTTCTCGTGTACACTAACTGTATCAGCAATGATAGTACAGACGAAAATTTTCGACTGACGATGACGAGACGAAAGGAGGCTAGCCATGTTTCGGATCAACCAACGGAGCGCGCAGCCGATTTACGAGCAGCTGGTGGAAAACATCGAGCAGCTGATTCTCACCGGCGCCCTGCTCAAGGATGAGAAGCTGCCGAGTGTGCGCAGCGTGGCCAACGATTTGGCGGTCAATCCCAACACCATCCAAAAGGCGTACGCCCTTTTGGAGGAGCGGGGCCTCACCTACTCGCAGCCAGGCCGCGGCAGCTTTGTGGCGCTGGATGAGGCGGATCTCAGGGCGCGCAGATTGCCCCAGGCGATGGCGCAGCTGGATACGGCGGTGGACAATTTGCGTCTGCTGGCTGTGCCGGTGGAGGACATCACCGAGCGGGTGCGCAGACGCATGGAAGGACTAGAAGAAGGAGGCGAGGGCCATGATCACAATTGACAAGCTCACAAAAAAATTCGGCAACCATTTTGGCGTGCGCGGCGTGGAGACGGTGGTGCCGTCGGGCTGCATCTACGGCCTGGTCGGGAGCAATGGCTCTGGCAAATCGACGCTCTTGCGGTTGGTGAGCGGCATCTACCATCCCGAAAAGGGGCAGGTGCTTCTGGACGGGCAGCCGGTGTTTGAGCATCCCGAGACCAAGGAGCGGATTTTCTATATTTCCGACGACCAATACACCGACCGCAACAGCTGCATCTTGGACATGGCGCGCATGTACGCGCAGATTTATCCCGGCTACGACGTGCAAATGGCGCTGGATCTGACCAAGCAATTCAAGCTCGACGCCAAGGCGCGGTTCAAGACCTTTTCCAAGGGCATGAAGCGCCAGGCGCACATTATCCTCGGCCTGGCGGCAAAGCCAGCGGTGCTTCTCTGCGACGAGACCTTCGACGGCCTCGATCCCGTCAAGCGCCGCGCCGTCAAGAAGGCGTTTTCCGAGCTCATGCTCAGCGAGGGCGCGACGATCATCATCGCCTCCCACAATTTGCGGGAGCTCGAGGATATTTGCGATGTCATCGGTCTCATGCACGACGGCAAGTTTGTTTTCCAGCGGGCGCTGGATGATTTGGAGCTCGATTTTTACAAGCTGCAGACGGCGTTTACAATGGTGCGTCGGCGCGAGGATTTTGCGGCGCTCTCGCCCCTGTCCTTTGAGCAGCGCGGGCGCATGATTTCGATGATTGTCCGCGGCAAGGAGGACGAGATTCTGCAGGCGATCAACGCCATGAAGCCCCTCTACGCAGAGGTGCTGCCACTGAGCCTAGAAGAAATATTCATCACTGAAATGGAGGTGCTCGGCTATGACACGAACGACATCCTACAATAGTCTCGGCAAGGACCTTCGTCTGGAGCTGGGACGGCTGCGCAGCTTCATCCTGCTGTTTGCCATTGTCTATTTGGCAGCGGGGCCGGTGCTCTTGGGCTTTAGCATGGTTTTGACCAACAACCGCATCAGCGATGTGTCGATGCTCAGCTATTTCTTTGTGACCTACTTTACGCCGTTTTATTGGCTGGCAATCATCGCCGGCTTCCTCGGCGGCCTCTACGCGACGCGCTATCAGACGGTGCCGAGCCAGAGCAATTTTTACCACAGTCTGCCGGCGACGCGCGCCGGACTCCTGTCGGCGCGGGTGCTGGCGCTGGCGCTCGTTGAGGTGGTGCTGCTAGTGATGGTGACGCTTGTCGCCATTGTTGCCGGGCTCCTCTATGCAAGCCAGCTCGGGGCGGACGGCGTCGGCACTAAGCTCTTGGCGGCAATGGGGCTCCATTTTGGCTACATCCTCTTGCTTTTTGCCATCAGTTTGGCGACGACCCTCTTTGCCGGACAGCTCACCGCCAACACCATCGGCCAGGTGCTGATGACTGTGGCCATCCATGTGGTGCTGCCGCTGACGGCAATTTGCCTGCGAGCCGGGTTTACCAACTTCACGACCACCTACGTGTCGACGGGGCTGGTGGCACGGCTCAGCCACTGGAACGTGTTCTACAATTTCATTGCCATGGGCAGACGCGTCAACGATGTTTTTGATGGCATCGATCCGGTCTTCATGACATCCGGCGAGGCGGCCCAGTATCTGAACGTCTCGGCCCTCTGCTGGCCAACGTCAAGCACAGTGATCTACGTGATTCTCACGGCGCTCTTCTTTGTGCTGACCTATCTCCTCTATCAGCGTCGCCCCGTCGAGCGGGCAGGCGACACGCTGGTTTATGCGCCGGTCGGCTCCTTTGTCAAGGGCGTGTTCGTGCTCTTGGGCGGCATGGTGGCGACCCTCTTTGGTGGCAAATCCCTGCCCGTGGCCATTCTCTGCATGGTCATTGCCGCAGCGATTGTGCACATTGTCGCCGAGCTCATCTATAGCCGCGATCGCAACGGCATCCGCCACCATCTCGCCAGCACCGCTGTGGGGCTCGCATTAGCGCTGGCCGTGGGGATCATCATGCAGGGCGGCTACTTTGGCGCCGACGACAAGCTGCCACAGACAGACGATATCGAGGCGGCAACCATCAGCCTCTATGATGAAAACGACGGCGTCCTGAGTCTGGACAATACGGCGGCGCAAAATCCGACCTACATCAAAAAGGTCATGGCCGTCGCCAGTGACGCCCTCTCCCAGCGCGTCACCACAAATGGCACCACAGACATTGTCACGGCGCCGCTGGATTTGGTCTATCGCACAGCTGCTGGCGGCTACACCCGCCGCAGCATCGCCGTACCTCGCGAGCAGGCAGCCGAGATTCTCGCACCTGTCACCAGCGATGGCCATTCTACCCTCGCCAACTGGTCGACGCTGGCCACTGCCACGCCAGAGGATCTGCGCATGGCCATCCTCCATCCAAATGGCATCAGCAGCCTGCTTCCTAGCGGCAGATACTGGCGCGTGACCCGCGGCATCGAGACCGAGCCAATCACCGACGCCGACGAGGCGCGGCTGAAAGCGCTCCTCAAGGCCGTGCAGACCGACATGGCCAACCGCAGCGACGCAGTTTTGAAAACCCGCATCATCGGCTTTTTCCACTACGTCCTGCCGCGGGCCACGGATTACACTGAGCACAGCTACCCGATTTACGCCGGTGATAAGGAAACCGCCGCCCTCATTGACAAGTGGCGCGCCGATGGCATCCTCGACGACGAAAGAACCAACGACATTTCCACCCTCGAGACCACGGTCATCAAGTCGATCTCCATTGCCAAATCCGGCAAAATCACCCTCGGTGACGACCTCGACGCCGAAGCCGTCGTCGATGCCTGGCTGGCAGGCGACCTCATCGGCGAAAACCAAGCCGTTCGCAATCAGATGGATGTGGACACGCGCCACGGCGTCGGCATCTACACCCAGCCTGATGAAGTCGACCAAGGCCTCGATCCGGATATCATTTTCTACTACCGCAAGGGCGCAGACCGACTCAGCTAAACACAAGGGCTCCAATCGGGGCCCTTTTTTCAAAAAACGAGGTGTTTCTCATGAGCTTTCTATTCTTGTTGCTTTGTACCGTTTTCGATCTCGTGCTCGTCGTTGGCATGGCATTTTTGTATGAACGGGCTGTCTGCGCCCATCGTGGACGCAGCTTTCAGATCAAACCATGGCGCGTGGTGGCGCTGGTGTGTTTTGCCGCATCGCTTTTTGTCATCGCCTTTCTCACCGGTGGTCAAGGATTGCCGATGACTCAATTTGTGCCGCGTGTAGAGTGGCGGCCGTTCGCCAATTTGCCGAGGGGCTGGTTGCAATATGCGCTCAATGTGGTGCTGTTTTTGCCGGTGGGATTTTTCTTGCGCCTGCTCTACAGCCGCTATCGCCATTTTCTGCGCGTGGCAGTCTACGGGCTGTGCTTCTCACTGTACATCGAAATTGTGCAGATGTTTGGCTTTGGCCTGTCGGATGTGAACGATCTCCTCATGAACACCCTTGGCGCAGTCTTTGGCGCCATGCTGGGGGCGCTCGCCGTGAAGATTTTCCCGTCGCTCAAATCATGCAGCGACAGCCACGCCGAACCGTTTTCGCCCTTTGAGGCCGAGTGGGCGCTGGTGCTCACCTGGCTGGTGAATCTCTGCGTCATGCCCCAGATTTTGCAGGGGATGATCGGCGTTGGACTCCTATAGATGCATTTATGCGAGAGATGGCAGGCGGCGAGCGAGCAGCTATTAGCCGCGAGAATATTGCAGGCATCAAAGGAGATATCGGGGAATTTGTAAAGGATTCTTGCAAGGGTCATATAAATCGCGTATAATATATGTATCTAAGAGGAAAATTATAAAAGGAGTGAATCCAACATGGGTGAACAAGTAGATCTGCGTAATCTTGTAGAAGATGAATATTGCCAGGACGTTAAAGAAGTCGCCACCAAGGTCGGCGTGACTGTTGTTTGCGACGACGAGGATGTCGAAGCACAAAAGAAGGAAGACGAAAAGAACGCCATCCACATGCAAGACTTTGAAGGCTGCGATAACGTCAAGGAAACCGCTTCCCGCTTTGGCGTGCAGGTGGTTTGCGACGACGAAGAATAATTTCATTCACAAAAAAATCTCTGATGCACGCGCGTCAGAGATTTTTTTATGGGCGAAAATCGACAGCCCGAGATGAATTACTGAGAAAATTCGTGGTATACTAGAGGAATCACGAAGGAGGGAAGCACAAAGATGCTACAAATACAACACATTCGCAAAACCTACACCACCGGCGATTTTACTCAGGTGGCGCTGGATGATGTGTCGCTCACGCTCCGCGACAACGAATTTGTCGCCATTCTCGGGCCGAGCGGCTCGGGCAAGACGACGCTCCTCAACATCATCGGCGGCCTCGACCGCTACGAGGCGGGGGATCTGGTCATTAACGGCGTCTCCACCAAGCGCTACAAGGACCGCGACTGGGACGCCTACCGCAATCACACCGTGGGCTTTGTCTTCCAAAGCTACAACCTCATCGGCCACCAGAGTGTGCTCGCCAATGTGGAGCTTGCGCTGACGATTTCCGGCATTGGCAAGGCGGAGCGCACCCGCCGCGCCCGCGAGGCGCTGGCAGCGGTGGGCTTGGCCGACCACGTCGACAAAAAGCCCAACCAGCTTTCCGGCGGCCAGATGCAGCGCGTCGCCATCGCCCGCGCCTTGGTCAACGATCCCGACATTGTCCTCGCCGATGAGCCGACGGGGGCGCTTGACAGTGACACGAGCGTGCAGATTATGGAGCTCCTCAAGGAGGTCGCCAAGGATCGCCTCGTCGTCATGGTCACCCACAATCCCGAGCTCGCCGAAGCCTACGCCACGCGCATCGTGCGCCTGAGGGACGGCCAGATCACAGACGACAGCAATCCTGTCGAGGACATTCCTACTGGCGAGGCGGTGCACAAGAACCTGGGCAAATCGTCCATGTCCTTTGCCACGTCGTTGTCCTTGAGCTTCAAAAATCTCTGGACCAAAAAGGCGCGCACCCTGCTCACGGCCTTTGCGGGCTCCATCGGCATCATCGGCATCGCGCTGATTTTGTCCCTCTCGACAGGCGTCAATGACTACATCAACGACATCCAGCAGGATGCGATGAACGCCTATCCCATCACCATCAACGCCGAAACCGTCGACATGTCCTCGATTATGAACAGCATGGGCATGATGGCGGGCAAGGCGGCCGAGGTCGACAAGGACCGCGACAAGGTCTACGCCAACAACGCCATGCTGGAAATGGAAACGACCATGAACGCCAGCATCACCGAAAACGACCTCACCGCCTTCAAAAAATACCTCGACAATCCAAAGAGCGACATTCGCCAGCACGTCGGCAAGAGCGGCATCGTCTACACCTACGACGTGCAGTTTAGCGTCTTTGCGAAGGACGAGGATGGCAAAATCATCGACACCAGCCGCGACACCAAGACCTCCCAGGACGAGCAGCGCAAGGCTGCCGAAACCGACGAGAAGGCCGAGCTCTCGATGAATATGAATCCGATGACCACCGGCAGCACCGTCGGCGCAGAAAATTTTGGCGAGATCATGCCAGGCACCGATGGCGACCTCATCAGCCCCGTCATCAAGGACAGCTATGACCTCGTCGACGGCAGCTGGCCAAAATCTGCCGAGGAGGTCGTCCTCGTTCTCGATGAAAACAACAGTGTGCCAACCTCGACCCTCTATCAGCTCGGGCTTATCAGTGAGGACGAGTATGACAAGATTTTCGACGAGCTGGAAAAGGACAAGGAACCGAAGGCGCTGAGCTGGTCCTATGAGGACATCCTCGGCAAAACCTTCCGCCTCGTGCCCGCCAGCGATTTCTATGTGAAAAACGACGACGGCACCTTCAAGAGCGTCAAGGACGACGCTGCTTACGAGGCGCAGCTTTACGATGACGGCATGCCCCTCGAAATTGTCGGCGTCATCCGTCCAAAGGACGGCTCGGAAAACCAGGCCCTGCAAAAAAGCATCGGCTACACCAGCGCCCTGACCGACAAGCTCATCGACCACACCGATGCGAGCGCCGTTGTTCAGGCCCAGGAAAAGGACAAGGACACCAACGTCCTCACCGGCGTCGAGTTCAAGGCTGCCGACGATGCTGCCAAGGCCCGCGACGCCAAGGAATACCTCCAGACCCTCGGCGTCTCCGAAAAAGCCAACCTCTACAAAATGATGGCTGCCCAATCTGGCCAAGCCGGCGCCCAGAGCGCTGTGGCAGCGACCGACGAAGCGACGATGGCAGCGGCCCTCGACAGCTGGCTTGCCGCTGATCCCGACGAGGAGATTCTCGTCGGCTTCTACGACCAGTACCTGGGCGACGCCACCTACGAGGACAACCTCAGCGATTTTGGCAAGGTCAGCAAGGACGCGCCTTACGCCATCAGCATTTACACCGACACCTTCGAGGACAAGGAAGCCGTCTCGGCAGCCATCGACCGTTACAACGAGGACGTCGGCGAGGACGAGCAGATCACCTACACCGATTATGTGGCGCTTTTGACCTCGTCCCTGACCTCGATGGTCAACGTCGTCACCTACGTGCTCATTGCCTTTGTCGCTGTCTCGCTGGTTGTCTCCTGCATCATGATCGGCATCATCACCCACATCAGCGTCATGGAGCGCACCAAGGAAATCGGCATCCTCCGTGCCATCGGCGCCTCCAAGCGCAACATTTCCCAGGTCTTTAACGCCGAGACCTTGATCATCGGCCTCTGCTCCGGTGCCCTCGGCGTCGGCCTCTCGATGCTTTTGACGATCCCAATCAACGCCATCCTAAAGAGCCTCATCGAAAGCACCAGCGTCCACGTCGCCCTGCCGCCAGAAGCCGCAGGCATTCTCGTGCTCATCAGCGTCGTCATCACCATGCTTGGCGGCATGCTCCCAGCCCGCAAGGCGGCCCATAAGGACCCCGTCAACGCCTTGCGCAGCGAATAAGCGCATACAAAACTCCCCCAGCCTGTTGATGGCAGCTGGGGGAGTTTTTCGCGCGCGCAAAAAACCGGTCGCAGCTTTGCGACCGGTTCTGGTGATAGAATTATTCCTTGCCTTCGTCGTAGACGCTGTATTCGACGGCAGTGGTGTCGGTTTTGCGTGGGATGAAGGAAAAGATGGCGGCGAGGATGATGGCTGGCAACACCCAGGCGAGGCCAAAGCCGTCCAGCGGCAGGCTTGCCTTGAAGGCGACGAGGGCGTCGATCCAGCCTGCGCTCACGCCCAGGGAGCTAAAGGAAGCCAGGGCATCGACGGCGCTAATGAGGAAGGCCCCGATGACGGCGCCGATGTAGGCGTTTTTGTTTGGAATGAAGCGGTCAAAGCAGGTGCAGAGGATGAGCGCCATGAGCACCGGATAGACCAAATTGAGGAACGGCACGGCGAGATTGATGATGGCGGTGACGCCGAGCATGGAAATGAGCAGCGAGACGAGGACCGTGATAATGACCACCAGCTTGTAGGAGAGGCGGCCGCCGGAGAGCTCGTTGAAATATTCGCCGCAGGTGACGCAGAGGCCGACGGAGGTCGTCAGACAGGCGAGGGTTACCGCTGCCGAGAGGCAGTAGGTGCCGATGTTGCCGAGGAGATGGTTGGTCAGCTGCACCAAGAGCGCCGTGCGTTCAATATCCGCCGGGAAGACGTCGGTGGCGCTGGCGCCGCCGTAGGTCAGCCCGCAATAGACGAGCGCCAAGAGCACCGCCGCGAGTACGCCGCAGCGAATGCTCAAGGAGAGCTGTTCCTCGCGGTTGTTGTAGCCGCGGGCGACAATGCTCGCCAGGGCGACGCCTGCAAACATCGTCGCTGCGAGGGCGTCCATCGTCTGATAGCCCTCGGTGAAGCCACCGGCGAAGTTGTAGACAGGGTCCGCTGGCGCGCCGGGATGGCCCACAGGATTGAAAATCCCGGCAGCGACAATGGCAAAGAGGGTCAAAAGCAGAAACGGCGTCAAAAATTTGCCGAGACGGTCGATGACCTTGGAATTATTGATGGCAATGAAGAGCACGCAGGCAAAAAAGACGATGCACGTCACCTCGATGCTCACATTTGGCAGAATTGGCTGCACGCCGACCTCGAAGGTCGTTGCCGCCGTGCGCGGAATCGCAAACATTGGCCCGATGGAGAGCACCACCACCAGCCCCAGCAGGCGGCCGAAGGGCTTGCCCACGTGGCGCGCCATGGTCATAATCGTGCCGCCGCTGCGCAGCGTCGCGTACACCCCCAGGAGCGGCAGCCCCACGCCCGTGAGCACGAAG
This sequence comes from Peptococcaceae bacterium, assembly GCA_030524315.1. Classification (GTDB taxonomy): domain Bacteria; phylum Bacillota; class Peptococcia; order Peptococcales; family Peptococcaceae; genus UMGS1590. The sequence continues at coordinate 8,848 of JAUNGU010000017.1, forward strand.
CCCAAGAGCACCGGCAGCCAGTTTTCACCGGCGTGCAGCCCCAGATACGGTGGAAAAATCAAATTGCCCGCGCCGAGAAACATTGAAAACAGCGCAAAGCCGACAACCAAGGTGTCTTTCAATCGTCGATTCATGTCAACACTCCCTTTTTGTAAAAAATCAGCGCCCGCTAGCGTGCGCCGTCTCCCCAATGCGCCAGCCGCAGATGACGCGAAAAATGCGAAGATTTCAAAACATTATAACTAATATTGTAATATAAAAAAAACGTTTCCTCAAGCCAAAACCGCCAATTCCCGCGCCCATTTGGATAAAAAAGGATAATCGCTCATATGGATTCTTTGTTCAAAAGCGGGCAGCCGGAAATTTTGGGCACAAAAAAACCACTCGCTAACGAGTGGTTATGCTCTGCGGATGAAGGGACTTGAACCCATACGCCTTGCGGCATGCGCACCTGAAACGCACGCGTCTGCCTATTCCGCCACATCCGCGAAAGAACAATACATATATTACAGCAATTTCGCGGCGCTGTCAAGGCTGAATTTCGGTGCGGCCGTCAAAAGCGCGGGAGAGGGTCATGTGGTCGGCATATTTGATGTCGCTACCGGCCGAGAGCCCCTGGGCGATGCGGCTGACGCGGACGTTTTTGTCGCGTAGATGGCTGATGAGGTAGAGGGTCGTGGCCTCGCCTTCGACGCTGGCGTTGAGGGCGATGATGACCTCCTCGATGGGCTCGGTCTCTAGCCGCGCAAAAAGCGCCGCAATGTGGAGATCGTCGGGGCCGATGCCGTCCATCGGGCTGATGGTGCCGCCGAGGACGTGGTAGAGCCCCTTGTAGGAGCCGCTGGCCTCGATGGCGAGAATGTCCCGCGCCTCCTCGACGACGCAGATGCGTGTCTTATCGCGGCGATTGCTGCGGCAGATGGGGCAGAGGTCCTCGTCGGTGAGGTTGAAGCAGCGCTGGCAGTAGTGGATCGAGTGGCGGCCGTCATGGATGGCGCGGGCGAGGCCGTCGGCAACCTCCGGCGGCGCCTGCAGGAGATGGTAGGTGAGGCGCTCGGCGCCGCGGCGGCTGATCCCCGGCAGGCGCGCAAAGGCGTCGACCATTTCGCCGATGGCGTCCTGGTAGAGCGGCATTAGAAGAGGCCACCCATGCCGCCGGGGAGCTTCATGCCCTTGGTCAGCGCGCCCATGCGATCCTCAGAGAGCTTGGCGGCGTTGGCCATGGCGTCGTTGGTGGCAGCGACAATGAGATCCTGGAGCATTTCGATGTCGTCAGGATCGACGACTTCCGGTTTGAGCTCAACGGACAGCACCTGGTTGGCACCGTTGACGGTGACCTTGACCATGCCGCCGCCGGCGGTCCCTTCAACAGGGGTCTGGGCGAGTTCGTCCTGAATCTTTGCCATGTCGCGCTGCATTTTTTGCATTTGTTTCATCATGTGTTGCATGTTTGCCATTGTGGGGCCTCCTTAATGTTTCTTGTCTTCAATAATTTCTATGGGCACGTCGGCGCCAAAAACCTGGCGGACGCCAGCGATGAGGTCAACCTCCGGTGCCTGGTCATGGTCCTCTTCGAGGAGCCATTCAAACTGGATCGGGTGTGGCCAATGGGGAGCCACGGCGTCGGCGAGGATTTTTTTGTTGTCGGCCAGACGCATTTGCTTGTAGTTAAAGATCGCTGAGCGCGGAAAGCGCAGCGTGAGCACGCCGCCTGCGTAGGAGACAATCTCCGCCGGCTTGACAAAGGCGTGGATGCGGATGCTCACGTCCTTGAGGGCTTCGACGACCTGGGGCCAGAAGCGGCGAATCTCGGCCAGCGCCTCGGCATCGTCAGCCGATGGCGGCGCGGTGGGTGCTGCCGCTGGCGCGGCTGGCGTTGTGCCAGCATCAGGCTGGGGCGCAGGCGTGGCGCTCTGGGTCGTCGCAGGTGGCTGCGTGACGGCGACACGCGGCTGCTGCACCTGCACAGGTGCAGGCTGTGGCGCCCTCTCGGCGTGCAGCGCCAACGACATTTCCACCAGTGCCAGCTCGAGCACGAGCGCCGTGTCCGGGGCGACACGCATGTCGCGCTCGGCGTCGGCGCAGATTTTGAGCAGCCGCTCGAGCGCCGCCAGCCCCAGCGCCTTGGCCTGGCGCTGCATCGCCTCAGATGGCGGCGTGCCGTCACCCGTCTGGTGGCCGACGCGCACGAGGAGCAAATCGCGCAGCCGCGCAATCAGGCTCTGGATGATGGCGCGGGCGTCGCTGCCGCCAGTGATGAGCCCCTCGAGGACGTCAAAGAGCGCCGCTGTGTCGCCGCCGATGAGACCATCGAGGAGCGTGTCCAACGCCGCGTCGTCGAGCCCGCCGATCATTTGCGCCACGGCGTGCTTGTCGATTTCGATACCGGCAAAGGCGATGACCTGATCGAGGAGGGAAATCGCATCGCGCATGCCCCCGGCGGCGCTCTTGGCAATGAGGGTCAGCGCCTCGTCTGTGGCATCGATCCCCTCGCGGTCGCAAATCTCACGCAGGTGGCTTTGCAAGACCGGCGTCGCAATGCGGTGAAAATCAAAGCGCTGGGTGCGCGAGAGCACCGTCTTTGGCACCTTTTGTGGGCTGGTCGTGGCGAGAATAAAAAGCACATGCGCCGGCGGCTCCTCCAACGTCTTGAGAAGGGCGTTGAAGGCCTCCGTCGTGAGCATGTGCACTTCGTCGATAATATAGACCTTGCGCTTGCCCATGCTCGGCATGAATCGCACCTGCTCGCGAATGTTGCGGATCTCGTCGATGCCGCGGTTGGAGGCGGCGTCGATTTCGATGACATCGAGGAAGCGATCCTCGTTGATGGCTTGGCAATTTTCGCAAGCGTTGCACGGCTCGCCATCCTCGGGATGCAGGCAGTTGACGGCCTTGGCGAGGATTTTCGAGGTGCTGGTTTTGCCGGTGCCGCGGGGCCCACAGAAGAGATAGGCGTGGGCCAGACGGTTTTGACGCAGGGCATTGAGTAAGGTTTGGGAGATGGCGTCCTGGCCGATGAGCTCGGCAAAGGTTTGCGGTCTGTAAACGCGGTATAAGGCGCGGTAGCTCAATGGGTCGCCCTCCTTTGTGCGGCGCGCGCCGCGGGATTACGGAATAGAGTTGATCATCGAATTGATGCTTTCCTTGAGCTCGGTCTTGTAGCTTTCGACGCCCGGCTGGTTGAAGGGGTCGACCCCGGTCAGGTAGCAGCTCATGGCGCAGGCCTTTTCGAAGAAATACACCAGCTCGCCAAAGGTGAAGGCGGAGAATTCGCTGATCTTTAAGAGAATGTTCGGCGTGTTGTTTTTTTGGTGCGCCTTGCAGACGCTGTGGCGGATGATGTCGTTGAGGCAGTGCAGGCTCGTGCAGTTGCCGGCGACACCGGCTGGAATCTTGATCTTGTCCTCAATGTTTTCGACAAAGAGAATCGTCTCGATAAAATCCTGCCGTCCCTCCTGGAGGAATTGCCCCAGGGAATGCAGGTCCGTGGTCATTTGCATGGCCGCAGGGAAGAGGCCCTTGCCGTCCTTGCATTCGCTTTCGGCAAAGAGCTGACGCAGCCATTCAGTGAAGTAGAGGAGGTTGCCCTCGTACACCTCAAAGATTTCCATGCGCTTGCCTGCCGCCGATTGCAGGTAGCGAGTCGCCGCATATTGGTAGCAATCGTTGTATTCGAGGCGTGGCTCCATAAACACCGACGCCGCCTGGCGCGCCCCACCGATGATGGCGTGAATGTCGATGCCGGCCACCGCCAGCGGAAAGAGCCCCACCGCTGTCAGCACCGAATAGCGGCCGCCGATGTCGCTTGGGATTTCAAAGCAGCGGATGTGGTTGTCCTGGGCCTCTTTTTGCAGATAGCCCTGGTTGAAATCGGTGATGATGGTAATGCGCTCGCTCAGCTTGTCGCCGTAGCGCTTGCGCAGGGCTTCCTTGATGATGGCGTAGATGACCTTTGGCTCGGTGGTGCTGCCGGATTTGCTGACCATGCAGACGCAAATCTCCTCGGCAGGGTCCTCGAGCACCGTCATCAGATGGTTGTAATATTCGGAGCTCAGGTGGTGGCCCGCGAAAATAATGCGCGGATTGCCCATGGTGCCGCCTTCGTCAAAAGGTGGGCGCAACAAATTGACACCGGCGATGGTGCCAAGATAGGAGCCGCCGATGCCAATGACAATGAAGACGCTGCATTTTTCTCGGACTTTTTGCGCGGCCTCGGCGATTTCGCTGATTTCCGCGTCAGACACCTGAAATGGATATTTGACCCAGCCGCACATAAAGTCCGGATGGTGATGTAAGCGTTTATGAATATCGGCGACGCGGGCAATGAGCGCCGGGTCGGTGAGGTCTGTATGAGCGTTTGTAAAATCCGCTTGTATCAACTTGAAGCCGCCTCCTTCACTCGGGAAACAATTTGATGAAACGCTTCAGCCAGATCGTTCTTGGTTTTTTCTGCCGCGGCCGGCGTTACGCCGCGCGCGCTGATGTAGCATTTCATTTTTGGCTCGGTGCCAGAGGGCCGGAAGCTCACAATGGAGCCATCGGCCAATTTATATTGTAACACATTTTCTTTCGGCAAAGTATTAAGACCGGTGATATAGTCTATATTTTTCTCGATGGGTATATCCGCCAAGGCTGTCGGTGGTTGGCGGCGCAGGCTCGCCATGACGAGATCGCTGATGGCTGCCTGCCCCGGCACGGGATCAAAGACCACGTTGATGAGGGCATCGGCAAAGGCGCCGACCTTGTCCTTGAGGGCGGCGAGGCGGTCAAGGAGACTCTTCCCCCGGGCCTTGTCGCACTGGGCCATCGCCGCTACGAGGTAGGCGGTGACGATGGCGTCCTTGTCGCGGGCGTGGTCGCCGTAGAGATAGCCGTAGGATTCTTCGTAGCCGAGGACGAATTGGCGATGCGGATCGTTCACAATCTCGGTGACGCAGTTGCCAATGTATTTGAAGCCTGTGAAGGTCTCCTCGACGTCAAAGCCGTGGTAGCGCGCCGCTTCCTTGCCAAATTCGGAGGTGACGATGGTCGTGACGACCGCATCGCCTGGATGCACGCCGCGACCTTCGGCGAGAAAATCGATGAGGAGCGCCCCCAGGTCGTTGCCGCTGATGCGCTGCCACTGGCCGTGCGCGTCCTTGGCGGCGACGCCGAGGCGGTCGCTGTCGGGATCGGTGGCAATGAGAATGTCGCAAGGCGTCTCGGCGGCGAGGGCAAAGAGGCCGTCAAAGGCGACGGCGAGCTCGGGATTTGGCGTGGCGATGGTTGGAAAATGGCCATCCGGCGCAAATTGGCTCTCGACGACGCGCACCGTAAAGCCCGCGCCCTCGAGAATCTGGCGCACCGGCGCGCCGCCGACACCGTGCAGCGGCGTGTAGCCAATGGCCAGGGGCGTGGCGGCAGCCGTTTGCAGAGGCCGCACCGTCTCGCGAACGGTGGCGAGATAGTCGTCCAGCTCGCTTGCGAGGAGACGGACCTTTCCTGCGGCGACGAGGACGTCAAAATCTCCGGCCAGCGGCAGATCCTTTCCGGCGAAGTATGGCGCCGAATGCTTGGTCACACAGTCGGCGTCGGCGGCCAAGAGCTGGCAGCCGTTGGCGTCGTAGGCCTTGTAGCCGTTGTAATCGCGAGGGTTGTGGCTGGCGGTGATCATGATCCCTGCCGCTGCGCCAAAATGGCGCACGCTCCAGGAGAGAATCGGCGTTGCCGCGGGCATCTGCCAGAGCAGCACCTCAAAGCCCGCATGGGCGAGGACGCTCGCCGCTGTCTCGGCAAAGAGGGCGTGGTTCAAGCGGCTATCGGTCGAGATGACGACGCGGCGGCTACTGTCGCCGCGCTCAGCGAGCCAACCGGCGATGCCCGCCGTGGCCCAGGCGATGGTGAAGCGATTGAGGCAGTTGGGCCCCATGCCCATGATGCCGCGCAGCCCCGCCGTGCCAAAGGAGAGGGTCGCACCAAAGGCCTTGGTGATGGCAAGCGCATCGCCTGCCATGGCGGCGAGCTCGGCTCGCTCTCTTTCGTTCAAATCGTCTCGCGCGCACCACGCCTGGTAAGTGTCCATTGCCGTCATTGGATATCGCCTCGCTTGTAAAATACGTCCGATAGGGTCACAAAGTCTTGCACCGAGAGGGTCTCGGCGCGGCGGCCGTCGGCGATACCTGCCTCGGCGAGGGCCGCTGCAATGGCGTCCTTGGATGCGCCGAGGCTCGCCAGGGAATTGCGCAGGGTCTTGCGGCGCTGGCTGAACGCCGCCTTGACCACGCGGCGAAAGGCCGCATCATCCGCTGCCTGGATGGGCCGCGCCTTAAATGGGCGCAGGTGGAGAATCGCCGAGTCGACCTCCGGCGCCGGGGTAAAGGCGCGACGGCCGACGTCAAAGGCGCGGCGAATCTCGCAGGCGTACTGCACCATCACCGTGATCGCGCCGTAGGTGCGGGAGCCGGGACGTGCCGTCAGGCGCTCGGCGACCTCCTTTTGCACCATAATCACCAGCTCGTCCACATGAGCGCAATCCTCCAGCACATGCATGATCAGCGGCGTCGTAATATAATAAGGAAGGTTTGCGACGAGCTTGTAGCGCGCCTCCGTGCCAAAATGCTCGGCAGCCAGGGCGTCGAGGTCGGTTTTCAGGGCGTCGCCAAAGACGAGGTCGACGTTGTCGAGGTCCGCGAGGTTTTCTGCGAGCACCGGCGCCAGGCGCTTGTCGATTTCGATGGCCACAACTCGCTCGGCGCGTGCCGCAATCGCCTGGGTCAGGGTCCCGGCGCCGGGGCCAATTTCTAGGGCCACGTCGCCCGCTTGCCAATCGCAGACATCCGCGATGCGCTCAAGCAGGGCAGGGTCTGAGATGAAATTCTGGCCGAATTTTTTTTGCAGCTGGATACGGTGCTTTTTCAGTTGGTCATTTAGGGTCATCGTTGGCCTCCAATTGGCTAAGGGCGTCGGAAATCGCATCGGGCGCGATGCCAAAGCGGTTGAGCCGCGCAAGCAGCGCCTTGCCGTTGGCCTGGCCCAGATGCAGCATGTCGCAAAAACGGCTGCGGCGCGCCTTGCTGTCGGCGCGGCCCACCAGGCCCCACTGCATGAGATCGCTCATCGTGTAGCGGGCGCTCGGCGCCTGAGTCGTCGCATAGCATTTTTCCAGCGCCTGGCGAATCGCCTCGGGGCTTGCGTATTCGACGCCGAGGCGCCCCGTCTGGGGATGGCGCGCCGCCTTGCGCGTGAGAAAGGCGTGCTTGACGCCGGGGATCCGCGCCGCCACCGCCTCGCGAATGAGGGTGCCGGGCACGTCCGGGTCGGTGAGGATGATCGCGCCCTGCTTTTTTGCCATGGCGGTCATTTCTGCGAGCCGCGCCTCCTCGAGCCCCATGCCGTTGGTGATGAGCACGGTGGCGTTGACGGCGCGCTGCACAGCGCTGACGTCGTCCTTGCCTTCGACGATGATGATTTCTTGGATTGTTGGTTTCATAAACGCCCACCTGAAAATTTAATTAAAGTCAATTCATTTTATTATACCCTTTATGAGGGCGGCTATCAACGGCGATTTGGGCAAAAAAAGCGGCCGGCGCGCACAATAAGGGGGGCTTATTGAGATGCGCGTCGACCGCAAATTTATTGAGACATCACACGCGAGAGATCATGAGGGGGTAGGCAACCCGGCCATGAATAATTAAAAATGTCTCAACATACGCCAATGACAGCATAGCTACCATTTTTGTATGAAAAAATTATAAGCCATCGACGGCCCGTTGGCAAGAAAAAATCAGCGGCAAAAAATTTTTCGCCCGTTATTATATAACAGAAAAATTCGCGGCGCGCGCCTACGCAAAAAGTTGAAAAAAATTTCCGCTCTGTGTTATACTGTAGCAAAAACGTCAACCATTCTAGCAAGGGGGCTTTTGTCATGGCCGATGAGGCATTGAACAAACATTTAAAAGATATCCAGGAAGCAGCCGCCCATCTCAAGGGCGTCGCTGCCGAAACACCGCTGATGCACAGCACCTATTTCTCCGAGATCAGCGGCAACGACATTTTCATCAAGCCGGAAAATCTTCAGAACACCGGCAGCTTCAAGCTGCGCGGTGCCTACAACCGCATTTCCCAGCTCAGCGATGAGGAACGCGCCCGCGGCATCGTCACCGCATCCGCCGGCAACCACGCCCAGGGCGTGGCCTACGCTGCCCAGCATTATCACTGCCCATGCACCATCATCATGCCAGAGGTCACACCGCTGATTAAAATCAAGAGCGCCCAGGAAAAAGGCGCCAACGTCGTCATTCACGGCGAAAACTACGACCAAGCCTATCGTCGCGCTCTGGAAGTGGCCATGGAAACCGGCGGCCTCTTCATCCACGCCTATGACGATTACGGCGTCATCTGCGGCCAGGGGACCATCGCCTTGGAAATGCTCCACGAAAATCCGGACCTCGACGAAATCATTGTGCCAATCGGTGGCGGCGGCCTCATTAGCGGCGTGGCCATGGCGGCCAAGGCCCTCAAGCCGGACATTCGCATCATCGGCGTTGAGCCGGAAGGGGCAGCGAGCATGAAGCTCTCCCAGGAACGTGGCAAGGTTACGCCACTCGATCACATCAGCACCTGCGCCGAGGGTGTCGCCGTTTGCGAGGTCGGCAAGCACACCTTCGAATTTGTCCGCGACTACGTCGATGAAATCATCACCGTCAACGAAACAGAAATCATGGAAGCCGTGCTGCTCCTGCTTGAAAAGCACAAGCTCGTCGCCGAAGCCAGCGGCGCCCTGCCACTGGCTGCCCTCAACCATCTCAAGGACCGCGACAAAAAAATCGGCTGCGTCATCAGCGGCGGCAACATCGACATGGTCACCATCTCCTCGATGATCCGCTCCGGTCTGGTTACCAGCGGCCGCATCTTTGCCTTCAGCGTCGAGCTGCCGGACGCCCCTGGCCAGCTCCTGCTCATCGCCAAGATCATCGCCGACCAGCGCGCCAACATCATCGGCCTCGACCACAACCAGTTCAAAGCCAAGGACCGCTTCAATCGCGTCGTCCTCGAAGTCACCGTCGAAACCAACGGCCACGAGCACGTCAAGCAAATCATCAAAGCCCTCGAAGACTACGGCTTCACCATCAACCGTCAATATTAATTGCATCGCAAAAAAATTGCACCCGCAAAGGCAGGTGCAATTTTTTTATTTCCAACTCAGCGCTGCGGCGGCGTAGGTGGCGCAGCCAATGGCGAGGGCGCGCTCGTTGAAGCAGACCTTGGGGTTGTGCTGGGCGTAGACGGGGCCGTCGTCGGCTTGGGCGCCGATGGCAACGAAGGTGGCGGGGACGTGCTGGGCGTAGAAGGCAAAATCCTCCGAGGCGGTGGTGTGCAGCCCTTCGCGAATGGTGAGGTCTGGCGAGAGCTGGGCGAGGGCGGCGGCAAAGGCGGCGTTTTGCGCCTCGTCGCAGACCAGCGCCGGGCTGTCGCTGAGGACCTCGAGGTCCACGCGCGCGCCAAAGGCGGCGGCAAGACGATCGCTGACCTCGCTGATGCGGCGGATGAGGCGCGTGCGCAGATCGCCCTCGAAGGTGCGCAGGGTGCCCTGGAGCACCGCGGTCTCGGGAATGATGTTGGCGGCGCTACCGGCGGCGAATTGGCCGATGGTCAGCGAGACCTCCTGGCTTGGCGCGCATTCGCGGGCGATGAGATTTTCTAGCGCCAGATAAATGTGCACGCCGACGTTGATCGGGTCGATGCCGCCCTCGGGCATGGCGCCGTGGGTGCCCTTGCCGGTGATGGTCAGCTTGAAGCCGTAGACTGAGGCGTTGGGCGTGTGGCCGTAGCAGAGGGTGCCGACGGGGACATTGGAGATGACGTGGGTGGCAAAGGCAGCGTCGACATGGGGATTTTCGAGGACGCCATCGCCGATGCAGGCCTTGGCGCCGCTGAAGGTTTCCTCCCCGGGCTGAAAGAGCAGCTTGATGGTTGCGCCGAGCTCGGCTTCGTGGCGCTTGAGTAGTGCCGCTGCACCGAGGAGCGCCGTGGCGTGGAGATCGTGGCCGCAGGCGTGCATGTTGCCGTTGATCGCGGCAAAATCGAGGCCGCTTTCCTCGCGCATGGGCAGGGCGTCCATGTCGGCGCGCAAGAGGAGACAGCGATCGCCCTGACCGAGGGTCGCAGCGATGCAGCTGCCGCCTGCCTTGCGCTCAAAATCGATGCCCAGCGCAGCAAGCTGATGCGCCACATAGGCAGCCGTCTGCGGGAGATCCAGGCCGATTTCCGGCATCTGGTGCAAATCGCGCCGCCACTGGACGAGGGTCGGCGCCAAGGCCTGGGCCTCTTGGTAAAGTTCTGCGTACATGAGAATCATCCTTTCGCGGGTTTTTCTCTATTGTACGGCGCAGGCGCGGCGGATTCAAGCGTCGGCAGCCAGCTGCCAGCGCGCGCCCGCCTGCTGCAGACGCACCATGTGCGGATAGATCGTGCCTGTTTGCATGAGGGCTGCTGGCGTGCCCGTCTCGGCGACGACGCCGCCTGAGAGGACGACGATGTTGTCGGCAGCGCTGATGGTGCGCATGCGGTGAGCGATGATGAGGACGGTCTTGTCCTGGATGAGCTGGCTCAGGGCTTCCTGGATGAGGTTTTCGTTTTCCACGTCGAGGCTCGCCGTCGCTTCGTCCAGGAGAATGATCGGCGCATCCTTCAAAAAGGCGCGGGCGATGGACAGCCGCTGGCGCTCGCCGCCGGACAGCTCGCAGCCGTTTTCGCCGATGAGGCTCTGGTAGCCGTCGGGGAGCTTATTGATGAAGTCCTCGCAGCCGGCGCGACGGGCGGCGGCCATGACCTCCTCGTCGGTGGCGCCTTTGCGGCCGATGCGGATGTTTTCCATGACCGTGTTGTTAAAGAGGGTCACATCCTGAAAGACAATCGAATACAGCGTGAGCAGGGTTTCCGGCTCGACCGTCGAAACGTCCATGCCGCCGACGGTGATGCGGCCACGACTCGCATCCCAGAAGCGCGCCGCCAGACGTGAGGCCGTCGTCTTGCCGCAGCCCGACGGGCCAATGAGTGCCGTGACCTCGCCCTGCTTGGCGGTGAAGGAGACATCCTCGAGGACCGTCTCGCCGCCGTCGTAGGCAAAGCCGACGTGGTCAAAGACAATGTCGTAGCCGTCGTTGGTGAGCTGGTCGCTCCCTTCCTGAACGGGATGGAAGAGGATCTCGTTCATGCGGCCAATATTGGTGCGGGTGGAGATGATGGCGGCAAGATTTTGCAGCGCGCCCTCCAGCGGCGCGTAGAGACGGCTCGCCACAAGCAGGAACATGAAGAAGAGAGGGATGTCAATCTCGCCACGAATGAGCAGCGTCGAGCCGACCAGCGCCACCGTGGCAATGCCGAATTTGAGCACCGCCGTCGAGGAGGTGACAAAAATCGCCGTGCAAAGCTCGGTGATGATCTGGCGGCCCTCGACGCGGTCGATGAGGGCAGAGAGGCGATTGAAATAGCTGCCCTCGGCGTTGTTGGATTTGAGATCGGCCATGGCCTCAATGTATTCCTGGACGCCCGTTTCGAGGGCGACATTCACCGCCGAGGATTTGTTGTTAAAATATTCCTGCACCGGCGCGGAAAAATAGACAATCGCCAGGGCAATCGGCAGCACCCACACCGCCGCCAGCGCCATGCGCCAATCGTAGGCAAAGAGGCAGCAGCCGATGAAAACCGTCGAGCACAGAGACCCCGCCAGCTGCGGCACAAAATGGGAGAAGGCCTGCTCCAGCGTCGCGCAATCGTCCATAATCGACTTGGTCAAATCGGCCAGGTCTTTTTTTGAGAAAAAGGACAGGGGAATCTTGCGCAGCTTTTCCGCCAACGCGATGCGGCGCACGCCGCTTTCGCGGTAGGTCGCCAGATAGGTGGCGTTGTATTGAAACCAAGCGCAGATGAAAATGAGCACGAGGCAGACCGCGACGCCCACAGCGTAGAAGGTGATGCGGCTGCTGCCCAGGGTGCCGTTCATGAGATCGAGGACGAGAAAATAGAGAAGCCCCACCGGGAACATGAAGGACAGGTCCTGGAGCAAGCACGCCAGGCAGCCCTTGATGAGATCCCGCGCGCCCTGCTCCGAGAGGGCGAAGCGTTTTTGTAATGCGTGAATCATTGTGCCACCTCCGTTTTGAGCTGCCAATCGGCAGATTGGTTGTATTTGTGCCACATCTCGGCAAAGAGGCCGCCGGCGGCGACGAGGTCGTCGTGCTTGCCGCTTTCGACAATTTGCCCGTCGGCCAGGACGAAGATGCGGTCGCAGTCGGTAATCGACGAGAGCCGGTGGGCGATCATCAGCACCGTGCGGCCACGAGAGAGGGCCGACAGCGCCTGCTGCACGCGCACCTCGTTGTCGGGATCGGCGAAGGCCGTCGCCTCATCGAGAAGCAGAATCGGCGAATTTTTGAGGACGGCGCGGGCGATGGCGATGCGCTGGGCCTCGCCGCCCGAGAGATAGACGCCGCCGGTGCCGATTTGGGTGTCGATGCCCTCGGGCATTTTCTGGATGATGTCCATGCACTGGGCGGCGTCGAGCGCATGCAGAATCTCCTCGCGCGTCGCCTCCGGCTTGGCCAGGCGCACGTTGTCGGCAATGCTGCCTTTGATCATCTGGCTGTTCTGGAAAACGAAGGAGACCGCCTCCATCAGCCGTTCTTTTGGAATCTCGCGAATGTCGACGCCGCCAATTTTCACCGCGCCCTCCTGGGGATCAAAGAAGCGCGTCACCAGCGTCGCCAAGGTCGACTTGCCGCCGCCCGACGGGCCGACCAGCGCCACCGTCTCGCCCTGGCCAATGTGCAGGGAAATATCGGTGAGGGCGTTTTTCTGGCCGTCGTAGCTGTAGCTGGCGTGCTCGATGGCAATGTCGTAGCGCGCTGGCACCTGTCCCGGCGTCGCCTCAGGCAGCGGCGCGGCATCCAGCACCTCGTCGATGCGGCCCATGGCGTCGGCGACGAGCATGCCGTCCTCGCTCATGAACATGATCTTCGTCAGCGTCGTGCCGATGACCGGCGTGATGATGATGTAGAAAATCAGATTGAGAAGCAGCGCGCCATCTGCCCCGCCGCGGCTAAAGACAATCCCACCGGCGATGAGAAAGGCAAAGACGGCGTTGATGGCCGTCGTGTACAGGAGCATCGGCGTGCGACACTCCTTGGTGTAGGCGATGGCCCACTTGGCGTAGTCGTCGATGGTCGCCTTGAAGCGGCGGAAGGTAAAAATCGTCTGGCCGAAGGTTTTGACCACCGGCACACCGCGCACGTATTCCACCGCCTCGTTGGACATATTGCCGAGGGCGTTCTGGTATTCGCCCATTTTTTCGGCCATGCGCGGGCCGGTCATGCGCAGCATGCAGAGAAAGCCCAGCACCACCGGTACCAGGCTGAGGAGCCCCAGCCGCCAGTCAAAGGCCAAAAGCAGCACCACCAGCCCAATTGGCGTAGCAATGGCCCCCGCCTTGTCGGGCAGGCGATGAGCCAGGTAGGTCTCCGTCGCCGCCGTCGAGACGTTGACAATACGGCGCAGCTTGCCGCTGCCGATTTTTTCTATAGTGCCCAGGGGCAGGGCGGCGATTTTGGCGAGCAGCTCTTTGCGCAGATTCGCCGCCACGCGAAAGGCGCCCATGTGGGAGCACATCAGCGCAGTGATGTAGATGAGCATCGAGGCGATGGCAAAAATCACCGCCATCCAGCCGTAGCCGGTGACCGCTGTCGCCTGGCTGTAATCAGGCGCCACCGCCAGGACGTCGTGCAAAATCCGCCAAATGTACCAAAAAGGCACCAGCGCCAGAAGGGCGCTCACCGCCGAGAGCAGCCAGGAGCCATAAATCAGCACCCGCCTGCCGCCGGCGATTTGCAAGAGCCGGGAGAGTTGAGATTGCTTGCTCATAAAAATTCCTCCTTTGTCGCGTGCAAGCGTTAGAAACGACTAACCGCAGCGCCAACGAAAAGGGGCTCATTGCCCCATGATCTTCAGCCAACCGGCGGTGTAAAAATCGCGCATCTCGCAATAATAATGCTCCGCCTGGGCCAGTGGCAGCTCGTGGCGGATGATTTCAAAAAACATGTTGATCATCCCCGTCGTGAGCATGTGCTCAAGCTGGGGATCGATGGTCGGCGCAGGTCTGCCGAGATGGGCAAGCACCTGCATGTAATCCTCGGTGGACTGCACCTCAATATCCACCATCTCCTCGAGGAGATGGGCAAAGGCCGTGCCCTCGGCGCCAAAGAGCAAAAGCTGCATCGCCGGTAGATGCTCGGGCGAAAGGGCGTAGCGCAAAATCTCGCGCATGCAATCGTCTGATGCCGTCCCCATGAGCTCCGGCTGGCTTTCCTCGGGCAGCTCGGCAAAGGCGCGCTGAGCAGCCGTGTAGCTGTCCAAAATAAAGTGGTATTCCTCGCCGACCAGCGCCGCAAAGAGCGCCTCCTTGTTTTTGAAATAGCCATAGAGGGCCCCCGTCGTCACGCCTGCCTCCTTGGCAATGCGGCGCAGGGACGCATCCATAAATCCCTTGTCCGTAAATTCCGCCATGGCCGCGGCGCGAATTTTTTCGAGGGTCGATTCTTCTTGAACAGTCATCGTTCGCTCCTTTGTAACAATGTTATATAACACTGTTACATCGTAATATAAAAATCCGCCCGCTGTCAATAGCGAAAAATATGTGAACGGGCGAAATTTTTTCGCCGCTCGCGTCGGGCGCAAAAAAATCGCGCGCCCTCCTCGTTGGAGAACGCGCGATGGCCGTGTGATTTTAGTTGATAGGGAAAATTTTTGCTGCGGGCATCCATTTTGGACGCACGGTGGCCAGACACCTTGGATCAAAATCGGTCGTTGTGGCGAGAATGTGGTAGGTCATGCAGCCGCTGTCCAGGGCGTAGCCCGTCAGGTGGAAGCCGTTTTTTGCATAAAAGGCCAGCCGCTTGGCGCGCTCGACGTAGTTGGGCGCCGTTGTCACCACCGGCTCAATGTTGAGGGTCAGTGTAAGCGGCGCATAGCGCGCCTTGAGCCAGCCGAGCATCTCAGAGCCCACGCCTCGGCCCCGCGCCTGTGGCGCCACCGCCAGATAGAGCACAAAGGCCACCGACTCTCCGCGCACCACATATGCCATGCCGCTGAACCTGCCCACATCGTAAAACGCCCAAAAATCCACCGACGGCACCGCGCTGTAGGCTTGTAACAGCGCAAAAGGAAACCGCTCCTCCTTGGGAAACGCCTGCAAATACAACTCCCGCGCCCGCCCACACGACCGCGTCCCAACCGCCACCCGCTTCGCTTGTAAATTCATACACTCGCTCCTCTGCTTGTGATTGATGACACTCTACCACAAGCGGCTATTTTGGGCAAGCAAAAGCGCGCCCTTGCGAGCGCGCTGCAAGCTTATTTTTTCTTTGCTTTCTTTTTATCCTTCTTCTTGGATTTCTTTTTGTCCTTTTTCTTCTCTTGCTTTTTCTTTTTCTTCTTATCTTTCTTCTTCGACTTCTTCTTTTTGTCGGCTTTCTTCTTATCCTTCTTGGATTTTTTTGCGGCTTTCTTTTTCTTCACTGGCGCTTCTTCCTCGAGGGGTTCGGCTTCGCTGACGATGATGGCGTCTTCGGTGGCGGCGACGAGGATGGGTGCCATTTCTAGGGTGAGGTCGCCGGTGGTTTCTGGGGCGTCATCTTCTGGCAGCGGTGGCACGAGGCGAGTGGCGTCTAGGAGTTCTTTGTCGTCGGTTGGGGTGCTCATTGGTCGGTCTTCCTTTCTTCATTAACAGGTGCGGCGTTGTCATCAGCAATGTCTTGTTCGATGGTTTTTTCGAGGTCCTTGGCAGGATGGTGGACGCCTTTTTTCTCCAGGGCTTTGCTGGCGGCGTCGATGAAGTGCTCGAGGACGTGGATGCGCGCGTATTGCTTGCTCATGCTTGGGAGCACGATCCATGGCGCGTGCATCGAGGAGGTGCGCACGACCATGTCGTTCATGGCGTCGACGTAGGCGTCAAACTTGTCGTGGTTGCGCCAGTCTTCGGCGGTAATTTTGTAGTTCTTTTCGGGGGTGTTTTCACGGTCCTTGAAGCGTGCGAGTTGTTCTTCCTTGTCGATAATCAGGAGGAACTTGAGGATGATGTAGCCGTCGGCGCAGAGGGATTCTTCCATTTCGTTGATCTCGGCGTAGGCTTCCTGCCAGCGCTGGGTGTTGGCAAAGCCTTCGATGCGCTCGACCATGACGCGACCATACCAGCTGCGGTCGTAGATGGTGAGGTGGCCGGGCGTTGGGAAGGTTTGGTAGAAGCGCCAGAGATAGTGGTGTGCGAGCTCGTACTTGGTTGGCGCGGCGGTGGTGGCGACGCTGTAGCTGCGCGGGTCCATCTGGCGGGTGAGGCGCTTGATGCAGCCGCCCTTGCCCGAGGCGTCGGTGCCTTCAAAGACGACGATCGTCGGGATCTGGTGCAGATAGAGCTGATAGAGGAGCTCGGCGGCGGTTTTTTGCAGCGGGCGCAGACGCTCGCGGTACTCTTTTTCGTCGAGGGTCTTGGTCAGGTCTACCTGGGACAGGGGCTTGTTGATGACTGGTGGCAGAGGCTGCGCCGTGGTTGGCTCGGGTTTGTCGAGGTGCCACTGGAGGTTTTGGATGAGGGTGACGAGGATTTGCTTGGACGCCTTCTTTTTGTCGGCGGCGTCGATGACGCGCCATGGACAGGCGAGGGTGCCGGTGTCGTTGAGAATGCGTTCAAAATGGTGGCGGAATTTTTTGTAATGCTTGAGCTGGTACTTGTCAAAGTCTTCCAAGAGAAAGCTACGGCTCTTGTCCTTGGCGAGATCGTCGAGGGATTTTTCCATTTCCTCCTCGCTCTGGTCCATGAAAAATTTCACCACCAGGCAGCCGTCGTCGGTGAGCAGGCGCTCGACAAAGGAAATGTCGCGCACCTCGTGGAGGTAATCCACCTCGTTGATGTCGGGATGGTGCATGAGCTCGCGGTAGAAGCTGTGGTCAAAAATGGCGACGCGGCCGTGTACCGGGAAGGATTGGAAAAATCGCCAGAGCATCGGGTGCGCCTTGTCGACGTCGGTGGCGTCGGCAAACTGGGTGAGGTGATAGTAGCGCGGGTCGAGCTCGCGCACGAGGTCGTTTAAGATCTGGCCCTTGCCGGTGCCCTCCCAGCCCGAAAGGAGAATGAGCAGGCTCTTATCTGTGTCCTTGAGCTGGCGCTGCAGGGTCGCCAATTTTTCGCCGAGCTCAGAAATTTTGAGCTGCATCAGGGGATCGTCCTTGGGAAAATCGAGTTTTTTTAACATATGATCACTCCTTTACCAGGAATATATTTCTTCTTTACTTACTCATATTATAGCATGGCGCAGGCGCAAAATTTCGTTTATTTGTCGACAATATTGAAAAGTCTGTGAAAAATAGGCGTCACAATTGGCTCGCGGGCAAAAAAATTGAGCCACCGCAGCGGGTGGCTCAGAATTATTTGGCAGGGGAGATGGTTTTGATTTTCTTTTTGCCGTCCTTGACGGTGAAGAAGGCGAGGATCAGCGCAAAAAGCATGAACATTGCCGAGGCGGCAAAGGAGACGCGCAGCCCAAAGAGGCTGTCGGCCTTGGTGACGGCGTCTCCACCGGCGGCCATCGTCTGCACCATCATGTAGATCGAGACGAAAATCGCCGTGCCCACAGAGCCAGCGATCTGGCGCAGGGTGTTGAAGACGGCGTTGGCGTGGGGCACCGATTCGCCACGGAAGGCGGCCATGCTCCAGGTGTTGACGGGCATCATCACGAGGTTGATGCCGCAGATGCGCACCGTGTACACCAGTGCAATGTACAGGAGCCCCGATTCCTCGGTGAAGGTCGCATAGAGGAAGCTGCCAATGGTCAGCATCGTCAGCCCAAAGAGAATGACCGGGCGGCCGCCGATGCGGTCAAAAACCGAGCCCACCACAGGATTGATGGCGGCGGCAATGAGGGCCGCTGGCATCATGACCAAGGCCGAGACGAGGGCGCTGTAGCCGTGGACGTCCTGCAAATAAATTGGCGTGAGAATCCCGCCGACGAGCAGCGCCGCGTTGATGATCATACCGATGATGAGCCCGGCGGTGAAATTGTGGCTCTGGAAGCAATCAAAACGCAAGAGCGGCTCCTCGAGCTTGCTTTGGCGCTTGACAAAAATGTAGATGATCACCGCGCCCAAAATCAGCGGCACATACACGTGCGCCGAGAGCCAGCCGTAGCTGCCCACCGAGCTAAAGCCGTAGAGCAGGCCGCCAAAGCCCAGGGTCGATAGGAGCACTGACGTCTTGTCCAGCGGCACGTGGCCCGTTTCGCCAATGTGAGGCATGACCACGGCGCAGAGGATGATGTCGAGGACGATGAAGGGCACGAGCCCGAGGAAGACCGTGTTCCAGCCGTAGTTGTCGACGACAAAGCCGGCGATGGATGGGCCGATGGCCGGTGCCACGCTAAAGACCATCCCCACCATGCCCATGGCCTTGCCGCGTTGGCTAGGCGGATAGACCATCAGCACCGTCGCCGACAAAAGCGGCATGAGAATGCCAAAGCCCAGCGCCTGGAGCACGCGCGCCACCAAAAGCAGAACGAAGGAATGGGAGAGCCCGGCGCAGAGGGTGCCCAGGCCAAAAATGGTCATTGCTAGCAGATAGAGCTGGCGAGTGGTAAAGCGCGCCATTAAATAAGCGCTGCATGGGATCATAATCCCGTTGATCAGGAGAAAGATTGTCGTCAGCCATTGGCCGTCGGCGGCATCGATGTGCAAATCCTGCATAATGCTAGGCAGCGCAGGGCTGAGGATGGTCTGGTTGATCCCACCCAAGAAACAGCCGATGAGCATTAGATAGATCATATTGCGATCACGTGAACTAATTTGTTGTCTTGCCAAAAAAATCAACCTCCTTATTTTTTGTTTTTGTCGTGGCGGCAGGGCGGCTTGACAACCCTGCAGAGAATAAAAAAAATTGCGCCCTTGCGGTTGCAATCTTTTTGAGAAAAGTATCCGATTCCAAAAGCACTCAAAATATAAAAGACCCGCGCCACAGGCAGGTCTCTCGGGATGGGATTAGTGCTTGCAAACTTGGTTGCCTACGGTGCAGCTTGTTTTGCATGCCGATTGGCAAGAGGTCTGGCATTCGCCGCAGCCACCAGTCTTCAAAGTTTTTTGGAGCTTTTGTGCGCTGACGGTTTTGATGTGTTTGGACATATTCCAATACCCCTTTCAGATAAATTTACTATAATAGTATAGCATGAGTTTTTTAAGGTGACAAGCACTAAGCGCGATTGTCATTTTTTTAGCGAGATTTTTTGGTTGAGCGTTTTCCGCTGGCGGCTCGCTGTGGTAAAATAAATCGATTAATCGTGGGGAGGGACGAGGCGTGGCCTTTTTCAAAAATTTATTTCATCCGCTGGTGGCGCAGCCGACCAGCCATCTCACAGACGGCGAAATTTTCTTGCTCCTGCGCCAATACCAGTGGGGCTCGGCCTACGTTGGCGGGCTGCCGAGCTATTTTTTTAGCATTGTCGACGCCACAGAAATGCGCCGCGAATTTGGCCGCTGTGATCTGCGCGTGGGCATGCATCCGGAGCTGGCTTACGCGGGCCACATTGGCTATCGCGTGCATACGCCTTACCGCGGCCACCACTATGCCCTCAAGGCCTCGCGGCTGTTGTTGCATTTTGCCTACGAGCTGGGGCTGCGCGAGTGCATCATCACCTGCGACCCCGACAACGCGCCGAGCCGTCGCACGCTGATGGCGCTCGGCGGCGAGCTGGTGCGAACGGTGCGGGTGCCCTCCGATTCGGCGTGCTACGCGGCAGGCGACCGGGAAAAATGCCAGTTTTTCTATCACACAGCCGATTATTTTGACCCAGCGCGCCACGACGCGCGCGTAGAATTTGTCACCGGCGACGATGCGACATTCTTGAGAAAGAATGAAATATAAAGCAAACGTATTGACCTTTATTTTTTTATCGTGTAAAATAACTTAGTTGAATGACGCGCAGGGAGAAGCGCCCATTCATCATGCAAAAAATCGGGACCTCGGAGGAGGTCCTTTATTTTCTACAGAGAGGAAGGGATACCATGCTCAAAACGATTCTCGCAAGCGTACGAGAATACAAACGGCCCACCTTTGTCACGATCTTTTTTGCCGGGATCGAAGCGCTCTTTGAAATTGTCATCCCCTTTTGGATGAGCTATCTCATCGACCGCGGCATCCAGGCGGGCAATCTCGCCGAGGTCTGGCGCTACGGGCTTTTGCTGTTGCTCTTTGCGGGGCTGCAAATGTTCAGCGGCGTCATGGCCGCCTACAAGGGCTCAGAGGCGTCGGCAGGATTTTCCGGCAATCTGCGCCACGACATGTTTGCGCGGGTGCAGGACTACTCCTTTGCCAACATTGACAAATTCTCCACCGCCTCGATTGTCACCCGTCTCACCACCGACATCACCTACATTCGCAACGCCTACAACATGCTCATTCGCATGGCGGTGCGCTCGCCCTTGATGATGATTTTTGCGATCATCGCTGCCTTTTCGATTAACCGCGAGGTGTCGATGGTCTTTGTCGTCGTCATGCCGGTGTTGGCAGTGGCGCTGGGACTGATTATTTATTTTTCGTTTCCGATTTTCAACGACATTTTTGCCAATTACGACCACCTCAACAACGTCGTCCAGGAGGACATTCGCGGCATTCGCGTCGTCAAATCCTTCAATCGACAGGCCCACGAAATCGGCAAATTCAACGCCGTCAGCGCCATCATCCGCAGGCTCTATTTTAAGGCCGAGGCGATCATCTCCCTCAACGGCCCGATCATGCAGCTGTGTATGTACGCCTGCATGATGCTCATCAGCTGGTTTGGCGCCCACGCCATTGTCGCCAGCGGCAACAATGCGGCGCAGGGGCTGACCACCGGCGAGCTCACGGCGCTCTTTACCTACGCCATGCAGATTCTCATGGGAATGATGATGATCTCCTTTGTTTTTGTAATGATTCTCATCGCCCTCTCGCCATGTCGCCGCGTTGCCGAAATTCTCACCGAGGAGAGCACCATCACCTCGCCGGAGGGTGGCGTGCGCACAGTGCGCGACGGCGAGGTCTGCTTTGAGCACGTCTATTTCAATTACCGCGACGCCCAGGACCAGGATGTGCTTTCTGACATCAACCTGACCTTCCCGAGCGGCTCGACCATCGGCATCCTCGGCGCCACTGGCGCCTCCAAGAGCTCGCTGGTGCAGCTGATCCCCCGCCTCTACGACGTGGCCAGCGGCCGCGTGACCGTTGGCGGCGTGGATGTGCGCGATTACGACATCGAGGCCCTGCGCGAGGAGGTGGCGATGGTCCTCCAGAAAAACGAGCTCTTTGGCGGCAGCATCCGCGACAACCTGCGCTGGGGCAATCCCGACGCCAGCGACGCCGACATTGCCCACGTCTGCGAGCTGGCCTGTGCCGATGAGTTCATCGCGCAAATGCCGGACGGCTACGACACCCACATCGAGCAGGGCGGCAGCAATGTCTCCGGCGGCCAAAAGCAGCGCCTGTGCATCGCCCGCGCCCTGCTCAAGCGGCCAAAGATTCTCATTCTCGACGACTCGACCAGCGCCGTCGACACGCGCACCGATGCCAAAATTCAGGCGGGCCTGCGCGAGTACATTCCCGAGACGACCAAGATCATCATTGCCCAGCGGGTGTCGTCCTTGGCCCACGCCGATCAGATCGTCGTCATGGATGAGGGCCGCGTCGTCGCCACCGGCGACCACGAGACGCTCTTGGCCCACTGCGACATTTACCGCGACGTTTACGAGTCGCAACAGAAGGGAGGCATGGAAGAATGAGCCAAGCAAAAAAATCCAGCGCCATCAGCGGCGCCACCCTCAAACGCCTCTTTAATTATTTCGGCGTCTACCGGCCGCTGCTCATTATCGTCGTGCTCTTTGTCATGCTCTCGGCGGTGGCATCGGCGGCCTCGTCCCTGTTTCTGCGATCCCTCATTGACGACAACATCATGCCCCTGGTCGGCGTGGCCAATCCCGATTTTAGCGGCTTGGCAGAGGCGATTTTGCGCATGTGCATGATTCTCGCAGGTGGGGCGTGCTCGACCCTCATCTATGGCTGGATCATGGCCTACGTCGCCCAGCGCACGATGGAGCTCTTGCGCGATGAGATGTTTGAAAAAATGCAGCGGCTGCCGATTCGCTACTTCGACACCAACGAATATGGCGACATCATGAGCCTCTACACCAACGACGTCGACACCCTGCGTCAGATGATGGCCCAGACCTTCACGGCGGCGGTGAGCTCGGTGTTCACCCTCGTCACCGTCTTTGTCTCGATGCTCACTGTGAGCGTCTGGCTGACGGTGCTGATGGTCCTCGGCATTTTCTGCGTCATCGCCATCACCCGCGCCATTCTCAAAATCAGCGGCCCCTATTTTGTCCAGCAGCAGCAAACCCTCGCCGCCCTCGACGGCTACGTCGAGGAAATGATCAACGGCCTCAAGGTCGTCAAGGTCTTCTGCCACGAGCAAGAGGCCAAGGCCACCATGAACGCCCGCAACGCTGCCTGGGTGGAGGCGGCGCGGCTGGCCAACGGCCACTCCATGGCGATGATGCCAATCGTCAACGGCATGGGCTATCTCCAGTACATTGTCGTCGCCGTCGTCGGTGCCTACATGGCCATCGCCGGCGTCACCAACCTGAGCTTGTCGGGCACCGGCACCATGACCGTCGGCATGATCGCAAGCTTTTTGACCCTGTCGCGCAATTTCACCATGCCGATCACCCAGATCTCTAGCCAGATGAACGCCATCGTCACGGCCATGGCCGGGGCAGTGCGCATTTTCGACATGCTCGACGAGCCAGAGGAAGAGGACGACGGCGATGTGGTCCTCGTCAACGCCCGCGAAAATGCCGACGGCAGCCTCGCCGAATGCACCGAGCGCACCGGCATCTGGGCCTGGAAGCACACCGACGCCGACGGCAGCGTCCACTACCAGCGCCAGCGCGGCGATGTCGTCATGGAGCATGTGGATTTTTCCTATCAGCCGGACAAGCCCGTCCTCCACGACATCAGCCTTTACGCCAAGCCGGGGCAGAAGGTCGCCTTCGTCGGTGCCACCGGCGCTGGCAAGACGACCATCACCAATCTCCTCAACCGTTTCTACGATATTGATGACGGCGCCATTCGCTACGACGGCATCAACATCGGCCGCATTCGCAAGGACGATTTGCGTCGTTCGCTTGGCATCGTCCTCCAGGATGTCAACCTTTTCACCGCCAGCGTCATGGACAACATTCGCTACGGCAATCCCGAGGCGACCGACGACGATTGCATCCGCGCCGCGCGTCTGGCCAACGCCGACGGCTTCATTCGCATGCTGCCCGAGGGCTACGACACGATTCTCTCGGGCGACGGCGCCGGACTCTCCCAGGGCCAGCGCCAGCTGCTCTCGATTGCCCGCGCCGCCGTCAGCAATCCGCCGGTGATGATCCTCGATGAGGCTACTTCCTCCATCGACACCCGCACCGAGGCCCTCGTTCAGGACGGCATGGATAAGCTCATGGCAGGGCGCACCGTTTTCGTCATCGCCCACCGCCTATCCACCATCCAGAATGCCGACGTCGTCATGGTCCTCGACCACGGCCGCATCATCGAGCGTGGCAACCACGACGAGCTCATGGCCCAGCGCGGTACCTACTACCAGCTCTACACCGGCGCCTTCGAATTGGAATAAGTTTTCTCACCGCTGACGCGACACCGTCAGCGGTTTTTTGTTAGCGGCGCAAAATTTTTCGCCGAGGGCCCCTTGACATTGCTACTATGTAGTAGTAAATTAAGACCGTGGAAAAATTCTAGTGAATTGGTAGGAAACCCATGTCGGAGAAATGAGGAAATTATGGCCAACGAGGACGTTGCAAAAATTTTAGAGGAATACGCCCTGCCGCTGCACGCGATGATCGTCTTTCGCCGTGCCGAGCGCACGATTCGCAGCCAGGAGGACACAGCCATCAAGGCCCATGGCCTGACGCCGGGGCAGTTCGGCGTCCTCGATGTGCTCTATAGCAAGGGGCCGATGCGCGTCTGCGCCCTCGTTGAGCGCATGCTCGCCACCCCGGGCAACATGACCGTCATCATTCGCAACATGGAACGCGACGGCTACATTACCCGCAGCCCCGACCCGGACGACAAACGCGCCAGCCGCATTGCCCTCACCGACAAGGGCCGCGCCATCATCGAAGAGACGTTGCCGGACCACGCTCGCCATGTGGCGCAGATCTTCCAGGTCCTGTCCAAGGAGGATCAGCGCGCGCTCATCCGCATACTCCGCCAATTCAAAAATCTCAAAGACATCTAGGAGGACAATATAATGAAGAAACAAATCTTGATGATCGTCGGCTCTACCCGCAAGGATTCTTTTAACCAGCAGCTCGCAGACAAAATTGTCGTCCAAATCGCAGACGCCGCAGACGTCACCTTCCTCGATTACAGCGACGTGCCATTTATGAACCAGGACATCGAATTCCCGGCACCGGAGGCCGTCGCCCGCGTGCGCGACGCCGTTCAGGCTGCCGATGGGCTCTGGATCGTCAGCCCGGAATACAACTTTAGCTATCCAGCTGTCGTCAAAAACCTCCTCGACTGGCTCTCCCGTCCCCTCGTCGCAGGCGATTACTCCTCCGGCACCGCCATCCTCGGCAAGAAGGTCACCGTCAGCGGCGCCGCCGGCAAATCTGCCGCCGCTGGCTGTCGCAAAAAGCTCGGCGAGCTCCTCATCGCCATCAAGGCCGACCAGATGACCACCCCGGAAACCGGCATCGCCTTGGGCATGGACGCCTTCGCAACGAACACCCTCACCCTCACAGCAGATAACGAAAAATCCATTGCCGACCAAATCGCCGCCTTCCTCAAATTCATCGGCGCGTAAACAAACGAGGCCCCATTCTTCCGCGAGAAGAATGGGGCCTCGTTTTTATTTTCCGCCGGCGTTAAAGGATGCCGGGTCGGGATACTTGTCCTTGCTGGTGGCGTAGCCTTGGCCGCGTTTGACGGTCATGTAGAGGGTGTCATCGCCGTCCTTGAGCTGGATGTAGGCGACGCCATCGCTGTTGAATCTGTCGGTGATGTCAAGGGTCTGATCCTTGTAGTAGACGGTCACGGTGCCATCGGCGTTGTCCGAGACCTCCGGCTGATTGAGCTGATCCTCGATGATGTCTTCGGCGCTGGCTGGCTGGGTGGAGCCATCTGGGGCGATGGTCACGCCGCCGCCGACGGCCTTGGTGGTGGTGCTGCCGTCCTCGTCCTTGGCGGTTACCGTGTAGCCGCCATCCTCGTTGACCTCAAGGGTGGCAGTCGTCTGATCCCCGTGCATCCAGATTTGCACCGTGCGCTGGATGTTGCCTAGATTGGTGGCGTAGGCCGTGCCGCTGCCGCCGACCACCAGGATGCAAATCACTGCCGCTGCGGCGGCGCGCTTCATGCGTGCGGTCCTTTTCTTTTCTACCATAAGCTGTACCTCCTCGATACTCGTCTCAGAAGGTGCTAAGGCAGAACAGGCTTTTTTGTACTTGTCGCTATTCGTCATCTTCCCAAGCCTCCTTCAAAGATTGTCTCAGCATGTTCCTGCCACGGGAAAGCCGTGTCTTCACATTACTCTCAGAAAGCTTCAAAATCTGCGCAATCTCACGCACCGCATAATCCTCATAATAGAAGAGATGAATCACCACGCGATACTTCTCCGGCAGCGCCATCACTGCCTCAAATAGAGAGCGGTCATCCTCATCTGCAAAAGAGAGGGCGAGAATCTCCTCCTCGAGGCTGCACTTGTTTCTGCGCCAGAAGCTGCGGCTGATGTTCTTGGCGCGATTGATCGCCACGCGCAAGAGCCAGGCGTGAATATGCGTCTCGCTTTCAAATTCCTTCTTACTCATGTAATACTGGACGAACGCCTCCTGCACCGCATCCTCCGCATCCATGCGATTGCCGCACATGCTGAAGGCTGCGCGGTACAAGCTGTCCTGCTCGCGCTCGACCAGCGTCTGTAATGGTAATCTCATGCCTATGTCCTTCACTTTCTTGTAAGGGTCCCTCACCTAGAATACAAATGAGGCGCCAAAAAGGTGACACGAATTTCAAAAAGCGCACAAAAAAACCGGCGGCTGGAGAGTGGCCACCGGTTTTCCATTTCGGCTTGACGTTTCAGCGCTGTGAAAAAAGGATAAAAAACACAATCGCTGAAGTGATAGTCCGTCGACAGCTGAGGCAATGAAAAAAAGGAGATAAAAAGGAACCTCAACTGTGCCCTTATTATAGCACGCCACTAGGGAAAAGTTGTCGGGAAAAAGTGATGATTTTATCAAAGCGACATAAAGAACGAATCCGCGCAAAAATCATTGGTGCAAGCCTGCGCGAGTAGAAAAAATTTCCGCTCGCAAGCCGCCAGCGAAAAATTATCGTAAGACAGAAATTTTTCGCTGAAAACCCCTTGACGAGAAGCCGCCAGGTGCGTATAATAA
>JAUNGU010000109.1 GCA_030524315.1 Peptococcaceae bacterium
ACTCTATATATGAGAAAAAGGCCATCTTTCGATGACCTTTTTCGACAAGCTGAGCAAGCCCCAGTGGCTTGCTTTTTCTTATGCGCAGCTTATTCCCATTCAATCGTTGATGGTGGTTTGCTGGTGATGTCGTAGACGATGCGGTTGATGTGGTCGACTTCGTTGACGATGCGGCTGGAGATTTTGTCGAGGACGTCGTATGGAATGCGGGCCCAGTCGGCGGTCATGAAGTCGGTGGTGGTGACGCCGCGGAGGGCGAGGGTGTAGTCGTAGGTGCGGAAATCGCCCATGACACCGACGGTGCGGGTGGATGTGAGCACGGCGAAATATTGGTTGATGCTGCGCTCAAGACCGGCGTTAGCGATTTCTTCGCGGTAGATGGCGTCGGCATCGCGGAGGATGTCGAGCTTGTCCTTGGTGATTTCGCCCATGACGCGAATGGCCAGGCCTGGGCCTGGGAATGGCTGACGCCAAACGAGGTAATCGGCCAGGCCGAGCTCGATGCCGAGCTGGCGCACCTCGTCCTTAAAGAGCATGCGCAGTGGCTCGATGAGGCCCTTGAAATCGACAACAGCTGGCAGCCCGCCGACGTTGTGGTGGCTCTTGATGACGGCAGCGTCGCCGGTGCCGCTTTCGATGACGTCTGGGTAGATGGTGCCCTGGGCGAGATAGTCAACAGCGCCAATTTTTTTGCCTTCGTCTTCAAAGACGCGGATGAATTCTTCGCCGATGATTTTGCGCTTGCGCTCTGGATCGCTGACGCCGTCGAGCTTGCCAAGGAAGCGATCCTCTGCATTGACGCGCACGAAGTTCATGCCGCTGTCAGCAAAGGCGGCTTCGACTTCGTCGCCTTCGTTTTTGCGCATGAGGCCGTGGTCGACGAAGATGCAGGTGAGCTGGCTGCCGACGGCCTTGGAGATGAGCTGGGCAGCGACAGAGGAATCGACGCCACCGGAAAGGGCCAAGAGCACCTTGCCATCGCCCACCTTGGCGCGAATGTCGGCAATAGCCTGCTTGGCGTAATTGGCCATGGTCCAGCTTTCTGTGCAACCGCAAACCTCGGTGAGGAAGTTTTTGAGCATGGCAGTGCCATTGACGGTATGGTTGACCTCTGGATGGTACTGCATGGCGTAGAGCTTTTTCTCGACGTTGGCCATGGCTGCCACTGGGCAATCGGCCGTGTGGGCGATGGCGGTGAAGCCTTCCGGCAGCGCCTGCACATAATCCACGTGGCTCATCCAGGTGATGCCTTCAGCTGGCAGGTCCTTGAAGAGGGCGGCTGCCGTGTCAAAATGGGTTGTGGTCTTGCCAAATTCGCGCTTGTCAGCGGCCTCAACATGGCCGCCGAGGGTGTGGGCCATGAGCTGCATGCCGTAGCAGAGGCCGAGCACAGGGATGCCCAGCTCAAAAATGCGGCGCTCGATTTGTGGCGCGCCCTCGCCATAGACGCTGTTTGGCCCGCCGGTGAAGATGATGCCCTTTGGCTGTTTTTCTTCGATGGCAGCCAGGGCCTTGTTAAACGGCACGACCTCGCAATAGACGTGACATTCGCGCACGCGGCGCGCAATCAGCTGATTGTATTGGCCGCCAAAGTCGACGACCATGACCATTTCTTGGATTGGTTCCACGATGATTATTCCTCCTCGTCTAATTCGATGTATTCAATGTCCGGCAGCTCGCGGTACTGGCTATCATAATCCAGCCCGTAGCCGATGATGAATTTGTCGGGAATTTCAAAGCCCACATAGTCGACCTTGATGTCTGCGGTGCGGCGTTCGACCTTGTCCAGGAAGGTACAATAGGCCACATGCTTGGCACCAAAATCGGCCATCGTGCGGCCGATGGCTGCCAGCGTGTTGCCGCTGTCGATGATGTCGTCGACCAAGAGCACATTGCAGCCCGAAAGATCGTCAAAGCTTCTGTACTTGAATTCCACCTTGCCGCTGGATTTGGTGCCGCTGCCATAGCTGGACACCTGCATGACCTCTAGGCGCAGCGGCATATCGATGGCGCGGATCAAATCAGCGGTGAAAGGAATGGCGCCCTTGAGAATCGAAATGACCACCAACGGCGCATCGTCATCCTTGAAATCCGCTGTAATCTGTGCGCCCAACGCTTGCACCTTGGCAGCAATGTCCTGGCGCGAAATTAATACCTGTCTCTGTGATACGTTCACAATGCTCCCCCTTGCTCATAAGATGTCACAATAAATATCTTTTAGTTTAGCATACTCACAAGCTGACAGCAAGACACAGCGCGCCCCTTGGCCGATTATTTCGCTGCCACCGCATAGGTTTGGCGACTGTCGTAGCCCCGCTTTTTGAAGGCCGCACAGAGACATTCGAAGCGCGACGGCTGGATGCAAATCAGATGCAGGGCGTGGGGCATACGGCGAACGGCATCGGGCGAGAGCCCCTTTTTCGC
Organism: Peptococcaceae bacterium; assembly: GCA_030524315.1. Classification (GTDB taxonomy): domain Bacteria; phylum Bacillota; class Peptococcia; order Peptococcales; family Peptococcaceae; genus UMGS1590. Next base: position 2,425 of record JAUNGU010000109.1, read on the forward strand.
CAGCTGCTCGTTGTAGCGCAGGCTGAAGGCATCGACGACCTCCGCTCGGCCCATCACCTGCAGGCTCTCGAGCTTGTCAAAGCCCGCGTAGTGCGCGTAAATTGCCAGGGACACATTGGCATTTTCCGCCAGGGCGCGGAATTTTTCGCCGCCCTCAGAAAACAGCCAGAAGCAGCCATCGTTATAGCTGTATTCAATCGGCGTGCAGCGCACAAAATCGCCACAGCCCGTTGCCAGGGCGCAGGTATTGTTGGCGCCGATGACGCGCAAAATCTCCGCCTGCAGCTCCTCGCGCGGCATTTTCTTGGCCACGGCATCGCGCTCATGCCAATAATTGGCAGCCTGTGCAAATTCTTCTTTGTTCATCATAATCACCTCGTTTAATTTCTAGCTCCAGTATAGCACGCTTGAATCCCCTTGGCACATGTGATACATTTTTCCTAGCAATCCACGAGAAAGGACCACCTGCCATGACCCGCGAAGAAGAAACCTACTTTTTGCGACTGATGCAAGTCGCCGACAAAGCCACCCTCGATGAACACTTCATCCTCAAAGAAAATAATCAAAACAAAGACGGCACCACCACCCTCACCTATGACGTCACCTACCCGCCCGACGCCGGATACCTCACCATCACCTACATCCCCGAGCCCCGTGAGCTGCGCATGGCTGAAATGAACGTCGGCTTCCAAACCATGATCGGCCTCAACCGCAGCCCCCTCGAGCTCCGCATCCTCGTCGAGCACGTGCTGGACGTGTATGGGTTGTAGGAATGCGCTCTGCATCAACCAATAGCAACGCCCGCAATCATTTGGCTAGAATGATTGCGGGCGTTTGTTTATTTGCCAGGAAAGGTTCGTTACTCAGATGCGATATGTGCTTCTGTTACAGCCAGTTCTTGATGTAATTTCAGCGCCATGTACACAGTGATTCCCGTTGAAAGGATATCCGCGATGGGCTGAGCATATAGGATGCCATTGAGACCCCACGCCGTAGATAGCAGCAAAATCACCGGAATAAAGCAAATCCCCTGTCGACAAGCCATTGGCAATAAGGGATCGCTGTCCCACGAAAATCATTTCTGCATTCCCTGTGGTAAATTGCGAAATTAGCTGTGACGAAAATATTGCCATCATCAAGCCTACCACGACACAGAAAATCGTGGACCAAAGCGTTGCGATTTTGATAGCCTCCCGCAGCCGCTTGAAATTTTTTGCGCCATAGCTAAAACCCGCAATGGGTTGAAACCCTTTCAAGAAACCAAACACCACCAAGGTCCCCATTGCGGTGATTCTGGTCACGGCACCCATTCCTGCAATCACAGAATCGCCATAGCCATTTGCAGCCCTGTTAATCAGCGCAATCGAAAGACTGGTGAGAATCTGAAAGGTTAGGGTTGGGATCCCGATTTTTAGAATCTCTGTTAGCATTTCCTTGGTGGGTGCAAATTGTTTTATGCTGAAGGAAAATGCACTCTTTTTACGAAAAACATAGCTTAGATATACAAGAGTAGAGACCATTTGAGAAATGGCCGTCGCAATGGCTGCGCCTGCCACCCCCAAGTTCAAGGTGTAAATAAAAATCGGATCTAAACCAATATTCAGCACCGCCCCAAGCAGCAAGGCACACATGGTTGTTTTTGCCGCGCCCTCACTGCTTACAATGTTATTCATTGTGACGTTGAACACATTAAAAACACAAGAAATCACGTAGATGCGCGCGTAGATTAAGGCATGGGGAAGAATCGTCATTGTCGCGCCCAACATGGTCAACAGAGGCGCCA
>JAUNGU010000110.1 GCA_030524315.1 Peptococcaceae bacterium
CAGAAGGCAAGTTCATGCCAATTTACCTGCAAAAGAAAATCCTCAAGGACAATCCATTTGCCGTCCTCGACCGCAAGGCCGTCGGCTTCCTCGTCGAGCATGCCGTGCGCAACGGTCGCGCCGTCAAGGAAGATTTGACCTTCGGTATCTGCGGGGAGCATGGTGGCGAACCAAGCTCCATCGAATTCTGCCACGAAGCAGGGCTGACCTTCGTCAGCTGCTCGCCATACCGCGTGCCAATCGCGCGCGTCGCAGCCGCTCAGGCAGAAATCAAAAATCCTCGCTAAGTAAATATTTTTGGTCTCCGAATTTTCGGAGGCCATTTTTTGTGGTTGGAAATATTTGGAAAGCTAGAAATTTTTCGCTGGGCGCTTGTCAGCGGCAACAAACTTGGCTATGATGAACACAAGAATAAAGATGCGTGGAGGTGTCGGAATTGATTAGAACCATGATTGAAACCCAGGAACGGCTAATTTTTTCGCCATTTGCGAGCTTTTCTGCAGAAAGCAAGGGCAGGCGCCTGCCCGAAGCAGAGGATCCTGTGCGCACCTGCTACATGCGCGATCGTGACCGCGTCGTGCATTCCAAGGCCTTTCGCAGACTCAAGCACAAGACCCAGGTGTTTATTTCGCCGGGTAACGACCATTACCGCACGCGGCTGACCCACACCCTCGAGGTCAACCAGATCGCCAAAACCATCGGCCGGGCGCTGTGCTTGAACACGGATCTCATCGAGGCCATCGCCTTGGCCCACGATGTCGGACACACGCCCTTTGCCCACTGCGGCGAATCGGTGCTCAACGCCTGCATGACCCACGGCTTCAAGCACAACGAAAACAGCGTGCGCGTGCTTTCAAAAATTGAGCAGCACGGCGCGGGGCGCGGCCTCAATCTCTCCTGGGAGGTGCTCAATGGCGTCGTCACCCACAGCGGCTTCAGCGCCAACAAAAATCCAGCCGCGACGCTGGAGGGGCAGATCATCCGCTACAGCGACAAAATCGCCTACGTGCAGCATGACATTGACGATACCATTCGCGCAAATATTTTCTCGGAAGGGGATTTGCCGAGGGCTTACACCGACGCCCTCGGTCACAATCTGAGCGAGCGCATCACGACCCTCGTCAATGATTTAATCGGCGAGGGACAGCGGATTTTGCGCGAGGATTTCACAGGTGAGCGGGTGCTCACCTTTAGCCCGGCGATTGACGAGGCGCTGCGTGGACTGCGGTCCTTTATGTTTGACGAGGTCTATCAGGGTAAGATTTGCTCGTTGGAACGAGAGCGAGCGAGCTTCATCGTTGAATTTTTATTCAACCACTTCATGAAAAATATTGACGCGCTGCCAGATTTTTATCAGCAGATTGCCGCGACAGAAGGCGAGGAACGCGCCGTCGCCGATTATATTTCGGGGATGACGGACAATTATTGCGTGGCGCTTTTCAAAGATTTGACAATTCCGCGCTCATTTATTCATGTTGGCCCTGTACTTTAAATTGTGAAAATGCTATAATAAAACGAATATCGATTTCTGACACTATGCAGTGCCATCTGAAAGGAGGTCACCTGATGCCAGGCTCAACAGGGAGAATTCCGCAGGAGGTTTTGGATGAAATCATCACACGTGCAGATATCGTCGATGTTGTTGGTCGATACGTACCATTAAAAAAGCAAGGGCAGAACTTTATCGGGTTATGCCCTTTTCATAACGAAAAAACACCGTCCTTTTCTGTGTCGCAAAACAAGCAGATTTTTCATTGCTTTGGCTGCGGCAAGGGGGGCAATGTGTTCAAATTTCTCATGGAAATTGAGCATCTGACCTTCCCCGAGGCGGTGCGAAAAATTGCCGACGAGGTCGGCGTGGCCTTGCCGGTGCGCGAACAGAGCGCGGCCGAAAAAAAGGCCCAAGAAAAACGCAGCAGATTATTGAAGTGGAATAAATTTGCTGCCTTTTATTATCAGGCGGTGCTTCATTCGGACAAGGGAAAGCTGTACCGGGATTATCTCGAAAAACGCCAGCTCAGCGCCGAGATTCAGGAGCGCTTTCAGCTGGGCGGCTGTCTGGAAGGCTGGAGCGGCCTCTACCAGTATCTCAAGAAGAAGGGCGCACCCGATGAGGACCTCGTCGAGCTGGGGCTTGTGAGCCCGCGCAAAACCGGCGGCTACTACGACCGTTTCCGCGATCGGCTGATGTTTCCCATCAAGGACGCCAGCGGCAACATCATCGCCTTTGGCGGACGTATCATTGATGCCGAGAAGGCGCCGCAAAAATACATCAATTCATCGGACACACCGATTTTTCACAAGGGCAGAAATGTCTACGGGCTGGATGCGAGCAAGTCGCAAATCCGTGGGCGCGATCAGGTCATGATTGTCGAGGGCTATATGGACGTCCTCGCCTGCCATCAGGCGGGGCTGACCAACGCCGTGGCACCGCTCGGTACGGCGCTCACCGAGGAGCAGGTCAAGATGCTCATGCGCTACACCTATAATTTTGTGCTGTCCTTCGATGGCGACGGGGCTGGCGTGCGTGCTGCCCTCAAGGGCTGTGATTTGGTCGAGGCGGCTGGCGGACGGGTCAAGGTGTTGGAGATTCCAGATAATAAGGACCCGGACGAATACATCAAGGCCTATGGCGTCGAGGCTTTTCAAAAGTTGATTGACCAGGCGGCAAATGGCTATATTTTTCGCATTCATCAGTGGCAAAAGCAGCATCCTGGCGACACCATGGATGATAAGCTGGCGATTTTGAATCAAGCCCTGCCGTATTTGGCGCGGATGCGCCATTCGGCGGCGTTGGAAATGGCCATTCGGCAAACGGCGGAGGCGCTGCTTTTGAGCGAGGAAGCCATTCGTAACGAGCTGAACCATTTTCGCCGCAGCGGCGCGCGCCGCCAAAATGTTCGCGAACAGTACAATCCAGCGCCGGAATCGCCACAGCCGCCAAAGCCTGTCGTCTATCCAAAAAACGAGATCGTGCTTCTGGCTGGGCTCATGAAGCAGCCAAATCTCTGCGAAATGGTAGAGGAAGGCGGCGGCAAAAAGCTTTTTGCGTCACGCCTTGCCGAGGTGTATGAGGCCTTTGTCGTCCAATACGCCGAGGAACAGCAGATTTCAGCCTCGCGCTTGGAGGTCTCGCTGAGCAGTCTATTGGCAGCGGCGATGATGCAGGCGGATGAGGATGTGGCAGAACTGGAAACCACAGACAAGCTGGCCAATATTATGAAGGAAACCGTCATGGCCCAGCAGTATCAAATCATTAATAAACGCTATCAGGCGCAATTAAATGCGATAGGATCTTTAGAGAAGGGTGGATATTCTGAGGATATGAAGCAAGCATTGATGGAACTAGAGTCGTTACGTCAACAAAAGAAGCAATTTGAAGAACGAATGAGGGGGAATCAGCAATAATGGCAGAACAAGCGAAGGATGCAAACAAAAGAAACAACGCGAAACAGGCCATTGTGCAATTGTTGGCGCTAGGACAGAAAAAAGGCGAGCTTACTTACGAAGAAATCGGCGATGCCCTTGGCAAAATGGACCTGTCTCCAGAGGAGATGGAAACCCTTTTCGAGCAGCTCAATCAGATCGGCATCAGCCTCAAGGATAGCGATTCTGAAGCGGACACCGAGGATTTGGAGCCGACAGAAGACGACTTCAAAAGCGTCGAGGCCGAGGAAGAAGAAATTGAGCTGGATTTGTCGATTCCAGATGACGTCGGCATTGACGATCCGGTGCGCATGTATCTCAAGGAGATTGGCCGCGTGCCACTGCTCAAGGCCGACGAAGAGGTCGAGCTCGCCAAGCGTATGCAGGAAGGCGACGAAGAAGCGAAAAACATGCTGGCAGAAGCCAATTTGCGTCTGGTCGTCAGCATTGCCAAGCGCTACGTGGGCCGTGGGATGCTCTTTTTGGATTTGATCCAGGAAGGAAATTTGGGGCTGCTCAAGGCTGTCGAAAAATTCGACTACAAAAAAGGCTTTAAATTCAGTACCTACGCCACCTGGTGGA
>JAUNGU010000111.1 GCA_030524315.1 Peptococcaceae bacterium
CAGGAGCACTTCCATATTCATGTGAATGTCTTCATCGGCAGGGTTGAAGGTTACGTGTCCGGCTTCAATCTCCTCGAGAATTTCTTCCAGACCTTTGACGAGGGTCTGAGCTTCCTCCTTGGTGATGACGCCGACATTGCCGAGCATGGTGGCATGCGCCATGCTGCCCTTAATGTCCCAATAATAGAGCTTCTGGTCAAAGCTGATGGAGGAATGAAAATCCTCCATCAGCTTATCGCTATCCTTTGAAAATCGTCCGCCCCAAAGCTTTGCCATAATCGTCTCCTCTTACTTTTCCAGATGTTCTTTCATCAGTGCATTGACCTTCAGTGGCAGGCCAAAGAGATTGATGAAGCCTTCGGCATCCGCCTGGTTGTAGACCTCATCTTCGCCGAAGGTGACGAATTCTTCGTTGTAGAGGGAATAAGGCGAGGTCATGCCGGCGGTGGTGCAGTTGCCCTTGTAGAGCTTGAGGCGCACTTCACCGGTGCAGGTTTCCTGAGTCTTGTCAACGAAGGCATCGATGGATTCCTTGAGAGGGGTGAACCAGAGGCCATCGTAAACGAGCTGCGCATACTTGGTGGCTGCATGTTCCTTGAAAGCCATGGTGTCACGGTCGAGGGTCAGGGATTCGAGGCCCTTGTGTGCCTTGTAGAGAATGGTGCCGCCAGGGGTTTCATAAACGCCACGGGATTTCATACCGACGAGACGGTTTTCAACGATGTCGAGAATACCGATGCCGTGCTTTGCACCGAGTTCGTTGAGCTTTTCGAGCATGGCCAGTGGTGCCAATTCTTCGCCATTCAATTTCACAGCGTTGCCTTTTTCGAAAGTAATGGTGATGTATTCTGGTTCGTTTGGTGCATCCTCTGGACGGTTGCAGATCAGATAGAGATCGTCAAGTGGTTCGTTTGCTGGATCTTCGAGATCGGCACCTTCGTGGGAGAGATGGAGCACGTTGCGGTCCATGCTGTATGGGCGCTTCTTGGTGACAGGCACTGGCACGTTGTGGGCGTTGGCAAAATCCACCGCATCTTCACGGGATTTGATATCCCAGATGCGCCATGGCGCGATGATTTTGGTGGCTGGGCTGAGGGCCTTGATGGTCAGCTCAAAGCGCACCTGGTCGTTGCCCTTGCCGGTGGCACCGTGGGCAATGTAATCTGCACCTTCTTTTTTTGCCACGTCAACGAGAGCCTTGGCGATGATTGGACGGGCGCAAGAGGTACCGAGGAGGTAGCCGCCTTCGTAGAGGGCGCCGGAGCGGATGACAGGATAGACGTAATCCTTGACGAAATCTTCCTTGAGGTCAACGATGTAGACCTTGCTGGCACCAGACGCCAGTGCCTTGTCGTGAACGATGTTGAGCTCATCGCCTTGGCCGACATCGGCGCAAACAGCGATGACTTCGCAATCGTCGTAGTTTTCCTTGAGCCAAGGAATGATGATTGAGGTGTCGAGACCACCGGAATAGGCTAATACAACTTTGGACATAAATTTTCCTCCTAATAATTACATAATGCTCGCCATGATGGCTTTGTGCGCATGCATACGATTTTCTGCTTCGTCAAAAATGACGCTGCGTGGATGTTCCAGCACCTCGTCGGTGACTTCAAAGCCACGGTATGCTGGCAGGCAGTGCATAAAGATGGCGTCGTCCTTGGCAGTTTCAAAGGTTGCCAGATCAATCTGGTAGCCGGCGAAAGCCTTGGCGCGTTCTTCCTTTTCGGCTTCTTGGCCCATGCTTGCCCAAGTATCAGTATAGACAACATCGGCGTTTTTCACAACGGCTTTTGGATCGTTGGTGAGGGTCAGAGTCAGGCCCTTTTCATCGGCGATGCTCTGGGCATAGGCGACAATTTCAGCCTCTGGCTTGTAGTTGTCCGGTGTCGCGATGGCGACGTTGAGGCCGCATTTGAGCATGCCGATCATCAGCGAATGGGTCATGTTGTTGCCGTCACCGACGTAGCAGAAATCGAGCCCTTCAAGATGGCCCTTCTGCTCTTTGATGGTGATCAAATCGGCGATGACCTGGGTTGGGTGATAGGTGTCGGTCAGACCATTGATAACCGGTACATCTGCATATTTGGCGAAAGCCTCTACCTCTGCCTGCTCGTAGGTGCGGATCAAAATCCCGTCCACATAGCGAGCGAGCACGCGCGCGGTATCCTGCACAGGCTCGCCGCGGCCGATTTGCAAATCGTTGGTGCTCAAAAAGAGCGCCTGCCCCCCGAGCTGATACATCCCCACTTCGAAGGAGACGCGGGTGCGTGTCGAGGATTTTTGGAAGATCATCGCCAGAGATTTGCCCTGGAGATAGGGATGCGGAATGCCCTTTGCCTGCTTGTCCTTGAGATCCAGTCCCAAGTCGACAATGCTCAGGATTTCCTCGCTGGTAAAATCACGGAGTGTTAAAAAATCTCGTCCTTTAAGGTTCATTTGAAGCTCCTTTCTCTACGTCACTATAGAAAACAATATTTTTGAAGCCTATGCAGGCTGCTTTGTAATAGGGTCTGAGCTTGAGATATTCAAGATTATTCAAGGCAATGTGCTGCGCCTCTTGGTCGGAATTTGGGAAGGTGATGATCATATTTTCACCGTCGTGGGAAAAATCCACGTTGTAGAGCCAGCCGCTTTCGCGATTGCCACGGGTCTTGAATTTCATATTCACATATTTTAATTTGCCCAAGCTCTCATAGATGGTTTGGTGGGCCTCCTCGACCATTGCTTGGGGAGAGGCACAAGAAATTTCTCTATCATTCATGCGGATCCCTCCTCACTGCACGTGGTCGTTGCTCCATTCCTTGAGCACGCGACCATCCTTGAGCAGCGACTGGAGCTGTTCACGGTCACCCGCTGCGAGGACGTCGCGATACTCGCTCAGATGCTTGATGATCTCGTCAATCTCGCTGACCAGGTAATCGCCGTTGCGCATGAAAAGATCCGTCCACATTTTTTCGTCGAGACGTGCCACACGGGTCAAATCGCGGAAGCTCCCAGCGCTGTAGCCTTCCTCATGAAGCATGGTTGGGCTTTTAATGTAGGCGCTGGAGACAATGTGCGCCAGCTGAGAGGTGTAGGCAATGATCTTGTCGTGGATTTCCGGCGTCGATTCGACCATTTTGCGAAAACCCATGGCAAAAACCGTTTCTTCGAGCAACTGCCAATCGACGTGGTAATCGATGGCAGGGTCTTTTGTAATGACAAGACTCGCGCCTTGAAAGAGATTGACCAGCGAATGCTCGTAGCCAAAAAGCTCGCGCCCAGCCATTGGATGCATGCCGATGTACTCGATGCCCTTGTCAAAGAAATTGGCACGGAAGCAGGCCATAATGTCTCGCTTGACACCGCAGACGTCGACGACGAGTCCCCGTGGATTTATTTTATCACGATTCTCCTCGACAAAGCGAATGGTATTATTCGGCGTCAACGCCAAAATGATCACATCCGCATCCATGAGATCGGGCTCGCCTGCAATGTAGCTGATGGATTGTTCGTCCAGGGCGAGGGCCAAGGTCTTGTCGTCCTTGTCCATGCCCACCACCTGAAGATCTGTGTAAGCTGTCAGGGCCTTGGCAATGGAACCACCAATGAGGCCCAGACCAACGATCAATACCTTCATTTTGCGAGAACCTTTTTCAAGGTGCTGATGACCACGTCCACATCTTCCTTGGTGATGATCAGTGGTGGCACAAAACGCAGCACCTGCGCGCCGGCAGTGCAAATGAGCACGCCTTCTTCGCAGATGGCGCCGGTGAGAGCGCCCATATCCGTGTCATCGGACATGAGCAGGCCGAGCATGAGCCCGCGCCCTCTTACTTCCAAGGCTTTCTTGCCATCAACGAGGGTTTGCAGCTGTTGGGC